>JBGAMO010000016.1:7209-39197 GCA_044222845.1 Phycisphaerales bacterium
TCAGGGCCGACGACTTCGTTCTGAGTTTCGTTTGCATCGGGTTGGGAAGCGTCAGGGTACCCCGTCTTTCCGGGCCGCGTCAGGCCGAACTTCGGCCCGACCCGACCTCTCGCCGGGCTGTGTTTCACGGGCCCGCGGCCGTTTCGGACCACGTTCGGGGCCGGATATTCCGTCTGGGTGAATTATGACAATTTTGCGGAAAATGACGGAAAGAAGTTGCAGAATTCGAATTCGTGTGGCATATTGAAGCTGACGCCCGCGAGCGCGAATAGCGCTCCGACAGGATCGGGCGATCCCCCACAACTGATGGAGTCTCTTGCGGTTGGCATTCGCCAGCCGTTTCTGGAAGTTGGCTATTCCTCCGTAACCACCCGGAGGAAGGAGGTCGGTATGTCCGTACGTAGCACCGTGGCGGTGCTGTCGGGGCTGATTACAGCCACGATGGCGAGCGCCGGAGTCATTTCGTTTTCATTCTCTCCTCCCCCGGGCGGAGCGACCATGACCAACATCGCCAACGCCGGCGGTGTCGACACAGGACTTCTGGTCTTCAACCAGAACACGCCGCTGTCGTTTACGATTGACGGCACCAACGAAGGCTTCGGGGTTGTCAACTTCCCCAATGCGCGCCTCGCGCTCACGATGAGCCTTGCGCCCGCGCAGGACCTGGGCGGCGGACTCTACCGCGGCGCGGTCCAGGGAACGTTCGCGATCTACGACTACTCCGGCAATGTCAGGACCGACATCATCACCGGAACGGTCGGCGGCGGCACATTCCTCCGCTTCGCGCCGACCAACCTCATCCAGTTCAGCAGCAATACGGGCCTCACCTACACGGCGGGCCCACGCCTCCAGGCGCAGCTGGGCGCGGGCAAGTCGCTCGCCCCCTCGCAGGACGGCACGTTCGTTCTTTCCAACGTCGTCAACGCACAGGGCGGCTCCGAGATCATCGGGGAGCGCGGCGCGTTCCAGACGTTCTTTGCCAACACCGCGTTCACCGGCTCGAGCAACGTCATCCCCACACCCGGCGCCATCGCCCTGGGCATGGCGGGTGTCGTGACGCTCGTCAGACGCCGACGCTGACGCGACCGCGCGGCCATTGCGCGCACGCGGAATCCGGTTCATCGCCGGCCGCGCACCAACTTCCAGAAAGCCGTCCCGAAGCCACGGGACGGCTTTTTTCACGCGCCGAGTGATCAGCAGTTCCTCCTACGCCCGCTCCGCCAGGTGCACCTCGGTCACGTACCGCAGATTCGCGAAGCCGAACGCGTCCGCGTGACGCCCGTGCAGCGCCCTCAGTTCCGCCACCATCCGCTCGTGCGCCGGCCCCTCACGCGGTGCGTACGAAGACGACACCGCCCGCCCGATCAGTCCGTCGGCCGTGAGCCGCTGTGGAATCCCCTCCGCGCGCAGCTCGCGAAATCCCCGGAAGAGCGGGGACGCCGCCAGTTGTTCGGTCTGAGGGTCCTTGTCGATGGCGTGATCAGTCGCCGCGCGGTGCATCGCCTCGCCGTACCCGAACGTGAACGCGTCCGCCTCGTCGCGGATATTCCACACCAGAGCCACCCGCCCTCCCGGCCTCAATATCCGCACGAACTCCCGCAGCGCCTCTTCCGCGCGGAACCAGTGGAACGCCTGCGCGCACAGCACCAGCCCCACCGACGCATCCGCCAGCCCCGTCGCTTCCGCCGTGCCGCCCAGCCACCGCACTCGCTCGTGAGGCTCGGCAGCCTCTCGCATCGCCTCGTTGGGCTCAATCGCCGCCACCGTGCATCCGCGCTCCGCCAGCAATCTCGCAGAAATCCCGGTCCCCGCTCCCACGTCCGCGGCCGCAATCTCCCGCGGATCACCCAGCCCGTCCAAGATCAAATCAATCGCGGCTTGTGGGTACGTGGGTCGGAACTTCACATAATCACCCGCGCGTTCGGAGAATCGCTGCAACGGCGCCAGGTCCGCCAGCGGCGTCTGGTGCTTCGTCTCCCCACGATGCCCCGTGCCTCTCATGCTCTTCCCCTCAAGGACGCGCCGGCACCGGGTGCTCGCGCGCGGATTCCGGGAATCCTTCATTCGCAAATCCGCTGACCGCCGCGGCGTGCTTCTTGATCAGTTCCGCCACGTACGGGTCCTTCGAAGTCTCCAGCACCCTGATGCCCTTGTCCGTCCTGGTGATCTCCAGATCCACGTGCTTCGCCTCGTCGAACATCGCCACGTACAGCGGGTCCCACTGGCGCACGCGTCGGCCGTCGTGCAGCCGGCCCTTCATCGCCGTCACATGCTCGTAGAGCTTCGCCGCGATCTGCGGATCGTCCGATTCGGTGGTCGCCTCGGCGCCGTTGGGAAGGATCTTGACCTCGCGCCGGATGCTCGCGTGGTTCTCCAGCAGCGAATGGAAGATCGCCTGGTCGTACGCCAAGGTCCCCGGCGAAGCTTCCGCGGGCGCCGCGGCCTGCTCGCCCGCGCACCCCCACAACACGCCGCACAACGCAGCGGAATAGACGGGCCAAAGGACGGCACTGCGGGTGTTCATGCCCAATCATACCAATCCCACCTGCCGCCAAAAACAAAGCCGGCGCCGCCCGAGGGGAGCGGCGCCGGAGAATGTGATTTCAAACTTGAGCAGGGTCTTACTTGACGCCGTCGCGTGCGGCCATGAGCTTGATCATGTCCACGCAGCGAGTCGCGTAACCCGCCTCGTTGTCGTACCACGAGACGATCTTGAAGAAGCGCTTGTTGAGCTCGATGCCGGCCTTGGCGTCGAAGATGCTGCTGCGGCGGTCGCCGATGAAGTCGCTCGAAACGACTTCCTCATCGGTGTAGCCCAGGATGCCCTTCATCGAACCCTCGCTGGCGGTCTTCATCGCCGCGTTGATCTCCGCAAGGCTCGTGTCCTTGCCGGTCTTGAAGGTCAGGTCCACCGCCGACACGTCGGCGGTGGGCACGCGGAAGGCCATGCCCGTCAGCTTGCCCTTGAGCTCGGGGATGCACAGCGTCACGGCCTTGGCCGCGCCGGTGCTCGCCGGGATGATGTTCTGGTAGGCGTTGCGTCCGCCGCGCCAGTCCTTCTTGCTCGGGCCGTCCTGCGTGGGCTGCGTGGCCGTCGCGGCGTGCACCGTCGTCATGAGGCCCTCTTCCAGGCCGAAGTTGTCCTGGATGACCTTGGCCACGGGCGCCAGGCAGTTGGTGGTGCACGAGGCGTTGCTGATCACGGTGTGCTTGGCCGGATCGTACTTCTCGTGATTCACGCCCATGCACAGCGTGGGCACCTGGGCCGCGTCGCTCTTGGTGGGCGCGGAGATGATCACGCGCTTGGCCCCGCCGCCGCTGATGTGCAGGCTGGCCTTCTCGAAGTCGGTGAACAGGCCGGTGGACTCCAGCACGTAGTCGACGCCCAGGTCCTTCCAACCGAGCTTGGCGGGGTCCTTCTCGGCCATCGTCTTGGTGACCTTGCCGTTCACGGTGAACGACGTCTCGGTGGCGCTCACCACCGCGGGCTTGCCGCCCAGCATGAACTGGCGGTGCATCGTGTCATACTTGAGGAGGTAGGCGAGGTTGTCGGCGGGCACGAGGTCGTTCACGGCGACGACTTCGATCCCCTGCTCAGCACACTGGCGGTAGACCAGGCGGCCGATGCGTCCAAAACCGTTGATTCCGATGCGAATAGGCATGTGTTTCTGCTCCGAAATGGCGCGCCGTTTGGGGCGCGATTGGTGTGTATCAAGAACAGAAGACAGGGTAGGCGCGGGCGACCTTCTTCGTGCGTTTCTTGCATGTTAAACCGTCGAAAACGCCGCTGTTTCATCCGCCGCGAACGGCTCCGAGCCCGGTTCATTCCCCGGCTCGTTCCCTGCTGCATTCGCACGCCGTTGCGGCAACGCCGAACGAACCGGTACCCGTACAATCTCCAATGACCACGACCGCCGCCGCTCCGCGCACGCCCACGCTCCCGCCCTGCTCGCACACCCCCACTGCGTACACCGGCCCCAGCAAGGCCGAAGTGCTCGCGATGCGCCAGGAGTTCTGCACGCCCGCGCTCGTCACGTATTACAAGAACCCGGTGATGATCGTTGAAGGGCACATGCAATACCTGTTCGACGAGACCGGCCGCCGCTACCTGGATGTCTTCGGCGGCATCGTCACCGTCAGCATCGGCCACTGCCACCCCAAGGTCATCGCCGCGGTCGACAGGCAGAACCACACGCTGCAGCACACGACCACCATCTACCTGCACCCCACCATCGCGCAGTACGCCAAGCTGCTCGCCTCCACGTTCCCCAAGGAATCGGGCCTGAACTGCGTGTACTTCGTCAACTCCGGCAGCGATGCCAACGACCTGGCCGTGACCATGGCCCGCGCCTACACCGGCAACTTCGACGTCATCGCCCTGCGCAACGCCTACCACGGCGGCACCGCCGTGCCCATGGCACTGACCGCCCACAGCACCTGGAAGTACAACATCGCCCACGGCTTCGGCATCCAGCACGCGCTGCTCCCCGACCGCTACCGCGGGCCCTACGGGTACGACGACGCCAAGGCCGGCGAGAAGTACGCCGGCGATGTGCTCGACCTGATCAAGCAGGGCACCAGCGGCAAGGTCGCGGCGTTCATCGCCGAGCCGATGCAGGGCGTCGGCGGCGTCGTCGAGATGCCCCCCGGCTACCTCGCGAACGTCTACAGCCACGTGCGTGCCGCGGGAGGCCTGTGCATCGCCGATGAAGTGCAGACCGGCTTCGGCCGCACCGGCGAGAACTTCTGGGGCTTCCAGACCGTCGGCGGCACCGGCGTCTACCCGGACATCGTGACGATGGCCAAGGGCATCGGCAACGGCTGCCCCCTCGCCGCCGTCGTGACGCGCCCGGAGATCGCCAAGGCCCTCACCAGCCGCATCCACTTCAACACCTTTGGGGGCAATCCGGTGAGCATGGCCCAGGGCCACGCCACCCTGCAGGTGATGCTCGAAGAGAACATCCAGGGCCGCGCCAAGACTCTGGGCGCCAAGCTCTTCTCAGGTCTCAACGACCTCAAGAAGAAGCACGCCCTCATCGGCGACATCCGCGGCCGCGGCCTCATGTGCGGCGTGGAACTCGTCACCGATCGGGCCACCAAGGCCCCCGCGAGCGCTCAGTGCGCGGCGATCTTCGAGCGCTGCAAGGACCTGGGCGTCCTCATCGGCAAGGGCGGTTTCGCCGGCAACGTGCTGCGCATCAAGCCCCCGATGTGCCTGACCGACGCCGACCTGGATTTCCTCCTCGAAGTGCTCGACATCGCCCTCACCGAAGCGGCCAAGTCCTGATCGCCCGCGCCCCCACCGCTCGGTTCAGTCCATCACGGCCACACGGTCCGGCGGTTCCGGCGTGTGCTTCTCACCGGCCAACATCACGATCCCGATGACGATCATCGTCACCGAGATCGCCTTGCGCACCGTCATCGCTTCGCCCAGGACGAGCCAACCCAGCAGCACCGCCGTCGCCGGAGACAGCGCGAACGCGATCGGCCGGATCCGCGAGATGTCCCCGCCCGGCGACGCCAGGCCCATGTAGAAGAAGAACACGCCCGCGAACCCCGCGAGCAGCCCCGACCCGCCGATGAGCATCAGCCACACCGGCCACCCGGCATCGCTCACCCACCCCGGCTTCTCCCACTTCCACAGGTGCATCGACACCAGGTACGCGACCACCGTCGGCGGCACCGTCGCCAGCGTCCGCACCAGCAGCACCGTCAGCGGCCCCACCTTCTGAGTGTTCAGCGCCGACTTGGTGAATATCTCACCCACGCCCCAGCAGAGCCCGGCCAGAATGGCGAACAGAATCGCTTTCATGCCCGAGGATAGCAATCCGGAATGAGGGCTCAAGCGAAGGAGAAAGCACTTTGAAGCAGCGACTCCAGATTCCAAAGTCCAGATTCCAGATTCCGAGCTGATGGCATCACCGTCAGTCCGTCGTCGTTCTGTCCGCGCGTGACTTCTGCGAACTCTCGACTTCCTTGAGCCACCGGGCCACCGCGCTTTGCTGCGCCGCCACGAGCATGGCCTCCAACTCCCGCCGCCTTTCGCTCGATTGGTTCTGTTCCCGAACCTGCTCCGTGACGTACCGCGTTCCCTTGTAACTCGAGCTCTGCAATGACTCCGCCCAGCCCCGGAGCTGCCGCGAGCAACTCTCACACACCTCGACCAACAGCGTTGCTTCTTCCCTCAGTTGCACCGCCCGCGGCAGCCGATCCAGGAACCGCAGCATCGACCGCACTTCACCCGCTGACCCCCTCGCGATGTATAAGAACGCCAGCAACTCCGCATTCGTACCCCGCTCGAACCCCTCTGCGATGTTGTTCGACACACTCAACGCCGCTCGACGCAACTGACTCTTGAGGTCCCCCAACGCCGCGAAAGAAGCGTCATCGGTCAACGCAAACACCCGCACGCCCATTTCCATCGCCGCCTGCCATACGGGCAGCGACTCAAACCGATCGTACTTCATGCCCAACTGCCTCCATTCAAATTGATTCCCTCATTCGGAACGGCGTACGCGAGAATCACTCGATACGCCTCCTCAATCCTCGTGCGTTCCCTGAACGCTTGAATCTGGAATCTTGAATCTTGAATCTGGACTTCAAGCTCCGGCCTATTGGCACCGCACGCCCACTACTCCTCCGCCATCACGCACCGCCCCTTCGCCCACTCCCGCAGATCCTCGATCTTCTCCCGCATCGTCACCGACAGCGGCGGCGATTGCCTCACTTCCCTGAGCACCCGCTCGGTGGTCAGCGTCGCGCGGCTCGGGTACGCCTCGTTGAGAGCCGCCATCACACCCTGCTCGATCTCCGCGCCGCTGAACCCCTCGCTCGCATCGGCCAGCGCATCCAGATCGAACTTCGCCGGGTCCTGCTTGCGGCGGCGCAGGTGGATCGCGAAGATCTCCCGCCGCGCCTCGCGCCGCGGCAAGTCCACGAAGAAAATCTCATCGAACCGCCCTTTGCGCAGCAGCTCCGGCGGCAACGCCTCGATGTCGTTCGCCGTCGCCACCAGGAACACCGGGTGCGTGTGCTCCTGCATCCACGTCAGGAGCGTGCCGAACATGCGACGCGACAAGCCGCCATCGGTGCTCTGCCCCGCGGCGGACGCGAACCCCTTCTCGATCTCATCGATCCACAGCACCACCGGGCTCATCGCCTCGGCTTGGCGAAGCGCATCGCGCAGCCGCCGCTCGCTCTCGCCGATGAACTTGTCGTACAGCGCGCCCGGGTCCAGCCGCATCAGCGGGCGAGTCCACGCCGTCGCAATCGCCTTGGCCGCCAAGCTCTTGCCCGCCCCCTGCACGCCCAGCAGCAGCACGCCCCGAGGCGGCTTGATACCAAAGTCCTTCGCGGCCGGCTCGAACGATTTGGTCCTCGCCGCCAACCATGACTTGAGCCGGTTGAGCCCGCCGATGTTGTCCATGGTCGTGGGCGCATCCACGGCGTCCAGAATGCCCGCGTCCTGCAACAGCCGCCGCTTGGCCGAGGCCACCCGCTTGAGATCATCCGGAGACAGCCGCCGATCTTCCGAGACAACCTCGGCCACGATCTGCGCCACCTGCCGGCGCGAAAGCCCGCGGAGTTGCATCACCAGCGTGTCCACATCGCTCCGCCCCATGCCGTCCACGCGCACAGCCTGCTCCTCGTTCATCAGCCGCAGCGTCTTCTTGACGATCGCCTCGATCTCCTCGTCGTTGGGCTGCGCGATGAAGTAGCGGGTCGTGAGCGCCCCCACCACGTCCGGCACCGTCTCCTTGTAGTCGATCATCGCCAGCCGCGACCCGTGCGCCGTGTCCCGCGATCTGGCCGAACCGGTGTTCACGCTCCGCAGATGCTCGATGAACTCGCGGAACGTCCGCACCACGAGCTTGTCGTCCAGATGATCCGCCAGGTCCAGGAAGATGCACAGCGAGGGCTGCGTCAGATTGAGTTTCAGGTACGTGAGCGCCGCCCCCGCGTTGGCCGTCCCGGGGATGGGCTGCGGATCCGCCAACCACCCTTGCCGCAACCCGTCTGTGGCGGACCAGAGCCACGGGGTGAGGTTCATCTCCGCCGCGACCGTGAAGATCGCGTCGCGGGCCTCAGGCTCCTCGTTGGTCACGAGGCGCACGGCCACATGCTGGGCGTCCAGGAGTTTACGGAGTGCTTCGGGGCTCACGCACAAACAATATTCGCAGAACCCGCCGGCGTTGCGGCCCTTCTCACCCCGCCAGCGTCGGGTAATCCGTATACCCCTTCTCTCCGGGCATGTAGAACGTGCTGGGGTCGGGCGTGTTGAGCGCCGCGCCTCGTGCGAACCGCTCGGGCAGGTCAGGGTTCGCGATGAACGCCACGCCAAACGCCACCGCATCGGCCCAGCCCTCGCGGATGTACGCGTTGGCCTTCTGCAGCGTGAAACCGGCGTTGGTCACCAGCGTGCCCTTGAACATCGGGCGGAAGTACGACACGGCGATCGGCTCCCACCCCGGCACCTCCTGCGCTCCGTGCTTCAGGTCCCCTTCCATGGCCTCCATGATGTGCAGATACGCCAGCCCCAGCCCGCCCAGTTGCTTCACCAGATATCCGAACGTCTCGCGCGGGGAGGAATCTTTCATCCCTCCGAACGTTCCGCACGGCGACAACCGCACGCCCACGCGCGAAGCGCCCCACACCTCGCACAGGGCCCGCGTCGCCTCCAGGTGGAACTTGGCCCGGTTCTCGATCGGCCCGCCGTACTCATCCGTGCGCTGATTGACCCCGTCGCGCAGGAACTGGTCCGGCAGGTACCCGTTGGCCCCGTGCAGCTCCACGCCGTCGAAGCCCGCCGCGAGTGCACACTCGGCCGCGTGCCGGTAGTCGCCGATCGTCCGCCTGATATCGTCGATCGTCATCGCCCGCGGCGTGGGATGGGGGGCCTGCGAAAAATCCGGCAGGGTCAACTGCCCCGGCTTGGCCAACGCCGACGACGACAGCGGCGCCGCGTTGTTCGGTTGATACGCGTTGTGTGAAGATCGCCCGCAGTGCCACAACTGAGCGAAGATGTGCCCGCCCTTGGCGTGCACGGCGTCCGTCACCAGTTTCCACCCCGCCACCTGCTTCTGCGTGTGAATCCCCGGCGTCCCCGGATACCCGATCGCCTCCACGCTGATCTGCGTCGCTTCCGAGATGATCAACCCCGCCGACGCTCGCTGCGCGTAGTACTTCGCGTTGAGCGCCCCCTGCGCACGGTCCGCGTCGGCGCGGCATCTTGTGCACGGCGCCATGAACACCCGGTTGGGCAACGAATACGGTCCGACCTTGATGGGCGAAAGCACTGTGGTCATTGGACCCAAGGGTACGGACAGGCACGCAACCCGGATGCAATTCCCGGCTGTTCGGTCCCCGCCAAATCGGGTCGCCTGACATCGCCCCCGCATGACCTACCGGGTACGCTTGCCCCGAATGGAGCACGACCACCCACAATGCCCGCGTTGCGGATATGACCAGTCTGGCGAGATCTCCCGCTGGGAAGTCAGTTGTCCCCTTGCAGGAGTTTGCTCCGAATGCGGCTTGGAAATTGAGTGGTCGACCATTCTGAGCAAGGCCTTCGCGCCCCCGCCCGATTTCTACGAGGCCAACCCAACGTCCATGGCATTCATCAGAACCATGCTGCGGAGTCGCAAACCCCGCGCGTTCTGGAGTTGGGTGCGGATGACCTACCCAGTGAATCTCCGCCGTGCCTGCGCGGCCGCCATCATCGGGCCGTTGTTCTGTTATCTTCTTTCGTTACTCGTCATCACGCTGTGTCGCACGGCCGCCGTGACGATGGCGGTGAACAACTGGGCTCCGCCAAGCACGATGACGGGTCGCCCGAACCTGTGGCCGATCGTCCTTCAGGGCATCTCGGTCTCCGCTCTTCCCGGCACAATGTTCCGGCCGTACTCCTCAAGCGGCATCGTGATCGCTCCGTTCGCCGAATGGCTGCTCATCCACGCGATCGCGTACCTGTTCGTGCCGGTCTCGCTGCTGCTCCTGCCCGCCACGCTGCGCCAAGCCCGCGTCCTCCCACGTCACGTGGTGCGCATTACAGCGTACGGCATGATCGGAATTCCGATCGCGTGCATGCTCCCCCGGGTGGCGTTTGAAGCACTCGGAGCGATCGGCTCGCTCATCCGCGGGTACCGCGGCCTGTTTTTCGCCGGTCTGATGAACGATCTCGGCCAGTTGGTCGATGCGATTCTAAAGCTGTTCGCGCAACGACTGACCCTGGTGTCGGCTCTGATCCTACCGCTCTGGACCATCCTGTGGTGGTGGCGTGCCGGCGACGAGTACCTCCACTTTCGCCACGCCCGCGCCGTCGCCATCATCATGACGTTTCTCTGCGCACTCGTCATCACCGTCGTGCTGGTGGTCGCGTTCCCCGATGTCGCGGTTCACTCGCTCTTCACGTTCGACCGCATCTGACTCGCCGGACTCAGCAACCCCCGCTCCACCGCGCGAAGAACAACTCCACATCCGCCCCGTCGACGCCGCCATCGACCGTCAGATCTGCCGCGGGGTCACCTGCCTCCCACACCGCGAAGAACGCGCTCACGTCCGCGCCGTCAACGCCGCCATCGCAGTTGAAGTCGCCCGGGCACACCGCCAGCGCCGCCCCGCGGCTCAACGCCGTGCCGCACGAATCGGTCACCTCGCACGCGTACTCGCCAGCATCCAGGGCCGAAACCCCCGCGATGTGCAGCGTCGCCGTCGTGGCGCCCGAAATCACCGAACCAGTATCCCCCGGCCCGTCGACCATCGGCACGCCGCCCCGCATCCACCGATACGACAGCGTGCCCGAGCCCGCCGCGGCGACCGAAATCTCGGCCACGTCGCCCAGGCATGCGTTTGAAATCCGCGGCTGCCTCAGCACCACCGGCCCACCGCTCATGGTCAGCGTCACGTTCGCGTTCACCCAGTCTTCCGTCAGCACGCCCGTGCGACCATCGATCCGCAGCCACACCGCGTCGCCCGGGTTCAGCGTGAGCGGCAACCCCGTCGCCGCTACCAACGTGCTTCCCGTCACCGTGTAGAACACGGAGGTCGGCCCGATCAGCGTCGAAACGACCCCGCCACGCCTGACCAGCAACCGGAACGACACCCCGTCGCTCAGGTCGCCAATCACTTCCATCCGCACGCTTGCAGACTGGATCGTCACCGGCGAGCCCGGCGAGAACACCACGAAAACATCCATCGCGGAGAACCCCGGGTGCATGTACAGCCCCGTGAACGACGCCGGCCGGTCCTGGAAGTACCCCTGATTCTCCGCCGGATTCGGCGACAGCACCGGCCCCAACAACGGCACCGTGAAGGGCTGGTCCAGGCTCGCCCAGTACCCCGCCGGCAGCGCGGGCGGCAGCACCGTTCCCGTCAGCAACGTACCGCTCTCGGTCTGTCGCCGAAACGTCCACGCGTCGCCCGTGTTCTGAACGTCGCCCGACTGCGGATTGCCGATCGCGCGGAACCCCGCTAACAGATCCGTCGTGTACGTATCGCCGCACTGCGCCGCCGCGACACCCGCCGACACCGCCGACACCGCCGACACCGCCGCACCCAACACGATCGCAACTGACTTCATCTCTTCTCTCCGTAAAGGTCCACTTTCCCGCACCGCTGAAATGCTACTCCCTCTATCCGCCAAACGCCGATCGCTATGGGACCATCCTCACTCCCGAACTGTCCCCGGGGTCACAGTCCCAGCCCAGCCTCGCACTCACACGGCGTACGCTGCACGCCATATGCCCACCCATTCGGTCGCGCTCGTGCTCACCCAGATCGCCCTGGCCATCCTCGTCGGCCTCGCCACCTCGTACCAACCCGGCGTCAACGCCAAGTTCGCCTCCGCCTGCCCCTCGCCCCTGTACGGCGGCGTGATCAACTTCGCCGTGGGCCTGGTCGTGATGCTCGTCGTGGTGCTCGTCGTTCGCGTCGCCCCGCCCAGTGTACAGAACCTCGCCAAGCTCCCATGGTGGGCCTGGACCGGTGGCGCACTGGGCGCGTTCTTTGTCGCCATGGCCATCATCCTCATCCGCCCGATGGGCGCCGCCAACTACTTCGCCGCGATGGTCACCGGCCAGTTCGTCGGCTCCATGGTCATCGATCACTTCGGCCACATGGGACTCAACACCCACCCGTTCACCTGGGGCCGCGCCGTGGGCATCCTGCTCATGGGCGCGGGCGTCGCGTGCATCCGCCTGCTCTGATCTATGCCCGAACTCCCGGACATCACGCTGTACATCCGCGCCCTGCAACCCCGAATCCTGGGCGCCACCCTCTCCGCCATCCGGGTCAAGAGCATCTTCCTCCTCCGCAGCGTCGATCCGCCCACCGACGAGTTTGAAGGCAAGCCCGTCACCTGCGTCGAGCGACTCGGCAAGCGCATCGTCCTGGGCTTCCAGGACGACATCTTCCTCGTGCTTCATCTCATGATCGCCGGCCGTCTGCACTGGAAGCCCCCCGCCACTCGCCCGCGCACCAAGGTCGACCTCGCCACCTTCGACTTCTCATCTCCCCAGCACGCCGGAACGCTGCTGCTCACCGAGGCCGGCACCAAGCACCGCGCCATGCTCCACGCGGTGCGGGGCCGCGAATCGCTCATGGCGCACGACCCTGGCGGCATCGACCCCCTCACCTGCACACTCACCCAGTTCCGCGCCGTCGCCCAGCGCGCGAACCATACGCTCAAACGCATCCTGAGCGATCCCCGCACCTTCTCCGGCATCGGCAACGCCTACAGCGACGAGATCCTCCACGCCGCGGCTCTCAGCCCGCTCGCCCTCTCGCAGCGCCTCGATCAGGACCAACTCTCCCGCCTTCACGCCGCCACCCGCGGCACGCTCAACCGCTGGACCGCCACGCTCCTCCGCGAGTTCGGCATCGATCCCCCGGTCCCCGGCCCCGACGGCCTGCCCGGCCGCTTCCCGGGCGTCGGCGATGTCACCGCGTTCCGCCCCGACTTCGCCGTCCACGGCAAGTTCGGCAAGCCCTGCCCCACCTGCGGCGACAAGGTCGAACGCATCGTCTACAAAGACAGGGAAACCAACTACTGCCCCACCTGCCAGACCGGCGGCAAAGTCCTCGCCGACCGCAGCCTCTCGCGCCTCTTCGGCGACGACTGGCCCCCGCAAGATGATTGACCCGTGCCCTTATCCGCCCATGCGGATCATCGTCGAGTATTGCATCAGGTCCCGGTCGCTGAAGCACACGAACCGCACGTCCTGCACCCCCCGGTGCGACGCCAGCGCCTGCCGCACGCTCGCCAGCGCGATCTGCGCCGCCCGCTGCCACGGGAACCCGAACGCGCCTGTTGAAATGCACGGGAACGCGATGCTCCGCACCCTGTGAAACCCCGCCAGCGCGATGCAGTTGCGATAGCACGCCGCGAGTTGCGCATCGCACCACAGCGGATCTTCATCCGTCCATACCGGCCCCACCGTGTGGATCACATGCCGGGCCGGCAGCAAGTACCCCCCCGTGATCTTGGCCTCTCCCACGCGGCAGCGAACCCCCGGCGACACCTCCGGCATCCGCTCGCATTCCGCCAGCAGCCCGCTTCCCGCCCGCGCGTGAATGGCACCGTCCACCCCGCCCCCGCCCAGCAGCGATTCCTTCGCGGCGTTCACAATCGCATCGATCTCCAGCGTCGTGATGTCGGCCTTGATGGCGGTCAGTGTGGGCATGCCGAATTCTTAGGCCCCCGCCCCCTCCCGGCACATACACTGGGCTTTGGGAGTACATCTATGGCCACCAAGTTCCCCCTTCTCAACCTCACCAAGTGGATCGCCCAGAACCGCAAGCACCTCACGCCCCCCGTGGCGAACAAGCAGTTGTTCGGCGAGGCAGAGGACGTCATCGTCTTCGTCTCCGGCGGGCCCAACACGCGGAATGACTACCACGTCAACCCCACCGAAGAGCTCTTCTACCAGTTGAAGGGCAACATCGCCGTGCGGCTGCGCCCCCTGGACGGCAGCAAGCCCTACGACCAGGTCATCAAGGAGGGCGAGTTGTTCCTCCTGCCCCGCTGGGTGCCGCACCGCCCGCAGCGTCCCAAGGGCACCGTCGGCCTCATCGTCGAGTTCCCCCGGCCCGATGGCCACCTGGACGGACTGCGCTGGTACTGCCCAAAGTGCGATCACCTGGTGCACGAGGCCCAGTGGCGTCTGAACAAGATCGATGAAGACCTCAAGATCATCATGAACGATTTCTGGGATGGCCCCGCCGACCGCCGCACCTGCACCAAGTGCGGCCACGTGATCCAGCGGGCCGGCGAGATCGAAGTCTCCGGCGGCAAAGTCCGCGGCGTCGCCAAGAAGCCCGCCGCGAAGCGGGCCGCGCCCAAGAAGAAGTCCACCCGGCGCGCTGTTCGCCGCTGACGCCCGACCGTGCGAATCGACCTGCACACCCACATCCTTCCCGAGCGCTGGCCCGACTGGACCACGCGCAGCGGCTACGCGGGCTGGATCTCCCTCGCCCACGAGAAGCCCGGCTGCGCCCGGATGCTCAAATCCACCAGCACCGACGGCTCAACGCCGCCGCACTCGTTCCGCGAGGTTCTGGCCAACTGCTGGGACCCCGCCGCGAGGCTCCGCGAGATGGACGCCACCGGCGTCACGACTCAGGTTCTGTCGACCGTGCCGGTGATGTTCTCGTACTGGGCCAAGCCCACCGACGCCTACGACCTGGCGCGGCTGCTCAACGATCACATCGCCGAGATCTGCCGGGCCCACCCGGCGCGGTTCCGGGGGCTCGCGACGATCCCGATGCAGCACCCGGACCTGGCGTGCAGGGAGCTGGCTCGGTGCGTCAACGAACTGGAACTGCCCGGCGTGCAGATCGGGACCAACGTGAACGGGAAGTACTTCGACGATCCCGGCGTAAAGAGCGTGCTCGCCGAGGCGCAGCGGCTGAACGCGGCGGTCTTCGTCCATCCGTGGGAGATGTACGGGCAGGAGAAGATCCCGCAGTTCTGGATGCCGTGGCTGGTGGGGATGCCGGCCGAAACATGCGCGGCCATCGCGACGGCGATCTTCGGCGGGGTGTTTGATTCGCTGCCCCGGCTGCGGCTGTGTTTCGCGCACGCGGGGGGATCGTTCCCGGGCACGATCGGGCGGTTGTCGCACGGGCGGGCGTGCCGGGCGGACCTGTTCCCGGCGGGGTCGCGCGATCCGCGGGAGTTTGTCGCCGGGCCGGGAAGAGAAGCCAGGTTCTGGGTGGATTCGCTCACCCACGACGCCGCGGCTCTGCGGGCGGTGGTTGAGTTGTTCGGCGCGGGGCGGGTGGCGCTGGGGAGCGATTATCCGTTCCCGCTGGGTGAGGAGCGGCCGGGAGAACTGATCGCTTCGATGAAGCTGGGGCCAGAGGTGGAAGAACAGTTGCTGTGGCGGGCGGCGCGGGCGTTCCTGGGAAACTAATAACTGAAGGCATCAGCCATCAGGCATCGGGCATCAGGGGAAGCAAACCTCTCTGTTGCCCGGTGCTCGTAGCGCCGTCGAATCTGACCGCGCGGTTCAAGTTCGGTGTGCTGCGGTCGCGGTCACAGGTGGACACGCGACGCCCGGATGCCGGCGGCGATTGGTATAGGCCCCCCCACCCCTCAAAAAAAAGAAAACCCCGCGGCGAAGTGGCCGCGGGGCTTGTTTTTCAGGGGCTTTGAAGCGGTGCGCGGGTTACAGGGTGCGCTTGACTTCAACCTTCTTGTAGCACTCGAGCACGTCGCCTTCCTTGATGTCGTCGTAGCCGTCGATCTTCATGCCGCACTCCATGCCGGCGCGAACTTCCTTGGCATCGTCCTTGAGGCGCTTGAGCTGGGCCAGACGGCGGTCGTGCTCCACCACCACGCCGTTGCGGGTGACGCGGATGAGCGCGTCGCGCTGGACGGTGCCGTCGGTGATGTAGCAGCCCGCGATCGAGCCGACCTTGCTGACCTTGAAGACCTGGCGCACCTCGGCGTGGCCGAGCACTTCCTCGCGGACCTCGGGGGCCAGCAGGCCCTCGGCGGCCTTCTTGAGGTCGTCGGTGATGTCGTAGATGACCTGGTAGGTCCGGATCTCGATGCCCTTCTGCTCGGCAAGTTGGCGGGCCTTGCCGCTGGGGATGACGTTGAAGCCGATGACCACCGCGCGGCTGGCGTCGGCCAGGACGATGTCGCTCTCGGTGATGCCGCCGACGGCGGCGTGCAGCACCCGCACGCGGACCTCGGTGCCCTTGACCTTTTCGCACTCGCCCTTGAGCACGTCCACCGTGCCCTGCTGGTCGGTCTTGAGGACCACCAGGATTTCCTTGACTTCCTTGTCGGTCATCTGGCCGAAGAGGCTGTCGAGGGTGACCTTGGGCTGGGCGAGGGCCAACTGACGCTCGCGCATCCGCCGCTGCTCGGCGGCTTCCTGGGCCTTCTTCAGCGTGTCGACGACGTAGAACTTGTCGCCCGCGTCGCACACCTCGTCGATGCCCGAGATCTGCACCGGCATCGGGGGCTGGGCCTCGCGCACGCGCTTGCCCATGTCGTTGGTGATGTCGCGGATGCGGCCGAAGGACCGGCCCATGACCACGAAGTTGCCCACCTCCAGCTTGCCGCGCTGCACGAGCAGGTTCGCCACCGCGCCGCGGCCTTCCTCGACCTTGCTCTCGATCACGGTGCCCTGCGCGGGGCCGTCGAAGTCGGCCTTGAGGTCCAGCAACTGCGCCTGGTAGTCCAGGGCTTCGAGCAGTTCCTTGATGCCCACGCCGGTGGTGGCGCTGGTGCGGATCACTTCGGTGTCGCCGCCCCACTCGGCGGGGTTGAGCCCCGCCTTGGCCAGTTCGCCCAGGGTCTTCTGCACCTGCGATTCGGTGGCGTCGGGGCGGTCGATCTTGTTGAGCGCCACCACGATGGGCACCTTGGCGGCCTTGGCGTGGTTGATGCTCTCGATGGTCTGGGGCATCACGCCCTCGGGCGCGGACACCACCAGCACGACCACGTCCGTCATCTTCGCGCCGCGTGAACGCATGCTCGTGAAGGCCTCGTGGCCCGGGGTATCCAGGAACACGATCTGCTTCTTGGCGCCTTCCACCTCAACCTGCGAGACGAACGCGCTGGTCTTCTGCGTGATGCCGCCGGCCTCGCCCGCCGCGACGTTGGCGTTGCGGATCTTGTCCAGCAGGCTGGTCTTGCCGTGGTCGACGTGGCCCAGAATCGTGACCACCGGCCCGCGGGCGCGGATCTCGTGATCGACCCGGTCCACGAACGCGGAGCTGACCGTCTCTTCCGCGGTCTTGGCCTCGGTCACTTCCAGATCGATGTCGAACTCCATCATCACCTCGACGCCCTTGGCCGGCTCCAGGGCCTCGTTGATCTTGGTCATGATGCCCATCAGGAAGAGCTTCTTGCTGATGTCAGCGACCTTGACGCCCGTCGCGGCGGACAGGTCCTTGAGCGTGAAGGGCGCGGTGATCCGCACCCGCCCGTCGGCCTGCTCGGCCTGGCCGCCCTGGGCGGACTTGGGCATGTCCTTGGTGCGCTTCTTGAGGAACCCGCCCGCGCGGAGCATCCGCTGCTCGCGCTCGTACAGGTCCTGCTCGCTGATGACCCCGCCGGTCCACTGCACATTGCTGGACAGGCCGCGGCGGCGATCCGGGACTCCACCGCCGCTGGAGCGCTTGGGCGCATCGCTGCGGCGGGGGCTGCGGGAACGGTCGTCGGCGGTGCCGCCGCCCGGTGGGCGGGGACCGGTGCCACCGCCGGCGGAGGGCGCACGGCGCGGACGCGGAGATTCAACCTGCTCGGGCGCTTCGATGCGCACGACCTTGGGGCCGCTCAGCTTCACGGGCGTGCGGTTCTCCAGCCGCGGACCCGCCGGCGAGACCGCCGTGGGCCGCTGGGGAACGTTCATCGGTGCGGGCGCGCCGCGGCCCATCTGGTCGCTTCGGGGCGGCTGACGCGTGGACCCGGGGCCCTGCTCGGGGCCGCGTGCGGCGGGCTTGGCCGGGGGAGCGCCGGGCGCAGCGCCCGGACGGGACTGCTCGGGCTTGGCGGGCGCGGAGGGCGGAGGCGTCGATCCGGGCTTGCCGGTGGTGCGCGAGGGCGGACGCGTCGCGGAGATCGAGCTGGGCATCGAGGCGATGCTGCTGGCGGGGATCTCGATCCGCGGCGGGATCTTGGTCGCCTGCGGCTCGGACGCGGGGGCCGCCGGCGCTTCGACAGCGCCGGATGCAACCGGCGCGGGGGCCGGGCCGGCCGCCGCAGCGGCGGGAGCCGGCGCGGGCGCGGCGGGGGCCGCGGGTGGGATGGGCGTGGCGTGGATCGGCGTCGCGTGGATGGGCGTGGCGTGCTCGGGGGTGGCCCGGGGCGTGCCGGGCGCGGCGGGCGCCGGTGGCATGACCGGCGCGACCTTCACCTGGGGTTCGACGATTGCGGGCTGCTCGACGGCGGGCGCGTCCTCGCGCGTCTGCGTCGGGGGCTCCATCGTGAGCGTGTCGCCGTGAGATTCGGCGGCCTTGGTCTTGCGGGCGCGCGAAGTCTTGGAGCGCACTTCCTCGATGTGCACCTTCTCGGCGGTCTCGACGGCGTTGCCCGTGACAGCGCCGCTGAACCACTCGCGGATCGAGGCCTCCAGGCCCGCGCTGACGGTGGACATGTGGCCCTTGATGTTCGGGATGCCTTCGGCGAGGCACTTGTCAACGATCGACTTGCTCTCGACGCCGAGTTCTTTCGCGATTTGTGAAATCCGCTTCTGGGCCAAACGTCTGCTCCGGTCTTGAGGCGGCCGTGGTCTACCGGCCAGCAACCGCCCTGTTACAAACCAACATCTCCGAACAGTCCAACACCGCACCAACACACCGATTCACCGATTCTCTTTACCGCGATCCCTCGCCCCCGCCCAGGATGTCCGCCACGCGTGCCTCGGTCTCCACCGAGGGAGCCACCGTGGCCGTGACGGGCGCGGCCCCCAGGCTGCCGTCGGCGAGGATCCCGCCCTCGGCCGGGGCGGTGGTGCCGTCGCCGAGCACGCCCTGCACGAGGGCGGCGTCGGCCTTGGCCTTGCGTTCCTTTTCTTCCTTGTCGCGCTGCTGCTGCTCGGCCACTTCCTTGGCGCGGGCCGAGCAGGTGTCCACCACCGTCGCGGCGACTTCCTGCGTGATCTCGATCTCGTTGACGAGCACGTCCGCGCCGACTTCTTCGATGTCAAAGACGCTGACCATGCCCATGGCCGCGAGCTTGTCGGCCATCTGCTCCGAGACGCCCTCGACCGTCTGCACGGTCTGGTACATGATCTCCAGGCCCTTGCGGAACTCCTCGGGGGTCAGGATGTCCACGTCCCAGCCGGTGAGGCGGGCGGCGAGGCGGACGTTCTGCCCGCGCTTGCCGATGGCCAGGCTCAACTGGTCGTCGCGGACGACGACGGTGGCGCGGCCGAGCTCGAAGCACAGGGAGATTTCCGCCACTTCGGCGGGCTTGAGGGCGTTCTGGATGAGGATCTGGCTGCTCTCGTTCCAGCGGACGATGTCGATCTTCTCGCCGTTGAGTTCATCAACGATGTTCTTGATGCGGCTGCCGCGGACGCCCACGCAGGCGCCCACCGCGTCGACCTTGCTGTCGATGCTGGAGACGGCGAGCTTGGTGCGGTAGCCGGCCTCGCGGGCCATGGCCTTGATCTCGATGATCTTCTCGGCGACCTCGGGGACCTCGACCTCGAAGAGCTTCTTGATGAAGTCCGGGTGGGCGCGGCTCAGGACGATCTTGACCTGGCTGCCGGCGTCGCGGACGTCCAGGATGAGGCAGCGGACGCGGTCGCCGGGGGCGAACTGCTCGCCGGGGATCTGCTCGCTGCGGGGCATGAAGCCCTCGGCGCGGTCGATGGTGACCACCAGGGCCCCGCCCTCATACCGCTGGGCGACGCCCGTGGCGATCTCGCCCATGCGCTTGCTGAACTCGTCGAAGATGCTCAGGCGTTCATCGTCGCGGAACTTCTGGATCATGACCTGCTTGAAGGTCTGCGCGGCGATGCGGCCGAAGGCGCCGGGGGACATGTCCAGCGGTTCGCCGTGGCGGGTCAACTGGAACTGACCGGAGATGGCGTCGAGCGAGCACTGGAACTCTTCGGTGTCCAAAGTGTTGAAGTACTTGCGCGCGGCGGAGACCATGGCCTGCTCCAGGTCGCGGATCAGCACGGCGCGATCGATGTTGCGCTCGCGGGCGATCCCATCAAGAATCCGCATCATTTCCTGTGTGTTCATCATGGCTGTCCTCTTCGCGCCGGGTTGTCGGGTTGTCGGAATGTCCAAAAAACAACAAGGGCCACGGAGCAACTCTGTCGCCCGCGGCCCATCCCGGAACCGGTACCCCCGCCCTCTGTTGAGGCGGGGATTTTTCAATCCCGCCTTACAGCATCGGGGCCTCCGCTTGGCCGCGGAAAGCACTTCCATCGCGCACAGGGCACCATGGAAAGGACTTACCGAGCATGGGATGAGACCACATACGACATGATGTCACTCCTCGAAGTGTCGGGGCCGGAAACGTCTCCGGTCCCGAAAAATCGAACGCGGATGATAGGGGAGGTTGGGGGCGGGGAGGGAAAGGGAGTATGGGAATTTGGGGGGGAGGATGGAGGGAGGGGGAGGGACTCGGGACTCGGGACTCGGGACTCGGGACTCGGGGGGAGAGGGAGGCGGGGGGTGCGATGAAGTTTTGGTGCGGTGCGCGCGGGCTTGGATGGGGTTATTGGACGTTTTTGGTGGGGTGGATGCGAATGCTGCGTACGAATCCTGTACTTCGCTTCGCAGAGCCTCCGCTCAGTCCGGCGTCGGGGTGAAGTTTTGGTCGCGTTTGCGGTTGTATTTTGTTTGCAAAGAGCGGGAGGGAGGGGCTTGCCTTATGAATGCGCTGGGCGGGGGCGACTCTGGCGCGGGATTGGTTGGAACGGCCGCTAGATGGCGCACGGGGGCGGCCGGTCGGTGGGTTTTGGTTTGCGAATCCCGATTCCCGAGTCCCGAGTCCCTCGGCCCTTCCTCTGCAAGCGCTTAATTCTGGACGCGGCCGCAACTCCCGCAATCTGGCTGCGTATGCTCTTACGTTGGACATTTCGCGCAGAGGCAGCGGTGGGCGTTCAGCGTGTGGATCCTTGGTCTGAATGTCCTTATGGCGTCACAAGCGCCGAGTTTATTCCCCGGGGCCGAAAGCCCCACACATGGGGAATGCTCCACTCCTGCCGACATCTTGGAAGGACGTTGCGGTTCTTGTTGTGGCGCATGGCGATCGGCCACGATGCACGCCGCGGCGTTCAAGTTCGGGTCCGACGGACTCTCCTGCCGTCGGATCTTGAAATGGGGGTCGGCTCGCGGCTGGGCGCGTCGCCTGCTCCACTCTTCTCCCCCGCCTTACTGCGCTGGCGGGGTCGCGAATGAAGGGTGAAGCGGCGGATTGCACAGCGGCGGAACAGATCGTCGTGTCGGGCCTGTTGGATTGAGTTCCAAGGGCCCAGACTCGCGGCCGGGCCGTGTGCCTGGCCGGAGAGTCAATCAGGAGTTTTTACATGAATCGTCGCAAGGCATTCACCCTCATCGAGTTGCTCGTCGTCATCGCGATCATCGCGCTGTTGATCGGCATCCTGCTCCCCGCTCTGGGCAAGGCCCGCGCTTCGGCCCGCCAGATCAAGGACAGCACCCAGATCCGCGGCATCCACCAGGGCATGGTGCTCTTCGCCCAGAACAACGGCGACGCCTACCCCATCCCCAGCACGCTCGACAAGAACACGACGGCCCCCACGGTCCCGACCGGCAAGCAGAAGGACCTGCCCCGTCACGTGATGTCGGTGCTGATCTACAACGGCTTCTTCTCCCCCGAACTGTGCGTCAGCCCCGCCGAGTCCAACGGCAACATCAAGATCTACGACAAGTACCAGTACTCCGAGCCCCAGGCCGTCTCCGGCGACAAGAAGCTGGCCCTGTGGGACCCGGCCTTCCGCGCCACGCCGAAAGATGAAGTCATCGGTACGCAGCAGTCGACCGATCCGGGTGGCTGCTCCTACGGCATGAACCCCTTCTTCGGCGGCCGCCGCAGCAAGTGGAGCAACACGTTCGCCGCCACCGAAGCGGTCATCGGCAACCGTGGCCCCTCCTACACCCTCACCAGCCAGACCGGCGCGTGGGCCCTGAGCGCCACTCTCCCGGATGTCAATGGCACAGCCCAGTGCGGCGTGGGCAGCAACACCCTGCTGATCCACGGCGGTCGCACGACGTGGGAAGGCAACATCTCCTACAACGACAACCACGTCAACTTCGAGACCCGTCCTGACCCCGAGACCCTCCCCTACACCTTCAACGGCATCAGCAGCGCCAACGATCGCACCAAGTTCGACAATGTGTTTGCGAACGAGAACGATCAGACCCGCACCGCCGATGTGCACGACCTCGGCAGCGCCCAGGCGATCGCCAACAACAACAACTACCTCCGCACTTGGTCGAACGCGACGCCGACCACCGGCACGGTCACCGCGATTGTCCCGTACTACGACTGATGCAATCAAGGCATCGCGTTTGACGCGACCAGCCTGAAGTCGATTTGAAAAGCCCGGGGCGATCGCCCCGGGCTTTTCGCTTTTTTGGGGGGCGTTGAGAGAGGGAGGTGATGGGCGTGGGTGGAGGAAGTCACAACACCGAGGTTCAGGAGACCTAGGCTCTTGTCATGACGGCTGAGTTGCCCATCGTTTGTATTACACGCACGCCTCCGGGGCCCGCGGCGGTGGCGGGGGCGAGGCTTGTGATTCGGCCGGATACGCGGCCGACGCGGGAGGAGTTGCTGGCGTTCATCCCGGGGGCGGCGGTGGTGATCACGATGTACTCGGATCGGGTGGATCGGGAGTTTCTGGACGCCGCGGGGCCGGGGTTGCGCGGGTGTGCAACTTCGCGGTGGGGTATGAGAACATCGACCTGGCGGCGTGCAGGGAGCGGGGCGTGGTGGTGACGAACACGCCCAACGCGGTGACGGAAGGCGCAGCGGACGGACCTGGCGTGGGCGATTGGCGGCGCTCGCCGCGGCGCTGACGGCCCCGATCCGGGCGGATCGGTACGCGCGGAGCCCGGAATATCCGGCCCGGGGCAACTGGGGATGTGCGACTTTCTGGGGCAGGACTTCACGGGGCGGACGCTGCTCATCGTGGCCGGGCGCATCGGGCTGGCGGTGGCGATGCGCTCGCGGGGCTGGGGGATGCGGGTGCTGTACGTGGCACGGGGGCGGCACTGGGACTTTGAGTTGGCGCCGCTGGCGGCGGAGCGGGTGGAACTGCACGAGGGGCTGCGGCGGGCGGACCTGATCAGCATTCATTGCCCGCTCACGCCGGGCACGCGGCACCTGATCAACCGCGAGGCCCTCGCCCACGTGAAGCCGACGGCGATCCTGGTGAACACCGCGCGGGGGCCGATCGTGGAAGAGCAGGCGCTGGTGGACGCGCTGCGGGAGGGGCGGTTGTACGCCGCGGGGCTGGATGTGTTTGAGCACGAGCCCACGGTGCACCCGGACCTGATCGCGAACCCTCGGGTGGTGCTGACGCCGCACATCGGCAGCGCGGAGACCAAGTACCGGGAGATGATGACGCAGATGGCGTGCGAGAACGCGGCGGCGATTCTCGCGGGCAGAGAGCCGTTGAGCCGCGTGACGGGTTGAGGCGGGGTAGGTCGGTCACACGCAGGAGAGACACGCATGCTGAGGTTGCTGGCTGTCGTGATGGCGGTGCTGGCGCTGGTGCCGCGGGCGGGGGCGCAGTACTTCCCGTCGCGCGAAACATGGGAGAGCAAGGCGCCGGAGGAGCTGGGGTTTGACGCGGCGCTGCTGGCCAAAGCGGTGGAGTTCGGCAAGACGCACGAGACGGACTGGCCGGCGGACTTCTCCAAGCAGGCGGAGATCTTCGGGCGTCCGCTGGGGCCGGTGCCCAAATCGCGGGCGGGCGTGAACGGGATCATCCTGCGGCACGGGTACATCGCGGCGGAGTTCGGGGACACGCTGGCGGTGGACCCGTCGTACAGCATGGCCAAGTCGTACCTGTCGACGCTTTTGGGCCTGACGCTGGACAAGGGGATGATCCCGTCGATCGACGACCCGGTGGTGAACCTGATCAAGGACGGGGGCTACGACTCGCCGCACAACGCGAAGGTGACGTGGCGGCACCACGCGACGCAGACGAGCGAATGGGAGGGGGCGCTCTTCGGGAAGAATCACATCTACGTGGGCAAGGAGGAGTACGGCGAGGCGGTGATGAAGCCGCGGGAGATTCAAGAGCCCGGGACGTTCTTTGAGTACAACGACGTGCGGGTGAACCGGCTGGCGCTGTCGCTGCTGCGGGTGTGGAAGCGGCCGCTGCCGGAGGTGCTGAAGGATCAGATCATGGACGCGATCGGGGCTTCAAACACGTGGGTGTACCACGCGTACGACAACGCGGCGGTGGATGTTGACGGCAAGAACATGAAGTCGGTGAGCGGCGGGACGCGCTGGGGCGCGGGGCTGTGGATGTCGACGCGGGACCACGCGCGGTTCGGGTATCTCATGCTGCGGCGGGGCGAGTGGAACGGGCGGAGGCTGTTGTCGGAGCGGTGGGTGCGGGAGGCGACCGCCCCGCAGGGCGTGCGGAAGGACTACGGGTACCTGTGGTGGCTGAACACGACGGACCGGTGGCCGGGTGCGCCGGCGGGGTCGTTCAGTGCGCAGGGCGCGGGGCAGAACTCGATCTGGGTTGATCCGGAGCACGACCTGGTGGTGGTGTGGCGCTGGCACGCGGATGCGCAGCCGGAGTTCTACAAGTTGATTCTCGCGGCAATCAAGCCGGGGACGTGAATCCCGCGGCGCGGGCGTGGACGGCCCAGAAGTGATCGAAACTCGCGGCGATGGAGTAGGGTTGCATCGATTCGCGGGCGGCGCGGGACATGCGGGCGCGGCTGTCGTCGTTGGCGCAGAGTTCGACGATGCGGTCGGCCCAGGCGGGGGCGTCAGAAGCGGGAAGAATGAAGCCGGTGTCGCCCTCGCGGACGACGCTTCGCGGGCCGCCCTGGTCGGTGACGATGACGGGCAGGCCGCTGGATTGTGCCTCCATGACGACCTGGCCGAGGGTGTCGGTGGTGCTGGGGAAGACGAAGAGGTCGCTGGAGGCGTAACAGAGCGAGAGTTCAAGGCCGTGGCGGAACCCCAGGAAGACGGCGTTTTTCCCGGCGAGGGCGGATTGCATGTCGGCGCGGTACGGGCCGTCGCCGACGATGACCAGGCGCGCGGGGATGTTCATTTGCCGCAGGCGATCGGTGGCGAGGGACCAGACGCGGGTGAGGAAGGGGAGGTTCTTTTCGACGCTGACGCGGCCGGCGTACAGCACGCGCAGGCCGAGGCCGGCGAGGGCGTCCATGCGGATGGGATCGCGGAAGCGCGGGGAGAAGTTCTCCAGCACGATGCCCGGACGAAGGCGCGGGATGCGGCTGGGATCGATGCCCAGGGATTCAACGGCGGCGGCGTACTCATCGCTGCGGGAAAAGACGGCGGCGAACGAGCCGTAAAACCAGCGCATCACGGCGCGGGTCAGCAGGGCGAGGCTGTCGTCGTGGAAGAGGCGCTCGACGTACGCGGGGAAGTCGGTGTGGTAGACTCCCAGGGCGGGGACGCGGAGCAGTTTGGAAGCGATGAGCCCGACCAGGCCCACGGGGCCGGGGGTGGAGATGTGGACGGCGTGCGGCGCCAGGGCGCGGGCGGCGGCGAGGAGTTTCAAGGCGGGCGGGAGAACGAGTTCGAGATTCTCGTAGCGCGGCATGCGCTTGGCGAGCAGGGGCGGGATGTTGATGATGTTGGGCTGGGCAGGGACGGGGAAGTTGGTGCTGGTGAGCACGGTGAGCGTGCGCGAGGTGGCCAGGGCGCGGTCGGCGATGTTGCGGATGAAGCGCGAGACGCCGTTGACGTCGCCGAGGGTGTCGGTGAAGAGGGCGACGCGGGGACCGGCGGCGTCGGGCTGGTCGCGGCGGAGATTCACGCGGGCTGCACCGCGGCGTGCGCGTGCCGGGCGGGGAGTTTCTGCTGGTCGCGCACTTCCTTGGCGACGGACGGGAAGGCCAGGAGCAGGAGAGAGTTGAGGACGACCAGCAGCGTGCCGCCCTCGTGGGCGAGGACGCCGACAGAGAGGGGGACATCGTGGCCGGTGCGCGAGCCGATGAGCGTGGCCAGGCCCATGAGGCCGATGATGCCCAGGGCGATGGTGATGTTGATGGCGATGGTGCGGCGGGTGCGGCGGGCGAGGCTGACGCTCCAGGGGACGGTGGCGAGGCTCTCGCCCAGGAGGACGACGTCGGCGTTTTCGAGGGCGGCGGCGGTGCCGATGGTGCCGATGGCGAGGGCGGCATCGGCGGAGGCGAGGGCGGGGGCGTCGTTGACGCCGTCGCCGATGACGGCGACGCCGCGGCGGTTGGAGGGGCGGCCGGCGAGTTCGTGGCGGAGCGCGGCGACGGCGTTGAGCTTGTCGCCGGGGAGCATCTCGGCCTCGAAGGCGTCGAGGCCGAGGGATTCGGCGACGCGGGCGGCGGTGAGGCGGTTGTCGCCGGTGAGCATCTTGAGCGGGCGGACGCCCATGGCGTGGAGCTCGCGGACGAGGGTGGCGGCGCCGGGGCGGACGGCGTCGGCCATGATGAGCACGGCGCACTGGCCGCCGCCGGCGATGGTGACGCCGACATGGCCGCGGTTCTGCACGCGGCCGAGGAGTTGCTGGACACGGGCACGGAAGCAGACTGGGACGAGGTCCTGGACGAAGGGGAAACTGCCCAGGCGGACGGTCTGGCCGTTCCACTGGCCTTCGAGCCCGCGGGCGACGGTGTGGTTGACGGAGCCGAGTTGGGCGGGGGCGATGCCGCGGGCCTGGGCGACTTCGCGGATGGCGACGGCGATGGGGTGGGTGGAGTCGGCTTCGAGCGCGGCGGCGACGGCGAGGAGCTCGCGGCCGTCGGACCAGGCGACGGGGTGGACCTCGTAGAGGCGAGGGCGGCCGTAGGTGAGGGTGCCGGTTTTGTCGAAGCAGACCGCGCCGATGTTGGAGAGGCGTTCGATGGAAGAGCCGCCCTTGAACAGGACGCCCGCCCGCGCGGCCCGGGCGATGGCGGAGAGGGTGGCGGTGGGCGTCGAGATGATGAGGGCGCAGGGGGAGGCGACGATGAGGAGGGTGATGGCGGTGTAGAGCGCGCCCTTGTGGGTGGCGTCGCCGAGGAAGGGAACGCCGAAGCCCAGCCACCAGATGAGCAGGACGATGGTGCTGACGACCATAACGCCGATGGCGTAGGGGCCGCTGATGCGGTCGATGGTGCGCTGGACGGGCTCCTTGGTCTCGCGGGCCTTCATGACCAGGTCGAGGATCTTCTGGAGGATTCGCGGACGGGGCGGAGGACGACGGCCTCGATGGGGTCGTCGGTGTTGATGGTGCCGGCGAAGAGTTCATCGCCGGGCTCGACCTCGCGCGGGATGCTCTCGCCGGTGATGGCGGACTGGTCGAAGGAGCTGGCGCCGACCTCGACCTTGGCGTCGGCGGGGACGCGCTCGCCGGGGCGGATCTTGACGCGTTCGCCGGCGATGAGGGATTCGGCGGCGGCCATGACCCAGTCGCCGTTGCGGAAGACCAGGGCGTCGGTGGGCATGAGGGCGTGCAGGGCCTCGACCTCGCGGCGCGTGCGTTCCATCGCGAGGGCTTCAAGAGCGCCGGCGAGGACGAAGAGGAAGAGGAGCAGAGCGCCTTCGCCGGGGTGGCCGATGTATGCGGCGAGAGCGGCGCCGACGACCATGAGGACGTCGATGTCGAAGACGCCGCCGCGGAGGGCGTCGAGGGCGGCGCGGCCGCCGTAGATCATTCCGATGCCCAGGCTGGTCCAGATGAGCGGCGAGCCGAGCGGGGACTTGAGGCTCAGGTCGAGGAAGACACCGGTGCCCAGGAGGAGGCCGGAGAGGATGGCCGCGAAGAGTTCGCCGCGGGGCGCGAAGGCGCGGGCGAGGAAGCCGTCGGCGGTGACGGGGGCGGTCGGAGTGGACATCAGTGAACGCTAGGGGGGTGATGGAATTGGGGCGCTGGCGCGGGGCACAATTCGCGGATTTTGGCCGATATTTACAGGGAATTCGGCGTCTACATGAGACCGGGTCTCAGTCACCAGCGGACATCGCGCATTTCGACGCGGCGGTCTTCCCCGATGAGAACCATGGTGTTGGGGGGGACCATCTGCCAACCTGGGTCGTCGCTGAGGGCTTCGCTGGAGACTAGGACGGCGCCCTGGCCCTTGTCGGGCTCGATCATGCGGCAGACGCCGCCGTCGCAGACGTAGCGGCGGCCGGTGTGCAGGTGGAGGCTGCTGGCGTGCTCGGGGAGGTCGTCGGTGTAACGCATGACGACGGCGCCGCGGCCGTCGCTGATGGCGACGTTGAGGTAGTTGTGTTCGGTGACGCCGGCGTCGCGCTGCATGATGGAGAGTTCGCGCACGGCGTCAGTGAGGGCGCGGGCCATTTCGTCGGCGTTCAGGGTTGTGCCGGCGCGGCGGGCGTGCTCCAGGAAAAGGCCGAAGAGGTGTTCGGAATCGGTGGAGCCCTTGATAGCGTCGAAGGTGGGGTCGGAGAGGCGGGACTGCAGGACGCGGCGGATGGACCTGAAGCCGCCGACATCGCCGTTGTGCATGAAGGAGTAGTGGCCGTAGGAGAAGGGGTGGCAGTTGAGTTCAACGACGGGCTGGCCGCTGGTGGCGGCGCGAACGTGGGCGAGCACGGTGTGGCTGCGCGTGACGCGGGCCAGGCTCAGCAGGTTCATGTTGTTCCAGGCCGGGGTGACGCTGCGGAAAACGGCGGGCTCGTTGGTGTGATCGTGTGCGTACCACGCGACGCCGAAGCCGTCGCCGTTGAGGGGCTCTTCGCTCTCGGTGCTGGCGATGCTCTGGCGGATGAGCGAGTGGCTGGGCTCGGTGAGGAGCGAGGCGAGTGTGAGCGGCGGGCCCTGATAGAGGACAAAGCGGCACATGGATTGAGCGTATGACAGACCGCCTGTTTGGGAGAGTTCCCAACCGGCCCAGAGCAGGGGAGATCGACGCGAAGCACTACTGCCCTGCGTTCTCGGCTACTTCGATCTCTCGCTTGAGGCGTTCGTCGTCGCGGGCGGATTGGGCCTGGGCGCTTTTCTTGGCCTCGTTCAGGCGGTTGATGGTGTACGCCTTGAGTTCCTTGGGGACCGAAGCGATGATGGCGCGGCGGAAGGCCTCGGCGCCCGACAGCTTCTTGCCCGAAGCCGCGTACTTGGTCTTGGCTTTTTTCTTTGGGGCCGCCATTGTCGGTGTACTCCGTTCAATGATATACGCCATCGGCGCACCGCTGTTCGGGCTGGAATCGTTGCGCGGGTTACCGGCCGCGGCGTTTTGGCGATGCCGGTGCGGGTTCGGCGGGGAAGGCCAGCGTCTGCACGCCGCCGAGGACGAGCGCGGTGGAGGTGTTGCCGTCGTCGCGGCCGTCGCCGGAATACTCCTGGATGTCCTGCTGGACCACGGTCAGGACGACGGCGTGGTGCCCTTGCGGCAGTGTGACTTCCTGCACGCCGCGGATGGGGTCGCGCCACATGGCCACGACGCGGCTGGCGGGCTGGGAGAGACGGTCCATGGGCCGCGAGAGTTCGCACATTCCCAGGCTCGTGACGGTGAGCACGGCCGAACCGGGGTCGTCGGCCAACACGCCCGCGAAGCGGCCGGGCCAGCGGGCGTTCATCTGCGGGCCGTCCTGCAGGAGGGCGATGACGAGATTCGGTCCCACGGCCCGCACGAGATCGCCGACGGGATCGGGGCGGGCCAGGTCTTCACAGATGAGGACGCTGAAGACGCAATCGCTCGCGAGTTCAACGAACCGGAGCGTGCGGGGGCGCAGTTCGATCGCCTCCCACCAGGACACGCGGGGGTTGAGAGCGCCCGACGCGTGGTACATCCGCACCTGATCCTCGGTGAGCTTCCAGCGGTGGTGCTTGGCCTGGTGGAACTCGCGCCAACCCTCGACGTCGCGGATCCGGACCAGGGCTTCGTTGCGCCCGAGTTCGCCGCGTTTGGGGCTGGTGGTGACTCCGCAGACGAGAAAATCCAGATCAAATGGAACGCCGCGTTCGCCGAAGAGGCTCGCCGCGGCGACGTCGGACATGGCGGCCTCGGGGAAGATCATGCCGTGCAAGCGGCCGACGCGGGCGGAGGCTTCCTCGACGAGCGATTCGAGTCGCTTTGGCGTCAGGTCCAGCGGCTGGTGATCGAAGGAGAAGAACGGGGTGGGAGAATCCGACTGGTGTTGTCTGACCACGTGGGGCACGAACTGGGTGGTCCTGATCGAGTACGGGTAGGGGACGACCAGCACGTTGTACGTGCGCGAGCGTTCGGACTCCCACGCCACGGGCGGCGGGTTGGGCTTGCGCGTGGGCATCCAGACCGGGGTGATCTCCGCGCCGCTGTAGAGCGCCAGGTGATGGCTCATCGAGCGGATCGTGAGCCCGGTCTGCGGCGTGCGCATCTTGGGGAGCACGAGGGCCCGGTCGGGCGGGATGTCGCGGCAGAGCGTGGTGGGCACGCGGGCCTTCTCGGGGTGGCGGCTGTCGGAGGCGCGTCCCAGTTCGTGGCGTTCGAGGCACTCGTAGAGCTTGATCAACGCTTCGACCGACATCGGACGCCGCGAGTGAGCGGGCGCGTCGTCGGGATCATCCTGCGATTCGGCGACCTCATGCGATTTGGGGAGCCCCACTTGCCGGCAGGCGGTGTCGGCGATGGCCAGGAGCGTCTGCAACGGTTGCCAGAGTCCGGTCGCCGCGACGTTGGCCAGACGCGGCGGGGCATCGGCGTGCAACACGGCGTTGCGGAACTTGCGCCAGATCTGAACGACTTCGCCGGGCGGACCGGGCGAAATGTCTCTGCCCCACCCGGCCCCGATCTTCTCAACTTGTGCGTGCCAACCGTTGCGTGGAATCCACTCGGGCTTGAGGTTCTTGAGGACGGTTGGGTTCCGCGCGACCACCATGCGGTACGCCCCGCTCTCGCGGAGCAGCCACGCGGCGAGGCCGAAGACGTCGGGGGGCCAGGAGAGGAAGCGCGGATTCTCGATGCGCCACTCTTTCAGGCCCAGGTGGTCGATGGCTTCGGCGATGGTCATCCCGATCCTCCAGAATCGCTCGCACCCGGGCGCACCGGCACCTCTTCGATCGCGCGTGGGTCAGCGCGAATGATGGCCGTCGTCGGGATTCATGTCAAGATCGGGGACCGGGACCAGGGGCGCGGGCCCAGGGGCGCGGGCCCGGGGGCGCGGGCCCGGGGGCGCGGGCCCGGGGGCGCGGGCCCGGGGGCGCGGGCAGGGCGGCGATCAACTCGGGTTGTTGATCCAGCCGAACGAGTAGCTGGGCGTGTTGTCGTTGCTGATTTTGCGCCAGCCGTTGGTGAGGCTCTTGCCGTTGGCGTACAGGTCGTTGCACTCAAAGTCGGCCAGGCGGTTGCGGCCGCCTTCGTCGGTGTTGGCGATGTACTCGACGTTGTCGGACGGGGGCTTCCAGAAGCGGCAGGCGCCGTCCAGGAACGCGACGTGACCGCCCTTGCCGTGGCGGAGCGTCAACTGATCCCAGTTGCCGAACATGCCGTCCTTGTACGTCTGGTTGTAGAACTTGGTGCTTTCCTCGAAGAAGATCGGGATGTCGTGGAAGATCGTGAGCGTGCGGACCACCGGCTCGGGGATGGTCATGGGCGTGTCGGTGTAGGTGTTGGGCGGGACATAACCGACCTTGGTCTGGCAACCGAGTTTGGCGCCCTCGATCTCGTCGAGCATGGTGTAATCGAAATCGACGCCCGTGCGCGACTGCCACATGTTCACGCGGTCGTAGTCCGTGCCGTCCACGCGCTGACGCTTGTTGGTTGGGCACTCGCCGATGTCGTGGGCGTTCTGCACGTACTGATAGATGTAGCCCGGCATGCGGCGACCATCGGGGCCGATCTGCTGGGCCCACGCGGCGACGTTCGTCGGCGGGGGG
>JBGAMO010000016.1:39240-46019 GCA_044222845.1 Phycisphaerales bacterium
GGGGGGCCGGGGGCGGGGGCGGGTTGGTCTCCGGCGGCCAGTAGCGGGAGCCGGTCGTCCAGTTGGGGCGACGCTCGGCGACGGGCCAGACCGTGTCCTTGAAATCCATCGCGTACTGGATGGTGGCGGTGCCGAACTGCTTCATGTTCGACATGCACTTGGCGGTGCGGCCGGCCTCGCGCGCTTTGCCGATGGCGGGCAACAGAATGCCGATCAGCACCGCGATGGTCGCGATGACCACGAGCAATTCAATGAGCGTAAACGCACGCGAACGGGAACGCATGATGCGAACTCCCTGGCCGAGCCACTTGTTTCGATCCAACTCAAGGACCAGAACGGTCCGGATGTAGCCTAACTCTAACCATCCTCCTTCGGCGGGTAAAGGGCATGTTCATGAAACGGGGCACATTCCATGACCCGTTGGTTCTACCGGACCATGTACGGCCGAGTTTCGGGTCCAAGTCTCGGTTTCAGGACGCGAGGCCTTCCTCGGTTCCATGACGGATTCCCAGATGGTCCAAGCCCGGCGTTGCTCGCCCGGGGCGGTGTTCGCTCCCGAAGGTCAGGGTTTCCCCTTGTTCCGCGGCGGTTCAAGAGTCGGCGATATTACAGAACAGCGGAGCACAATCGGGTGTCAATCGTTTTCGGTGCGGACTGTGCCATCTGATTCACTTGAGGAGTGCAGCAGCGGGCGCTGCAGCCATAGATGCAGGGCCGGAGAACTTCCGTCGCGACGCTGGGTCAGCGATCGAACATGAGCATGAAGTACGCCGCGAAGAGCAGGAGGTGTACGCAGCCCAGCAGCACGTGTGTGCGTGGCAGAGCGAACGTGAGTGTCGCCGTCACCAGCGTCAGCAGGAGCATGACGATCTCGGCGGGATCGATGCCCAGGACGAGGCGCCGGCCGGTCACGAGCGAGATGGCGATGACCAGCGGGATGGTCAGGCCGATCGAGGCGAGGACCGAACCGAGCAGGACGTTCACCGATCGCTGCAGGCGGTCTTCGCGTGCGGCGCGGATCGCCGCGATCGACTCGGGTGTGAGCACGAGCACGGCCATGATGAACCCGCCCAGCGCGACGGGAGCGCCCAACCGGATGACCACGGCGTCGAGCGGGGCGGACATCTGCTTGGCGAGCAGGACCAGCGGCAGGCCGTACGCCCCGAGCATGACGGCGTGGAAGAGAGTCGAGCCGCCGGAGTGATGCTCGACCTCGCGGGCGACGGCCTTGTCGACGGCGGCCTCCGCGGGGTCCATGAAGAAGCCCCGGTGTCGCCCGTTCTGCACGTACAGAAAGATGGCGTAGATGACGGCGGAAATCACCGACAGGAACACCATCTGGAACGTCGAAAGTGTTGGACCCACGGTGCTGCGCGTGTAGTTGGGCAGCACCAGCCCGAGCACTGTCAGCGGCAGGATCATGACCAGGAAGGCGTTGGCGCTCTGCAGGTTGTACGCCTGCTCGCGGTGCCGCAAGCCTCCCAGGACGAGCGCCAGGCCCATGAAGCCGTTGAGCACGAGCATCACCACGGCGAACATGGTGTCGCGGGCGAGCGTGGGCTTTTCGTCTCCGGTGGACATCACGAACCCCACCATCGCCACCTCAAGCCCCGTGATCGCGAGCGTGAGCAGCAGGGTTCCGGCGGGCTCGCCCAGGCGGTGGGCCAGCACGTCGGCGTGGCGGACGATCGCAACGGCCGCGGTGAGAATGACGCCGCAGAGCACGCCCAGCAGCACCACGAGCGCGACGGGTTGGTGCAGCATCGTGGATATCGCGCTCTTGCCCAAGATTGCCGCCGCGAGCGTCACGACCGCCAAGGCCAGCGGCCATTCACGCGACCAGACTTTGAACGTAACCGGTTTCGTGCTCGCCAAAATCCATGCTCCTTCATCGGGCCGGCGGACTGTGCCGAGTTGCTGGGGTTCAGCCACCGTGACCATCACCGCGGCGGCCCGAACAGTAACAACCCGTAGTCGCGTCGCGCGATCACCGGTCGTCGAGATTCAGAGGGCGGCCCCGAACAGAGCTCCCGCCCCGGCCGTGAGGCCCATGGCGAGCGTGCCCCAGAAAGCGACGCGCGCGGCGGAGCGCCAGACGGCCGCACCGCAGACATACGCCGCGAGCGAGCCCAGGGAGGCGCGGAAGAGCCATGAAGCGCCCGAAACCGCCAACACGAGCATTCATCTTGGCACAAGGAAGACGAGGAGGATCGGCAGGGCCGCGCCCGCCGCGAACATGGCCGCGGACGCCAGCGCGGCCTGCACCGGGCGTGCGCTCAACTCCTCGGTGATGGCGAGTTCGTCGCGGGCGTGGGCGCCCAGGTCGTCCCTGGCCATCAGTTGCCTGGCGACCTCTCCCGCGAGAGCGGGTTCGAGGCCGCGTTTCACGTAGATCGCGGTCAACTCCGCGTGCTCGGATTCCGGTTCGGTCGCCAGTTCCTCGCGCTCGCAGGCGAGGTCCGCGTTTTCGGCTTCCGATTGTGAACCTACCGAGACGTACTCACCCGCCGCCATGGACATTGCGCCGGCGACCAACCCGGCGATACCAGTGACGAGAATCCCGCTGCGGCCGGTGTCGGCGGCGGCGACTCCGACGATCAGGCTGGGGGTGGAAACGATTCGGTCGTTGGCGCCCAGAACGGCGGCGCGGAGCCAGCCAATGCGGTGACGCGGTGGTTCTCTGCGAGTTTCACGGGGGCATCCGTGTGAACAGAATCGGCCCGCGTGGACCCCATGGTCGAGATGACCGGGGCCGGTCGCCGCTGCCGCGGAGCACCTCTATGCGAGTCGGAGGGGCGCTCCGCTTCGTGACACGTGAAACGGGGGTTGAAAGAAGGGGGCGAGCGGACACTCCAAAATGTCCGCACGACTACAGTCGCAGCGAGTTCCAGGCGGCTCAAACGAGAGTGACCGGTTGCTTGCAACCGGACGACCAATGGCGCCGCCGAATGTGTCGAGGCCCGACCCCGTGGTTGGATCGACGCGGATTGTTATTCGGTGAGGCGTCGAACCGCGATGGAGCACTCCGCCGATGACACGACCGTCCTTCGCCCGCTGGTCGCACCACGACCGGGGGGTTGGCGGAGTCTGCGGCTGCGGATCGCGGCCATCCTGCCGTTCCTTGGCCCGGCGTTCATCGCCAGCGTGGCGTACATGGATCCGGGCAACTTCGCCACGAACATCCAGGCGGGGTCGGGCTACGGCTACACGCTGCTCTGGGTCGTGCTGATGAGCAACCTGATGGCGATGCTGATCCAGACACTGTCCGCCAAGTTGGGGATCGCGACGGGCATGAATCTGGCGGAACTCTGCCGCGAGAACTATTCCCGGCCCGTCACGATCTCGCTGTGGTTGCTGATGGAACTGGTGGCGATGGCGACCGATCTGGCGGAGTTCATCGGGGCGGCGTTGGGGCTGCACCTGTTGTTCGGCACGCCGATGTGGATCGCGGGAATCATTGCCGCGGCAGCGACTTTTCTGATCCTGGGCGCCGAGCGATACGGCTATCGTCGGCTGGAGTTGATCATCGGGACGCTGGTCGGGTCGGTCGCGGCGTGTTACATCATCGAGATATTTCTGAGTCGGCCGTCGGTCCCGAGCGTGCTTGGGGGGATGTTCGTGCCCCGCCTGCCGGATGTTGAAGCGGCGATGCTGGCGTGCGGGATATTGGGAGCGACGGTGATGCCGCACGCGATCTTCCTGCACTCGTCGCTGATGCAATCTCGCCTGGCCGCGCGCGATCCACGGTCGCTGCGGCGCCTCTTCCGGTTCGAGCAGGTGGACATTTTTGTCGCGATGGCGATCGCGGGGCTGGTCAACGCGGCGATGCTCATGATGGCGGCGGCGACGTTCCACGCGACGGGCCGTGCGGATGTATCGAGCATCGAGCGGGCCCACGAGACGCTGCGGCCCCTTCTGGGGAGCGGCGCCTCGCTGGTCTTTGCGCTGTCGCTGGTGGCGTCGGGCCTCTCCTCGACGGTGGTGGGCACGATGGCGGGCCAGACGATCATGCAGGGGTTCATCCGCCGGCGCATCCCGATCTGGGTGCGTCGGCTGGTCACGCTCGCGCCGTCGTTCGTCGTGATCATCGCCGGCGCGGACCCGACGCGCACGCTGGTGATCAGCCAGGTCATCCTGAGCTTCGCGCTCCCGTTCGCGATCATTCCGCTGATCCAGTTCACACGCCGGCACGATCTCATGGGGGACCTGGTCAACCGGCGGGTGACCACCATAGTGACGGTGCTGGTGGGCGTGGTCATCATCGGGCTCAACGCGTTCCTGATATGGCGGCTGCTGAGGGGAGGTGAATCATGAATGTGCGGCACATTGTGGTACCCCTGGACGGCTCTGGGCTCGCGGAGACGGCCGTGCCAATGGCCGCCCGCATCGCGCAGCGGATCGGCTCGCGCCTGACGCTACTGCACGTGCTGGAGCGACGGCCGCCGGCGACCGTGCATGGGGAGCGGCACCTCGCGACCCCCCAGGAGGCATCGGCCTACCTGACTGGGGTGGCTGCGTCTCTGCGGGCGAGCGGCCTGGACGTGGAGACGCACGTGCACGAGAACGCCGTGCGGAATGTCGCGGCGAGCCTGTCCGAGCATTTGGCCGAGTTCCGCGCGGATCTTGCCGTCATGACCACCCACGGGGCGGGCGGCATGAGACGCTGGGTCTTCGGGAGCATCGCACAACAGGTCATCGCGGCGGGGGCATGCCCTGTGCTTTATGCGACGTGCGAACAGTCCCGTACCGCCATGACGTCCGACATCCAGACGATCGTCGTGCCGCTCGATGGCGATCCCGCGCACGAAGCATCCCTGCCGCTCGCGAGCACGCTCGCGGCGGCGTTCTCCGCCGCCGTCCGCCTCGTGACCGTCGTGCCGACGCTTGCCGAAGTGGGCGGGCCACGCTCGGCGGTTGCCCGCGTGCTTCCCGGTGCGCTGGCTGCAGCGCTTGACCTGGAAGCGGAGGGCGCGGCGAAGTACCTCAAGAGCGTTCGAGAATCGAAACTCATCGGCGCACCGGGGGCGAATTCTACGGCCGACCTAGTCGAGCGGGGCGACCCGGCGAGGGAGATTCAACGTCTCGCGGAGATGACGGACCGGGCATTGATCGTGATGGCGACGCACCGAAAGTTCGGCGCCAAGGCGTTCTGGGACGGCAGCGTTGCGGCACGCGTCGCCACGGGCGTTCAATGCCCCATCGCGATGGTGTGCGTGGCGGACGGGAGTTGATTCTGATCGGCGATGATCGCGACCCCGCGCTGGGTGGTTCATATCTGCATCCGCACCACGGCCAACGCTGCGCCCGCCAGCACCAGCCACTGCACAAACGCCTGAAGCAGCACACGCCAACCGACCGCGGCGAGCGCGGCGCGTGACAAACCGGCGCCGATGAGGAACAACGCCGCGGCGAACCCGAGCTTCGCGGCGGTCGTCAGCGCGGGGACGATGCTCTTGACGGCGGGCACAAAGGTCGCGATCGCGCTGGCGACGAGGAACATGAGGACGAACCAAGGGAAGGGGGCGCCCGCCCTGGCTGGTCCGCCTCGTTCTCGCTTCATGACCCAGGACGCGAAGAGCGCACAGGGCAGGATCCAGAGGACGCGGGTGAGCTTGATGATGTTCGCGGTATCGAGCGCCTGGGTGGAGGCATCGCCGGCGGCGTGGTACCCGGAGGCCGCGCCGACCACCGAAGAGACATCGTGGATCGCGACTCCGGCCCATGTGCCGAACTGAAGATCGGAGAGGTGCAGCCAGTGGCCGATGGCCGGGAAGGCGTACAGCGCCACAGCGTTGAGGATGAAGACGCAACCGGTGGCCACCGCCATGGCGCTGCTGGAGGCGCCGATGGTGGCCCCCACCGCCGCGATTGCCGAGCCGCCGCAGATCGCGGTGCCGGAAGAGATGAGCAGCGTGAGTTCCTTGCCGGTGCGCAGGAGTTTCTCGAGGGCGAAGCCGAGCACGAAAGAGCCCACGATGGTCGCCGCGGCGAAGACAAGGCCGCTGCCCGCTTCCCTGGCGAGCGTGGCCAGATCGATGCGCAGGCCCAAGAGCACCACGCAGACCTGGATGATGAAGCGCGAGGCCTTCTTGCCTTCCTTTTCGAACGCGCCCAGGCCGGTGAGGGCGACGACAATGCCGACGGCGAGCGCGATGGGCGGGCTGCTCCATGGCGTCGCCGCGGCGATGAGCAGAAGGAGAAAGAGCACGCGGCGGAAGCCAAGAGGTGGGACGGGCACGGGGCCAAGTGTACCGCGGGCCACCAGTTCATCGAGCGTCGCACCAAGAACGGGAACCGAACGGACCTGCTTGAGTCGGGTTCTCAAGTATCGAGGAGCCCGAACTTCTAGGACTTTGCCCTTGCGGGCCCCGCTCGATTCTGTTACACTGCGATTCTTGGGGAGTCTGGGAAAGCCGCGCGGCCGTTCCCACCCGGGCCGAGGAGATTGAGACATGGCCAAGCGGAATCAGCGTGGAGGCGGATCGGTTGGGGGAACGCCGGAAGCCGTGAATCACACGCTCTGGGCGCAGCGCAACGACGACATCGAAGCCTCGCTCCTTCAGGGCACGAATGAAGAAGCCCTGCGGGATTACTTCGGATCCGAGGCGTACGACGAACTGCGGGAACTGGGGCAGCAGGCCTCGCGCCGCACGGTTCGTTCCAGCGCCACCACGCCAAAGGTGCTCATTCTGCCCGGCATCGAGGGCTCCAAGATCGGCACGCCTCACATGCTCATGGACGATGTGGTCTGGATCGACCCCATCGACATTCTGCGCGGC
>JBGAMO010000228.1:0-6229 GCA_044222845.1 Phycisphaerales bacterium
CCGGCTTGGGTGCCAGGTAGGGACGCAAATGACTCTCCGCATCGAACGCCGAGAGCATCCAGAACGTCCGGCGTTCAGAAATGCCGGCGACGTGAGCCACCGCGATCGTCAGCGTGTCCAGCGGGATAGCCAACGGCATCCCGTGGAAGTTGCCCGCGGAGATCACCTCGCCGCCGTCAGCGAAGACCAGCGGATTGTCCGTCACCGCGCCCAGTTCATTGGCGATGCACCCGCGGCAGTACGCCAGGCAGTCGATCGCCGCGCCCAACACCTGCGGCGTACAGCGGAGCGAGTACGGATCCTGCACTCTGGGATCATCCTCGCGGTGGGACGGGATGATGGTGCTGCCCACGAGAAGCTCCTTGAGCGACTTGGCCGCGGCGATCTGGCCGGGTTGATTTCTCACCTCATGCACCCGTGGGTCCAGGAACGAGTCCGTGCCCCGGCACGCGTCAATCGTCATCGCCGCGGCGGTGATCGCCGCATGCACGAGCCGGTCCGCGTCGTGCACCAGCAAGGCTCCGCGCGAGGCCATCAGGTGCGTTCCGTTGATGATCGCGAGCCCTTCCTTGGCCTCCAGCGTGATGGGCGAGAGCCCCGACTTGGCCAGGGCCGTGCCGCCCGCTACCAGCTGACCATCGGCCAGGAACGCTTCGCCCTCGCCGATGAGCACGAGCCCGATGGCGGCGAGCGGGGCCAGATCGCCCGATGCGCCCACCGATCCCACGCTGGGAACTTTTGGCGTGATCCCGGCGTTGAGCAGCGCGACAAGCAGTTCCACAACAGCCGGCCGAACGCCCGAGCATCCTCTGCAGAGCGACGCCGCCAGGAGCAGCATCATCCCGCGGACCACGTCGCGGCGGAGTGGTTCGCCCACGCCCGCGCTGTGCGACCGGATCAGGTTCCGCTGCAGATCACGCAGATCGGCCTCGCCGATACGCTGACGCGAGAGTGATCCGAATCCGGTGTTGATGCCGTAGTGGGGGAGTCCATCTCCCAGCGCCGCCTCGATGACCTTCCTGGACTTGAGCAGGCGGTCCGTGACGCCGGGGGCGAGGAGCACGTTCCGATCCCGCCGCGCGACGCCGACGACATCGGAGATGAGCAGCGGTTCGCCGCGGAGCGAAAGGGGACCGTGGAAATCGTCGATCATGCGGACAGGGTTGGGCGTGTGCGGGATGATTGCAAGCGGAGATCAATCGTCGCGACGGGCCGGGTGGCACGGGACGTACTCTGTGCCGGTGAAGTACCGCGTGTGGTTGATCCTGGTTCTGTTGCTCTGCCTGGGAGTGCGTCTGCACGCGGTCACCTCGCCGTTGACGGGGGTGCACGCCTGGCGGCAATGCGATACGGCGGCGGTGGCACGCAACTTCGCGGAAGAGGACTCGTCAATTCTGTACCCGCGGGTGGATTGGCGGGGTGACGGGCCGGGCTACGTCGAGATGGAGTTTCCGGTCTTTTCCTACGCCGCGGCGCTGGTGTACAAGGCGATCGGCGTGCAGGAGTGGGTCGGTCGGGTGCTCGCCGCGGTGGGCGGGGTGGTCACGGCATGGTACCTGGCCCGCCTGATCCGCGGCATCAGCGGCGAATCCACGGCCTTGTGGGCCGCGCTCACGTTCTCGATACTTCCGCTGAATGTGTACTACGGCCAGGCGTTCATGCCGGAATCGTGGATGCTCGCGGCGTCCGCGGCGGGTGTGTTTCATTTCTGGGCGTGGTCGCGGGGGGGATCAACTCGGGATTTTGTCTATTCGGCGGTGGGGGTCTCGCTGGCGTGCCTCCTGAAACCGACCTCGCTGTGTCTTGGCTTGCCGATCCTTTATCTCGCATGGACGATGCCTCGGCCTTCTGGCGATCGCCGGACTACTCCCCAAACTCCGCTGCAAACGCTTGCAATAATTGTGACTGACGCGAGGCTCTGGCTGTTCGCGGCGCTGACGATTGTGCCCCCCGCGGCTTGGTATTGGCACGCGCACCGGTTCGCCGAGCAGACCGGTCTTTCGTTCGGAATATTGCAATCCGACAAGTTCGCGACCGCGGAGTTACTGCTTTCCGGTGAGTTCTGGTGGACCATTCTGGCCGAGCGGTTGATTTGGTCTCACTTGACGTGGGCGGGCGCCATTTTCGCCGCTGTGGGGCTTCTTGTGCCGCGGAGGCACCGGGACGAACGGGTGTTTGATCTGTGGCTGGCCGGGTTCGGGGTGTCGCTGTTCATTGTCTCCCGCGGCCACTTCGTCCACGAGTATTACCAACTGCCCATGGTCCTGCCGCTCTCGTTTCATTGCGGGCGGGTGCTGTCGATGGGCCTGCCCAAGAGATGGTGGCTCTGGGGTTGGCTTCTGGTCGCGGTCGCGGGGTTCAGTGTGACTCGGTTGGTGGAGTACCAGCAGCTCGGCCGAACCAAGGGCGGACCGATGCTCGAGTTCGCCGCGGAGCTCAGGGCTCGGGGGATCGCGTCATCTCCACTGATCGTGCTGAGCGGGAAATTGCCCGGTGATCCCTCGCTTCTCTATCACGCGCACGCCAAGGGCTGGGCGTTTCCTCACAACGAACTCGACGACCAGACGCTTCGGAGTCTGAGCCAGCGGGGAGCCCGGTACGTCTGCGGAATGACGGCGACGTTTGCTTCGGAGGCGGACCGCTCCTGGCTGCGTGGTCTGATGCAACGATGGCCCGGCAGTTGGATGGATGAGCGGGGCTTTGTGGTGCCGATCGGGGCGGTTTCTCCCGCCGAAACTCCCCCACCCTGAATTCTGATCAACGTCCTATAAGATATATTATGTATAATGGCGGCTTGCGTGGGGGCGCTGAAGGCCTTTCAACGCTCGCTGCCGGGCAGAGCCCGGCTTAGGGACGCCGGCGTTTGGCAAAGAGACCCGCCAGCACGAGCACGCCAAGACCACTCGGGCTAGGAATTGCCGATACGTTAAGGCTGAACGCGCTGATCGATCCGACATCCTGCCCGGCGTTGTCACTGATGTTGAGCACCCAGGTTCCCGCGAGAGAATCCCCGGCGAATATCGAGAGCGGGCTGGCGCTTGCGTAGGTGCCTGGCTCGAAGAGGCCGTCCGCACCGGTCCACGGTGCCCCGTCGTCGGCAATTCTGTAGTCACCCCTTACATCGCTCGAACCTCCTTGGCGGTTCAGGACAGTCGCGGTCAAGCCGGATTCAAGGTGCGTGAGCGTGATGAGCAGATCATTCACGAAGGTGTGGTTCAGGTTGACCAGGCCGAGGCTGTCGAAAGAGGCAATGGTTCGGGCCTCGGTGGCGGGAATGTTGAGCGTGATCGAAACTCCCGTCGGGTTCATGTCCGGGATGTCGTAAATCGGAGACGCAGAGCGGCCGCCGCTGCGGATCTCGTCGTAGAACCGGCCGTCGGCAGGCACCGTTGGTGCGTACGTCGTGTTCACGACGAAGTACGTGACGCCGGCGCTGAGATTCAGTTGAAAGCCGCTATCGCCGGCGCCCGGAAGGCCGTTGCGATTAGGAACAGCGCCGCCGTTGAGGGTGGTCATGTCATCATCGCCGGCGAGAATGTTGGCCAACTGGTTCGCCGGATTGAAGGCGTCGTGATACAGGTGCAGGTATCCGTCGTGTGCCTGAGCGCTGTAGAACTGGAAGATCCCAGTGACGGGGGCGACGAACGAATGGACTGCGTACGGGTAGCTTCCCGGGTTTCCAAGGCTACCAGGGGGCGTGGCGGCGGTTTCGTTCAGGCTCTGGCCCGCACGCCGCCACGATAGGGATGTGGCGCCCAGCGAACCGCTCCAAGATGCCCTGACTTCGGCAGGCACCGCAGGAGAAAACGGCGTTGAGAACGATAGTGGCTGAGCAGACGCCGCTGACGCGAGCCATGCCAATGCCGCCGATGCACGCACGACCGCAGAAGTTGCTTGCGTCTTGCTCATCAACGACTGTACACGGTCCGCTACAAGCGTAACTCGTAGAACTTCGTGTCCGGGATCGGGTCGTTGTTGTACTTTTCGATCTCGCGGAAGCCAAGAGACTCGTAGAGCCCCATCGCCGCTGCCATGGAAGTGTCGGTGTCGAGCCGCATCGCGGCGTAGCCCAAACGCCGCCCTTCGTCGATAATCGCGTCAGCGAGCATCCTGCCCACGCCGGTGCCCCGGTGCGTCGGTCGAACGTACAGCCGTTTCATCTCGCAGGTGCGACCCAAAGGTGACGCGGGTGTTATCTCCCGCAGCGCCACGCACCCAACCGGCATCATCCCATCACGGGCCAGCAGCAGCGAGCCCGTCGGCGGCGCGTACTTGCCCGGCAGTGCGTCCATCTCCGCGTCGAACCCCTGGAAGCACAGGGGCGTGGAGATGCTGTCGCGGTATTCCAGCATGAGCGACTTGGCGTGTGTCACCAAGTCAGCGGAAGTCGCCGGGATGATGTGAACAGCGGGCATCGATGCCGCGAAGAGCCGATCGTGTCAGGGCTGAGCGCTCTTGGCGGACTTCTTGCCACCGGGGCTCTTCTGGGGCGGGCTCATCGCCTGCCGGGCCGTGTCGTCCAGATAGAGAACGCATTCGCACGAACTGCAGCGGGTGAGCCGGCCGCTGGAGAGCAGGCCGCTCACGGCGTCGATCGGGATCGCCATCATGCACGAACCGCAGTTGTACTCGTGACGCTTGCGGTCCACGACCTCGACAACACCCATGGCGGTGTCGCCGCGGACTTCGAGCAGGCGGTTGAACATCGTCAGGACATCGCCGGGAACGTCCGCGACGCACGCGGCCCGCTCGGCCTTGAGTTCGTTCAGACGACCTTCGATTTCCTTGTACCGTTCGTCACGCTCTTTCGCTGCGTGGTCGCGGACCCGGGAGCGTTCCTCCTGCTTGGCCTGGATCTCTGCGACCTGTTTGCGGATGTCCTCGGCTTTGGTCATCGCTTCCAGCGAAGCGGTCTCCAGCTTGTCACGCTGAGTCTTGAACGTGTTCAGTTCGGTCAGGAACGCCTGGTATTCCTTGTTCGTCTGCGCCCGGTTCATCTGGTCCCGGATGTGGGCCATCTTGTCGTCGAGGGCCTTGACCTCACCCTCCTGATCGGCGGCGGTCACAGTGTGGGTCTTGAGTGATGCCTCGAGCGTGCTGCGGGACGCATCCAGCGCGGCCAAGTCTTTGGTCTGCTGGTTGAGGAACTTCTCGGCTGCCCCCAGTCGGGATTGCAGACCGCGGATTTGTTTATCGACTTGGTAAACGCGCAGCAGTTTGGCCGTTACGTCCATCAGGGGCTCCACGCGGATCGTTCCAAAGACAAGGGATCATAGCCGCCGCGTCGCCGGTCGTACGCCCCCACAACGCATTCTTTTCATCCCCCACCGACCGCCGCGGCGTGCTGCAGGTCCATGAGACGCAGCCACCAGTACGCGAACGGGGCGGCGAGCAGGGGCGAGTCCAGCACGTCAAGTACACCGCCGAAGCCTGGCAAGGAGTGCCCGGAGTCCTTGACTCCCGCGTCCCGTTTGAACACGCTCTCGAACAGGTCGCCGGCCTGACCCACCAACCCGAGGATGATCCCGGGAAGGATGCCCATCCACCATTGCGAACGGTCCGGTGGAACCACCCAGGCGAGCAGCAGGCACGCAAGGACGGCGGAGAACACCAGCCCGCCCGCCAGACCTTCCCAGGTCTTTCCGGGGCTGAGCCAGGGAATGAGCTTGTGCCGCCCCACCGCTCGGCCCGTGAAGTAGGCCCCGATATCGCAGGATTTCGTGACAAGGATCGTCCAGAGCAGCGCCCACACCGAGTGCTCGCGTCGGATCGCGAGCAGGAACCCGAACATCAGGCCCAGGTACACAAACGCGAGCAGCGCACCGCCGGTGGCCGCCATCACGCCTTCCACGGTCTTGTGGCGAGAGAAAAAGATAATCGAGATGGCCAGCACCGCAACGGCGGCGGAAGCGACCACCGCCACCGTGTCCACAACATTGAGTCCGGTCGGCACCAGGCAGGACACTACCAGCCCGAGCACCGCAGAGAGGGTCATGATCCGCTTGCTAGCGGTGATGCCTTTGTCGATGAGCATCTGGGCCAGTTCGCGGGCGGCCCACACGCTCAGCAGCAGGCAGATCGAGAAGATGAGCGTGCCCGGCGGCCAGGTGGATCGGGATGACGTCACGGCCCACGCCGGGAGCGGCTGGGCGTCGACCCACTGGTCCAGCCACATGCCTCCCAGGATCAGCACGATCATCAAAGGTCCGAAGATGAGCCGGCTACGCAT
>JBGAMO010000229.1:0-6194 GCA_044222845.1 Phycisphaerales bacterium
GCGACGGCGCTTTCCGCGGCGTCGCAAACCATCTGGGAATCCGTATCCCGGCCCCCACCGCCTCGCTCACCAAGCGCCCCGTTCGCGGCGCATGGCTCCGCCCCCCCAGCACCATCGCGCAGCTGGAGTCCAATCTGGGAATGATGGCCAACGCCGGCCTCACCGATCTCTATCTCGAAACGTTCTACCACGGCGTCTCCACCGGCCGAACCGGCGTCTTTAACGCCCGCTTCGGCTACGACTACCTCGCCCCCGCCATCCGTTCCGCAGCCCGCTACGGCATCCGCGTTCACTCCTGGGTTGAGTCCGGTTACTGGCAGTTCGGCTCCACCGGCGCGTACAACTTCATCAGCCACCCCGAGTGGCAGTCGCTGAATATCTCCACCAACGCCACCGGCGGCGACGGCACCGCCGGCCAGGTCTTCGCCAACCTCTGCAACCCCGGAGTCCAGCAGAAGCTCCGCGACTACACCGCCGAACTCGCCGCGTACACCGGCCTGTGGGGCATCCAGACCGACTACCACCGCTTCGCGCTCGACAACAACACCTCCGACGTCTACCCCGCCCCCTGGTCCTACGACACCTGGACACGCTCGGCTTTCCAGGCGATCTACGGCGTCGATCCCCAGACCTCCGCCGCCCGCACGTCAGATTCCTACTGGTACCCCTTCCTCTCCTGGCGCCGCGCGGGTGTCTCCCGTGCCGCCGAGCAGATGCAGGCGGGCATCAACTCCGTCAATCCCAGCATCGATTTTTCCGGCGCGATCTTCGCGACCTCCATGTCCTCTTCCGCACAGATCGCCAAGTGCCAGGATTGGCCCACCTGGGCCGCCAACAACTGGATCGACACCATCGTCCCGATGGCCTATGGCAGCACGACCAGTTCAATCCAGACCGACATCAACACCGCCAAGCAGTTCAACGCCGGCAAACGAGTCGTCGCGGGCCTGGCCATCTCCGGCACCTCGGGCCACCCCGCCATCACCGACCAGATGACCGCCATCAAGGCCGTGGGCATCGAGGACTTCATTTTCTTCGACGCCACCGTCTTCGCCGACACCAACAAGCAGGGCGAACTGCAGTTCTACCTTCTCAACCAGGCCACCGTCCAGCCCGGCGATTTCAACACCGACGGCTATGTCGACGCACGCGACCGCGCCCTCTTCGCCACCATCTATCAGGGCACCCCCGTCACGGTCAACACCGCCAACCGCAGATACGACCTCAACGCCGACAACGTCATCAACGCCGCCGACTCCGCACTCCTCAACCGCTACTTCGCCAAGTTCCGATTCGGCGAGGACGGCATCGTCGACCAGCGCGACATCGACGCCCTCCGCAACTGCCTGGGCTCCACGGGCGCCGTCCCCAACGTCCACCATCTCTACGAACTCGACGGCGACGGCGACGTGGACTACAACGATCAGGTCCTGCTCCACGCCCTGCTCACCGTCGCGGTCGCCCCCGACCTCGACGTCGACCGTAACGGCCTAGTCGACATATTCGATCTCTACACCCAGTCCGCGGCACCCATCGACGTACTCCGCGACGGCTCCATCGACACCGCCGACGCCGCCACCCTCGCGGCCGCCATCCGCGCCACCGAACGCACGGACATGACCGCCAATCGATAACGCGAGAACCTCGCTCCAAGCGCAAAGATCATTTGACCCGCGTTCGAAGCCGACGACTCTTCTAACCGCTCGCCGGCAAGTCATCAACTCACCGCCCCGCGGCGTTGCCTACATGCCCGCCGCCACGACGCGGAAGTGATACCCCCGGATCGCCAGTTCCACCGCCTCCGGGAACGCGCGGCGATATGAAACCAACGAACGCCACAGGAACTTCCAGTACTCCCACCGCCCCGGCTCAGCCACGCCGATCACCCACAGCGAACGCACAAACGCCATGACATCCGTTTTCCGCAACTTCGCACGCGGCCCGCACGGCCGGTACTCACTCAAGAAAGTCAGCACCCTGCGGTAGTACTCGCGCGGCGCGTACAACTCCTTGACCAGCCGGCGATATCCCTCGGTCAACGTCGCCGGATCCAGCGCGGGGATGAAGTTCAGCGTCGCGTCGAGGTTGTTCCCGGTGCTCCGGCCCATCATGCGTCCCTCGCGTGTGAGCCGGGCGAACAGCCGCGTACCGGGCAGCGCGGTGAGCAGCCCCACCATCGCCGTCACCACGCCCGCGTCCTGGATGAACCGCCGCTGGCACTCAAAGATGCCGGCCCGATCGCTGTCGAACCCCACGATGAACCCGGCCATCACCTGGATGCCCGCGTTGTGAATCTGCCGCACCGCCGCGGCCAGATCGCGTCGCACATTCTGGACCTTCCTGCATTCCTTCAGGCTCTCGTCCTGCGGGCTCTCGATGCCGATGAACACGTGCTTGAAGCCCGCCCTGACCATGAGGTCGAGCAACTCCGGATCATCCACGAGATTGATCGACGCTTCCGTCGTGAAGTTGACCCGCACGCCGCGCCGCTCACGCCAATCGATGATCGCCCGGAGCAGTCGCTTCGTCTTCACCCGATGGCCGATGAAGTTGTCATCAACCACGAAGATCGCGCCCTCCCACCCCGTCGCGATCACGGCCTCAAGCTCCGCGACCACCTGCTCGGGCTCTTTCACCCGAGGCACTCTCCCGTACACCGCCGTGATGTCGCAGAACTCGCAGTCAAACGGGCACCCCCTCGAAAACTGCACCGACAACGTGACGTAGTCCCGCCCGTCGATAAGGTCCCATCGCGGCAGCGGCGTCCCGCTCACGCTCGGCCGCTCCGCCGCCTGGTAGCGGGGCTTCAGGTTACCGCAGACCAGATCCGCCACCAGCGCTGCCATGATCTCCTCTGCCTCGCCCACCACGCAGCAAGCCACCTCCGGGAACCGATCCGCGCCGGTCGTGAACAGCGGCCCGCCCGCCACCACCGGCTTTCCCAGAGCGTTGCTCCGTGAGATCACTTCTCTCGCCGATTGTTCGTGCACGATCATCGCCGAGAGAAACACCGCGTCCGCCCAGGCGAAGTCCGCGTCCGTGAGGTGTTTCACATTCAGATCAACAAGCCGCAGGTTCCAATCACGCGGCAGCATCGCCGCCACGGTCAGCAACCCCAGCGGCGGAAACGCCGTTTTCTTCCCGACTAACCGCATGACGTGGTTGAAGCTCCAGAAAGTGTCCGGAGTGCGTGGCGAGACCAGCAGGATGTTCATGCGACTCTTCCCGAACGATCGACCCGCCCGGGCCGATCTACCCAGATGACCCGCGCCGCAATCCACGCCGATCTAGGTGCCTGAAATCCTCTTCCCGGAGAGCAGGCTGTACACCAGCCCGACGATGAAGATGACCAGGAATACAAAGAACAGGATTTTCGCGATGTACATCGACTCACCGGCGAGCCCGGTGAACCCGAAGACTCCCGCGATCAACGCGAACACGAGGAATACAAGAGCCCAGCGAAGCATGATGATTCTCCCTGATGACAATCGATGACAACGTTCCAAACGGACCGACACGCCGCGCAGGCCGTCATTTGGCCTGATAGCTGAACTTCTGCCCGCCGATCGAGGCCTCGTACATCAGCCCGGCCTCGTCCATGGTGAACACCGCGATGCCGTTGGAGTACTTGGCGTTCGCCCCCGCCCCCGACTTGAGCGCAACCGCCGTCGCCTGCGCGTCGAACGCGAAGTTGCCGGTCTTGAAGAGCGTCAGCGCTTCCGGGGTGGAGAAAGCGATGATCTCCGAATACGCCTGACCGCCCAACTGCAACCCGATCGACGCCTGGGAAAGATCGCAGTAACCCGAGAACACGCCGGCCTCGTACAGAACGCCCTTCCCGTACGCCCCGCCCACGCCCACCGCGCCCTTCCCCACGCTCGGGAACACGGCATATCCCTTCGCGTCGCGAAGAATCGGACCGAGCGTCGGATCGTTGCGCTCAGCGCTCGCCACCGCCGTCGCCGCTTGAGATCGAATATCCGACTTGCCTTCCTCCGACTTGGGAGCGGTTGAGCAGGCGGCGAGAACGAACGCAGCGAACAGAGCCGTGCCGAAGCGTGAGTAGTTCATGGTGATTCCTCTGTGAGTTAAAAACCGTCGCCGCGCCGCCGCGGGCCCGAGCCGCCATCGGCGTTGTCCGCGACAACCGCAGATTCATGAATGATGGTTATGCCGGCGGAAGTCCTCGGCCATGCCGAAGATTTCCTCTATCGCAGATGTGGGGATCCCCCCCGCCCTCGTTCACGCTGCGCACTCACAACTCAACTTCATCGCCGTACTTCGGCATCTCCGATTGCATCCCAAGCTGCGCGGCCAGTTGACCGCGGAGCGCCGCCCGCGGCCCGTCTTCGCCGTGCGTCAGGAACACCCGCGGCTTGCTCTCCCGGAACGGCTCCGCCCAGGCGATCAACCCCGACCTCCCCGCGTGCGCCGAGAACCCGCCCAATGTGTGCACCTTCGCCCGTACCGGAACCTCCTCCCGGAATATGTTCACGGTCCTCGCGCCCTCCACCAGCCTGCGTCCCAGCGTCCCCTGCCCCTGATACCCGGCGATGACCACATGCGTCTGCGGTTTGCTCACGTCGTGGTACAGATGGTGCAGGATGCGCCCTCCCGTGCACATGCCGCTCGCCGAGATAATCACCATCGAGCCCTTGGCGTCGTTCAGGCGTTTGGACTCCTCCACCGTCCGCGTATACGTAAGCCCCGGAAAACTCAGCGGCGCCATGTGCTGCGCCAGCAGTTGCTTCGCCCGCTCGTCATACACCTCCTTGTGCCGCGCGTACAGATCAGAGACCGACGTCGCCATCGGACTGTCGACATAGACGCGCACGCCCTTGAGCTTCCCCTCCCGCAGGAACTCGCCGATGTGATATACCAGATCCTGCGTCCGGCCCACGGCGAACGCCGGGATGAGCACCTTGCCTCCCGTCGCCTGCGAATCCAGAAGCACCTCCAGCAGTTCCTCCCGGGTCTGGGCCAGCGGTTTGTGGTCCTTGTCGCCGTACGTGGATTCCAGCAGCACCACGTCCGCGGGCACGGGCGTCACCGGATCGCGCAGGATCGGCGAACCCGAGACGCCCACGTCCCCGGAGAACACGATCGTGAGCGTGCGTGGCCCGTCCTTCACCACCATCCGAACGCTTGCCGAGCCAAGGATGTGCCCCGCGTCCACGAAACTGATCGTCACGCCGTCCGCGATTGTTCTCTCCTGCCCATAGCCCATCGTCGTGAGCTGCTCCAGCACCCGCTCGGCCTGCGCCACGTCGTAGAGCGGTTCCTGGCACGGTTCATCCCCGCGCCGCAGCCGGCGATTGAACCGCTCGCAGTCTTCCACCTGGATCGCCGCCGAATCGCGGAGGATGATCCCCGTCACATCCGCCGTCGCGTCCGTGCAATGAATCCGCCCCCGGTACCCGTTCTTGGTCAGCAGCGGGAGCCGCCCGCAATGATCCAGATGCGCGTGCGTCAGCACCACCGCGTCGAGTTTGGCCGCGTCAATCGGCGGCATGCGCCGATTGTGCTCGTCCGCCACGCGCTCGCCTTGGTGCATGCCCATGTCGACCATTACCCGTGCGTGATCGGTCGTAACCACATAGCACGACCCCGTCACCTCGCCCGCGGCGCCGTAGAAGCCGAGTCTGATCATGGATTCACTCCCGACGAACCTCACCCGTGCAGAGAAATGGCCGATCGATGCGCCCGTGCGGCCGACCGTGGCGGTCGCACGCACGCACCTCACTCGGACGCATCTTAGTCCATGCGCTGCTGTGCAACGCCTTCGCCGATTCGAGCGTGCCGTGCGAGCGAAGTCATCGGGGCGTCTATAGTGCAATACATGACAGACGCCGGACCCCATCGCCGATCCGATCCGGCAGAACCGCCCGCGGCCGATTCCGCCGCGTGGCTTAAGGTCACGCTCGCGAGCATCGGCGACGGCGTCATCACGACCGACACCCAGGGGCGAGTCACTTTCCTGAACGCGGTCGCCGAGACGTTGACCGGTTGGACGCAGGCGCAGGCCGCCGGCCAGCCACTCACCGATGTCTTCCACATCGTGAACCAGGATACCCGCGCCGAGGTCGAGAACCCCGCGCTGCGAGCCCTCCGCGAGGGCGTGATCGTGGGCCTCGCCAACCACACCATCCTGATCGCCCGCGACGGAACGGAGCGAAACATCGACGACAGCGCTG
>JBGAMO010000230.1:0-6190 GCA_044222845.1 Phycisphaerales bacterium
CGCATCGGACGCCCGGGCTTTGAGGGCTTCGAGGCAGAGGACGATGTTATTGCGGTTCAGGATGCCCTGGCCGCTGCCGATGGGGCTGCCCGCGGGCATCACGCTGGCGGCGCCGGCTTCCTTGATCCGCAGGGCGGCGATGGGGTCGTCGCTGGTGTACGCCAGGACCTTGAAGCCGTCGGCGACGAGTTCGCGGGTGGCCTGGACGGTGCCGGAAGGGTCGGGCAGGAGGGTCTTCTTGTCGCCCAGGACTTCGAGCTTCACCCAATCGGCGCCGGGGTTGCCGAGTTGCTCCAGGATGTCGCGCCCCAGGCGGGCGACGCGGACGGCGTCATCGGCGCTGAAGCAGCCGGCGGTGTTGGGCAGGATGGTGTAGCGGGAGAGGTCGATGAACTCCAGGAGGCTCTTGCCCTGCTCGTTGTACAGGCGTTCACGCCGGACGGCGACGGTGACGACGTTGCAGTTGCTGGCGTCGAGCGATTCGCGCATCAGGTCGTACGTCTTGTACTTGCCGGTGCCGACGAAGAGGCGGCTGGAGAAGGAGCGGCCCGCGATGGTGAGCGGGGCGTGGCCCGGTTCGGTTGGCGGAGGGGCGTAGGTCATTGCCATGAATGTAGTGCGCGCCGCGGCGACGCAGGCATCAGCCCCCGCCCACGAGCGAGACGATCTCGACAACGTCGCCCTCGCGGAGCTGGTGCGATTCGTGGCTCTTGCGGGGCACCAGGCGCTTGTTCACTTCGGCGGCGCACGCGGCGTTGCCGAGCTTGAGGCGCTCGATGAGTTGGCGCACGGTGGTGCCGGCCTCGACCGACTGGGTCTGACCGTTGACTGTGACCTGCATGGCCAATTCTACGTGATGTCCGGGGGGATCACTGCTCGGGGCCGTCGATGCCCAGTGATTTCATCTTCTTGTAGAGCGTGGTGCGGTTGATGCCCAGTTGCTCGGCGGTGGACTGGCGGTTCCAGTTGTTGGCTTCCAGCGCTCGCACGAGGATGCGGCGTTCGGGGTCGCGGAGGGCGGCTTCGAGCGTCATGGGGGTCCAGGGGGCGTCTTGTTTGGCAGCGGGCCTGGGCTGGGGCGCGGTGACGTGCTCGGGGAGGTCTTCGGCGGAGATGGTCTGGCCCTGCGCGAGGACGGCGGCGCGTTCGACGATGTTGGCCAGTTCGCGGATGTTGCCGGGGAACTTGTAGTGCTGCAGGGCGTCCATGGCCTGGGGCGAGAAGCCGACGATGGTGCGGCCCAGTTCGCGGGATTGCTTCTCGAGGAAGTGGGAGGCCAGGGCGGGGATATCGGCGCGGCGGTCGCGGAGCGGGGGGAGCTCGATCTGCACCACGTTGATGCGGTAGTAGAGGTCCTGGCGGAAGTGCCCGATGTTGACCAGGTGCTCCAGGGGCTGGTTGGTGGCGAGCAGCACGCGGGCGTCGACCTCGACGGTGCGGTTGGAGCCCACGGGCTCGAACTTGCGTTCCTGCAGCACGCGGAGGAGCTTGAGCTGCATCGCGGGCGAGGCGGAGTTGATCTCGTCGAGGAAGAGCGTGCCGCCGTCGGCGGCGAGGAAGCGGCCGGGCTTGTCGGCGTGGGCGCCGGTGAACGCGCCCTTGACGTGGCCGAAGAGTTCGGATTCGAGAAGCGTCTCGGGGATGCTGCCGCAGGAGAGCTCCACGAAGGGGCCGGAGCGGCGGGGGGAGAGGTCGTGGATGGCGTGGGCGAAGAGGCTCTTGCCGGTGCCGCTCTCGCCGGTCATGAGGACGGTGGTGCGTGCGGCGGCGACGGCGCGGACGGTGCCGAGCACGCGGATCATGCGGGGATCGCTGCCGACGACGTTGCGGAGCGCTTCATCGGCGGCGATGCGGTGGCGCAGGGTGCTGTTCTCGGCGAGCAGGGCGCGCTGGCGCAGGGCGCGGGCGAGGCTCTGGCGCAGTTCGTCCTCGACCAGAGGCTTGACGAGGAAGTCCGAGGCGCCGCTGCGCAGGGCGGCGACGGCGGATTCGACGCTGCCGTAGCCGGTCATGACGATCGCGGCGGTGGACTTGTGGCGCTTGGCGACGGTGTCGAGGAGGGCCAGGCCGTCGGAGTCGGGGAGGTGGGCGTCGAGGAGGGCGAGGTCAAACTCGGCGGCGTCCTTGCCGGCGTTCGCGAGGAGTTCCAGAGCTTTGCCGGCGGTGTCGGCGATGGTGGCGGCGTGGCCTTCGCGGTTGAGCAGGTCGGCGAGTGCGCCGGCGAAGAGGCGGTCGTCATCGACAATAAGGATGCGTGCCGCGTTAGCGTCGATGGGTTTGGGTGTTGGGGTCGGAGCGTGCGGCATGGATGAGTTGGCGCGCTGCGGGGGTGTAGAGGAGCGGGGCGGCGTCAGGCGGCGCCGCCGAGGCGGATGTTGGCGGACATGTCGGGCGCGGGGAACCTGGCCCGCAGTACCGCGCCGCGTTTGCCCACGGGGGCGCGGTCGAGGTTGGGGAAGAGTTCGATCTGTCCGCCCATGCTCTGGATGACGCTGCGGGCGACGGCGAGGCCGACGCCGGTGCCGCGGGGCTTGGTGGTGAAGCCCAGGTCAAAGACGCGGGCGGAGTCGGTGGTTGCGGGGGGGCCTTCGCCGTCGTCGATGATCTCGAGGGTGAGCCATTCGCGCGAGTCGCGACCGTAGCCGCCGTTGCGGGGCGGGGGCTCGCGGCGGACGGTGACGGTGACGTGGCCGATGCCGCCCCTGCGGACGATGGATTCCACGGAGTTCTGAAGGCCGTTGAGGATGACGGTGTACATGGCGCCGGCGGGCGTGGCGCCGACGAAGTCGGGGAGTTGCAGACGGATCTCGGCGCCGGCCTTGTGCATCATGGGCTTGAGCACATCGGCGGCGTGCTCGATGGCTTCCTTGAGCATGATGGGGCGGGCCTTTGCGAGCAGGGGCGAGCCGATGGGCATCGACTTTCCCTGCATCGCGGCGTGGACGAGTTCGCTGATGCGTTCGAGCCGCGAGGCGGCGTCGTTGAGGGCGCGGTGGATGTCGGCGCCGTCGGAAGAACTGAGCAGCGCGGTGTGCTTGGCAAGGGTCTGGGTGGCGTTGGAGAGGGAGAGCAACGAGCCGTCGAGCAGGTCGCCGATTTCCTCGACGAGTGTCACGAGACGGTCCACGGAGGCGTAGGTCGCCTGGGGCGTGGGGTGGGCCGGATCGCGGTGCGGCGGCCCCTGGTCGGGGTGTGACGCGCGACGCGCGGAATCGTCGCCTTGGCTGCTCATGCAAGGTCCATCGGCGGTTTTTACGCGCGACTTGGGGGCCCCCGTTGCGGAAACGCAACGTGTTGAGGCGGGGCAACGGCGCAGACGGAAGGGGTGAGGCGCGTTCGCGGGCCCGTCGGTGGGATACGGTTCGCCCCGAATGAACAGGGCCTTCACGCTGATTGAACTGCTGGTGGTGATCGCCGTTATCGGCGTTCTGCTCGCGGTGCTGCTCCCCTCGCTGGGGTCGGCGCGGCGCAACGCACGCACCACCGTGTGCGGCTCCATCCAGCGCAGCGTGGCGCAGGGGTGCACGCTGTACAGCAACGACAGCAAGGAACTGGTGATCCCGTCGTACAACATGTCGGGCGTGGACACCACCGACCCGCTGGACGGATGGGCCCCGATCCTGGATCGCGACGATTACATCCAGGGCGCGGCGGATGTGAAGCGCGGGCCGTTCGTCTGCCCGGACACGGTCGACGTGGAGGGGATGCGTGGCGGGCAGACGGGTGACGACCGCCTCAAGCCCAAGGGGTGGATGGACTGGCCGAACATCCGCACGGGCGCGGACAACATCGCGACTCTGATCCCGGAGCGGGGGTTCTATCGCATCCAGCGCGTCTCGTTCTGGATCAACGCCCTCAACCCGATCGGCGGGAGCACCGAGGTTGTTCCTGATCTTCACTACACGGCGTCGGTCGGGTACGGGCCCGGCACCAACGGGCTGTCGATCGTCGCCACGCGGATCACGGCGTTCCGGCGGCCCTCGGCGCTGATCGCGACCGCCGACGGGGTGTATTCCGGTCGGCAGCGCGACAACAAGATCAACAGGACAAACTCGCGCATCGGCTATCGCCACCCGGGCAAAGGCGGGGGCGCGGCGAACGCGGCGTTCGCGGACGGGCATGCGCAGATCATCAGCGCCGAGGAGTTTCCGCGCGGGCTGGGCGGCTCCAACGCTTTGCAGGATGTTCGCGGCGAGAACCTGGGGCCGATCACGTTGTACGCTGATCCGGAGAAGGCGCTGGCGGTCCCCTGATCCCCGCGGGTCATCCGCGGATATCATCGCGGCCCCATGCTCAGGCTGACGCAACTCCGCAAGTCTTTCGGCGCGCTCACGGCGGTCGATTCGCTTTCGCTGGAGGTGAGACGGGGCGAGGTCTTCGGGTTGCTGGGGCCCAACGGGGCGGGCAAGTCGACGACGATCGGGATGGCGGTCGGACTGATCGCGCCGGATTCGGGCACCGTGGAGTTGGAAGGGGTGGGGGCGCCGACGGACGCGGCGGTGCGCAAGCACCTGGGCGTGGCGCCGCAGTCGCTGGCGCTGTACGACGATCTGTCGGGCGAGGAGAACCTGAAGTTCTTCGGGCGCGTGTACGGGCTGGCGTCGGCGGCGGTGCGAGAGCGCACCAACGCGGTGCTGGAGATGGTGGGGTTGTCGCCGCGGCGGAAGGATCGGGTGGCCGGGTACTCGGGGGGGATGAAGCGGCGGCTGAACCTCGCGGTCGCATTGATGCACGATCCGCCGATGCTGCTGCTGGACGAGCCCACCGCGGGGGTTGACCCACAGAGCCGCAACAACATCCTGGACCTGGTGCGGCACCTGGCGGGGCAGGGGCGGACGATCATCTATACGACCCATTACATGGAAGAGGCCTCGCGGCTGTGCGATCGCGTGGGGATCATCGATCGCGGGCGCCTGCTGGCGATGGGCACGGTGAGTGAACTGGTTGCTTCCCACGGGGGCAAGAGCGTGGTGGCGGTGACTCGCGAGGGGCAGGGCGAGGAGCGGATCGAGACCGACGACCCGGTGCGGGAGATCGCCCAGGTGTTCGCGGCGGGCTCGGTGCAGGGCGTGCGGATCGACCGGCCGGACCTGGAGTCGGTCTTCCTGTCGCTGACGGGAAGGAGGTTGCGGGACTGATGGGAGCGATCTTCGCCCTGGCGATCAAGGACCTTCGGCAACTGGTGCGCGACAAGTCGTCGGCGTTCTTCACTTTTGTGTTTCCGCTGCTGGTGGCGGTCTTCTTCGGGGTGATCTTCGGGGGCGGCGGGGGCTCGAGCAAGATCAACGTGGTGGTGGTGAACGAAGACGGCGGCGAAGCGGCGGCGTCGTTCGCGGCGGACATCGCGGACGACTCGTCTCTGGACGTGACCGCCGCGCCCTCGCGGAGCGAAGGGGAGAATCTGGTGCGGCTGGGCAAGGCGTCGGCGTGCGTCGTGATCCCCAAGGGGTTCGGGGCGGCGGCGGGCAACATGTTCGGCGGGGGGACGATGAAGGTGGAGGGCGTGATTGATCCCTCACGCAAGGCCGAGGGCGGGCTGCTCACCGGCAAGCTGAACGAGCTGGCGTTCCGCCAGATGTCCAAGACTTTTTCCGACGTGACGAAGATGGACAAGGCGCTCGAGAGCGCCAAGCAGAGCATCGTGGCCTCGCCGGACGCGAACGATTCGGACAAGATGCTGTTCTCGCTGATGTTCGACGCGATCGGCAACGTGAACCGCACGACGCGTCAGAGGGCGCAGAACGCCGCGGCGAAGGACGGCGTGACGAAGGAAGACACCAAGAGCGCGTTGGCCGGATGGCAGCCGGTCAGCGTGTCGTTCCAGGAACTGCCGGCGCAGGACAACAAGCCGCGGAGCAGTTTTCAGATCTCGTTCACGCAGGGCATCATCTGGGGGCTGATGGGGTGCGTCACGGCGTTCGGGGTGTCGCTGGCGAGCGAGCGGAGCCGCGGCACGCTGATGCGGCTGACGGTGTCGCCGATGTCGCGCGGGCAGATTCTGGCGGGCAAGGCGCTGGCGTGCTTCGTGGCGTGCCTGCTGGTGCAGGCGATGCTGGTGGTGTTCGGCGTGCTGCCGCCGTTCAACGTGCGCATCGGCCAACCGCTGCTGATGGCTGTGGCGTGCGTGGCGTCGGCGATCGGGTTCACGGGGATCATGATGCTGATGGCGGGGATGAGCCGCTCGGAGGGG
>JBGAMO010000231.1:0-1450 GCA_044222845.1 Phycisphaerales bacterium
GCCCCGGCGAGCCCTTCGGCGCCACCTGCACGCCCGTCTATCAGACCGCGACCTTTGATCAGGATTCGCCGCTGGAGTTCGGCCGCTACGACTACACGCGCAGCGGCAACCCCACGCGGGAAGTGCTCGAGCGCCAGATCGCCGACCTCGAGGGCGGCGTTCGTTGCTTCGCCTTCGCCAGCGGGCTGGCCGCCATCACGGCGGTGCTCAACCTGCTTGGCCCCGGCGACGAGGTGCTCGCGTGCGATGACTTGTACGGCGGCACGTACCGCCTGCTGTCCCGCATCCTCGCGCGTCGCGGCATCGTCGTGAACTACGCCGATCTCACGGACACGCAGGCGGCGGCGAGGGCATTCACGCCCCGCACAAAGCTTGTGTTCCTGGAGAGCGTGAGCAACCCGCTCATGCGGATCTGCGACATCAGGGTCATAGCGGAGTTGGCCCACCGGCACAACGCGCACCTGTGCGTCGACAACACCGCGCTCACCCCGCTCTCCTGCCGTCCGCTGGAGTTGGGCGCGGACTTTGTCGTGCACTCCGCGACCAAGTATCTCTGCGGTCATAGCGACGTCACCGCCGGTGTTGTCACTGTGCGCGACAAGGCGCTGGCGGACGAGTTGTACATGATCCAGAACGGCGAGGGCGCCGGGCTTGGGCCGCAGGATTCGTACCTGCTGCTCCGGGGCCTCAAGACGCTCGACCTGCGCCTGGATCGCCAGCAACGCTCCGCGGCGAAGGTCGCCGAGTTCCTCGAAACCTGCCCGGGCGTCACGCAGGTGCTCTTCCCGGGGTTGGAGAAGCACAACGTCGCGCACGCTCGACAGTCCACGGGGCACGGCGCGGTGGTCTGCTTCCGCACGGGGTCGCCGCAAGTCTCGGCGGCGATCCTCGAATCGCTCACGCTCTTCGGCATCCGCGTCAGTTTCGGCGGCGTGTCGTCGTCGGCGAGCCTGCCGTGCCGCATGAGCCACGCGAGCATTCCCGCGCCGGTGCGCGAGGCGCGGCATTTTCCCGAAGATCTGATCCGGCTGAGCATCGGGATCGAGGACGTGCGGGACCTGATCGAGGACCTGCGGCGCGCCGTCGCGTCGGTCGCGACGGTGGTCTGCTGCGAACCAGCGGTCTGCAGCCAAGGAGTTGCGTGATGTCGTTGAGCAAGGCGGTCGTGGCGGTGGTGGGTGCGACGGGCGCGGTGGGGCGCGAAGCGCTGGCGATTCTCGAGCAGATGCGCCACCCTGTCGGCGGGCTGCGGTGCTTTGCCTCGGCGCGTTCGGCGGGCAACGATCTGCCGTACGCGGGCGGGAAGGTGAAAGTCTCGGAGATCTCCGAATCTGCCTTCGCGGGCGTTGACGTTGCGGTGTTCTGCGCCACGTCGGGCGTTTCCAAGCAGTTCGCGCCCGCGGCGGTCAGGGCCGGGGCGTGGGTGGTGGACAACTCCTCGGCGTTCCGC
>JBGAMO010000231.1:1493-6153 GCA_044222845.1 Phycisphaerales bacterium
TCCCGCTGGTGGTGCCGGAAGTGAACCCGCAGGCGCTGAAGGGCGTCGCGCGACCGGCGATCATCGCGAACCCCAACTGCTCGACGATCATCTTTCTCGTGGCGGTCAACCCGCTGCGGGTGAGGTTCGGAGTGCAGAGCGCGGTCGTTTCGACGTACCAGGCCGTGTCGGGCGCGGGGGCCGCGGCGATGGACGAACTGACGGGGCAGGTTCGCGCCGTGCTGGCGGGCGAGAGGGCTTCGTGCAAGGTCTTCGCCGAGCAGTGCGCGTTCAACGTCTTCAGCCACAACTCGGCGGTGGATGTCGCGACGGGGCTCAACGTCGAAGAAACCAAGCTCATTCTCGAGACTCGCAAGATCTGGGACGACAACGGCGTGCGCATCACTCCCACGTGCATCCGCGTGCCGGTGTACCGCGCCCACAGCGAGAGCGCGGCGATCACGCTGGCGCGTCCGGCGAGCGAGTCGGAGGTGCGCGAGGCCTTCGTCGGCGCGCCGGGCGTACGGGTGATAGACGACCGGGCGGGCAACAAGTTCCCAACGCCGCTCAAGGCCGCGGGCGGTGATGACGTGCTGGTGGGCCGCATCCGCCCCGATCCCGCGCACCCGCTGGATGCGGACGGGCGGAGCCGGCACTGGTGCCTGTGGTGCTGCGGCGACCAGCTGCGCAAGGGCGCGGCTCAGAACGCGATCCAGATCGCCGAGTTGGTCGTGGCGTAAGGTCGGCGGTTGGTGCGGGTCGGGCTGATCCCCTGTTCACCCCGTATACTCATTCATTGCTGGATGCCCCTCGAACGCGATGCTCCGCGGCGTTTGCCGTCGGAAGCGGTAGGCGTTCAAGGCTCGGCCTATGGCCGAAGTCTCGGAGCGGCCCCTGAACTCCATGCCGCGCTGCGCCTTTCGGCGCAACCGACAGCTCGGACAGTTCATCATCGAGGCGAGAAGGTCGGACGACCGCTCCGCGGCGTTTGACGCGCGCCTTCGCCGCGCACGAACCTATGACCACGATTCATCCCACATCAAGCATCTCCTCGCGGTCGCAGTTCGGCGACGGCGTGACGGTCGGACCATCCTGCACGCTCACCGGAGATGTGCGGCTGGGCGAGGGCGTCCGGCTGATCGGCAACGTGCAGTTGCAGGGGCCCATCTCGATCGGGGCGGGCACGCGGGTGTATCCGTACGCGTGCCTTGGATTTGATCCGCAGGATTACAAGTTCACGCCCGGCGACCCGACGGCGGGCGTGGAGATCGGGGCCAACTGCGTGATCCGCGAGTACGCCACGGTGCACGCGGCGACGCGGACGGACCGGCCGACGCGGCTGGCCGACGGGGTCTACATGATGGTGCACTCGCACATCGGGCATGATGCGCAGGTGGGGGCGGGGGCGATGCTGGTGAACGGCGCGAACGTGGGCGGGCACGCGGAGATCGGGGAGAAGGCGACGCTGAGCGCTTGCGCCGGGATCCACCAGTTCAACCGGATCGGGCGGCTGGCGTTCGTGAGCGGGGCGGGGTTCATGAGCTGCGAGTTGCCGCCGTTCTGCACGGGCTTCGGGCGCAACCAGTTGGCGGGGCTCAACCTGGTGGGGCTGCGGCGGTCGGGGATCTGCCGGGAGGAGATCGATGCGCTGCGGTCGGCGTTCCGGGCGGCGATGTGGCCGCTGATGATGCGGGCGGAGCGGCAGGAAATTCTGGACGAGGCGGCGCACGGGAGCGCGCTGGTCGCGGAGTTTGCGTTGTTTGTTTCCAAGGCCAAGCGGCCGCTGTGCGAGGCGGCGCGGAACGGGGCGGCCGAGGAGCACGCGTACTAGCCGAAGAGGCCGGGCTGGACGGGCGGGGGCGGGGGTTGGAGGCAGGCGGCGTCGTCGTTGCGGACGTTGTTGACGTGGGTGCCGACGGGCGAGAGGATGAGGCGGTCTTCGGGGGCGGGGCGCATGAGTTCCGCGGCGGCTTCGGGCGGGCCGGTGAGCCAGGCGGCGACATCGGCCGCGTCGATCATCACGGGCATGCGGTTGTGGACCGGGGTCATGGTGTCGTTGGCGGAGGTGGTGAGGACGGTGAAGGTGAGCAGTTCGCCGCCGACGGGGTGGTTCCAGCTTTCCCAGAGGCCGGCGAAGAGGAAGACCGGGTCGTGGGCGGGCTTGATGTAGAAGGGTTGTTTCTTCGATGAATCGCCCAGGGGTTGCCATTCGTAGAAGCCGCTGGCGGGGACGATGCAGCGGCGCTGCTTGAAGGCGGCGCGGAAGGCGGGCTGGGTGGCGGCGGTCTCGCTGCGGGCGTTGATGGTTTTCGCCGCGATCGAATCATCCTTGGAAAAGAAGGGCACGAGCCCCCAGCGGAGCATGGAGAGGGAGCGGTCGTTTTCGAACTGGCGGACGACCGGCGCGAACTGCAGCGGGGCCATGTTGTAGCGGGGGGAAAAATCCACGCCCGTCGTGAGGCTTAGCATGGCGTGGATCTCGCGCCATGTGTAGAGGATCGTGAAGCGGCCGCACATGTGGTTTATTGAACGGCGACGATCCGGCGGACCTCGCCGTCCTTGCATTCGACGAGGACTTCGTCGGCCTCGTCCAGGAAGAGGCCGTGGTCGACGACGCCGCAGGTGCCGTCGAGCTCGGCGGCGAGCTCGCGGGGGTCGCGGTCGGGCATGGTCATGTCGAAGACGACGCCGCCGCCCTCGGTCTCGAAGACCTTGCCGTCGAAGTCGCGGCGGAGGACGCCCGAGAGGCCCAGGTTGCGCAGGTGCCTGCGGATGCTGGCGATGCCGAAGGGGATGACGACGACGGAGAGGAGGGCCTTGGTGCCCAGGCGGTCGCTGACGCGGTCCTCGGTGGTGAGGTAGACGCAGCGGTCGGAGACCTCGGCGACCAGCCGCTGGCGGGTGATGGCGCCGTGGTGGCCCTTCAACATGCGGACCTGGTGGTCGACCTCGGAGGCGCCGTCGAAGATGTAGTCGACCTGCTCGACGTCGGCGAAGGGGATGACGCGCAGGCCCAGGTCGGTGGCGAGCTTGTGGGTGGCGAGGCTGGTGGCGACGCAGGCGAGCTCGAGCTTTTCGGCGAGGCAGCGGGCGGCCAGGGCGCGGGTGGCTCGGTCGGCGAGGATCCCGGTGCCCAGGCCCACGATCATGCCCGAGGCGATGGGTTCGATGGCGGCGAGGGCGAGCGGGTCGGTCTGTAGGGTCTGCATGGTGTTACTCGAAACGGATTCCCTGGGCGAGTTTCAACTCGGTTCCGTAGTTGATGGTACACGTCTGGCGGCGCATGTACGCCTTCCAGGAATCGCTGCCGGATTCGCGGCCCCCGCCGGTCTCCTTCTCGCCGCCGAAGGCCCCGCCGATCTCCGCGCCGCTGGTGCCGATGTTGACGTTGGCGATGCCGCAGTCCGAGCCTAAGGGAGAGAGGAACGCCTCGGCGGAGCGGACGCTGTCGGTAAAGATCGCGGAGGAGAGGCCCTGGGCGACGCTGTTGTTCATCGCGATCGCCTCGGCCACGGTCTTGAACGTGAAGATGTAGAGGATGGGGGCGAAGGTCTCCTCGTCGGAGATCGGCAGGCGGTTGCTCGCGGGGGCGCGGATGATGGCGGGTTTGACGTAGTGGCCGCCGGCGATCGGGGCGGGGAGGGCGGACTTGGGGATGGCGTCGCCGCCGCAGACGAGCGTGCCGCCCTGCTGCACCGCCGCGGCGATGGCGTGCTTGAAACCTTCGACTGCCTTGGCGTTCACGAGGGGGCCGACGAGGGTGCCTTCGGCGAGTGGGTCGCCGATGCGGATGGTCTCGTACGCGCGCTTGAGGCGGGCGACGACATCATCGGCGATGGACTCGTGGACGATGATGCGGCGGGTGGTGGTGCAGCGCTGGCCGGCGGTGCCGACGGCGGCGAAGACGACGGCGGGGATGGTGAGGTTGAGGTCGGCGGAACGGTCGATGATGACGGCGTTGTTGCCGCCGAGTTCCAGGAGACAGCGCCCCATGCGGTCGGCCACGACCTGTCCGACGCGGCGGCCCATGCGGCAGGAGCCGGTGGCGGAGATGAGGGGCAGGCGCTTGTCGGCGACGAGGCGCTCGCCCACGACGGGGTCGGTGCCGATGACGAGGCGGAAGACGCCGGGGAAGCCCATCGAGGCGGCGACGCGCTCGGCGATGGCGTTGCTGGCGATGGCGGTAAGTGGGGCCAGGAGGCTGGGCTTCCAGACGACGGTGTCGCCGCACGCGGCGGCGAGCATGGCGTTCCAGGCCCAGACTGCGTTGGGGAAGTTGAAGGCGGAGATGACGCCGATGGGGCCCAGGGGCAGCCACTGCTCGAACATGCGGTGGTTGGGGCGCTCGCTGGGCATGGTCATGCCGTACAACTGGCGGGAGAGGCCGACGGCGAAGTCGGCGATGTCGATGGTTTCCTGGACTTCACCCAGGCCTTCCTGGCGGATCTTGCCGACTTCCAGTGAGACCAGTTCACCCAGGGGTTCCTTGAACTTTCGGAACTCATCGCCGATGGCGCGGACGACCAGGCCGCGCTGGGGGGCGGGGATGGAGCGCCAGGTCTTGAAGACCTCGCAGGCCCCAGCGACCTCGCGCTCATAGATGGATTCGTCATCGAGGCGGACCGAGGCGATGGGTTGGTCGGTGCCGGGGCTGCGGACCAGCACGTGGCCCGGCTCCGCC
>JBGAMO010000232.1:0-6174 GCA_044222845.1 Phycisphaerales bacterium
AGAGCGTGTTGTGAGTCCGTGTGTCCGCCCAGGCAGTCGGCAGCGTCACAGCGCCCGTCGCGGCCCATTCCGCGGCTCTGCACACCAGAATTTTGAACTGCGGATCGGAGATCGATGCCTTCTGGGAGTCGCAGGAGCTCCACGCCCCCTTGTCGTCGGGCTTGCCTTCCCACACATGCCCCAGCGGAGTCGCAAAAATGCGCCCCTTGCCGAACTCGAGAGTGAACGCCATCGGCTCGTTGTTCCCCGTGCCGCCCTTTTCCTTGCTCGACATCGCCTGCGCCAGCAGGTGGAACTCGGACTTCTGCGTATTCACGAGCTTGTGGTACAACTCGTCGTTGTGACCTGTCCATGCGGGCAGGCCGCTCACGATCGGGTGCTTGGCATCGACCCACTGGATATCGAACGCGTGGAACTGCCCGTGGCCCGTCCCTTCACGCCACATCAGCCCCAGCATCTGCTCGTACTGCTTCCAACCGTCGAAAGCGTTGTTGGCGGAGTGGATCGCGACCACGCCCGCGCCGTCCGAAACAGCCTTCACGAACGCCTCTTCGGCGGCCGCGCCCAGACGGTGCGGCTTGCCGAAGTCGTTGAAGTCCAGGATGAACACGCGGTATTTGGCGATCGTCTTCGCATCCGCCAGCGTCGTTTCCGGAGTATCGGTGATGTCCACCGTGAACTTCCCGGTCGCCGCCAACGTGTCGGCGTGGAAGCGGCTCGTGTACTTCCAGTTGTGATTGTTGAACCCTGTCACGACCAGGGCCGGGATCGGCTCGGCCCCGAACACGGTCATCGTGCAGGCGGAGCAGAAGAGCACGGCGGCGGACTGAATGTTGCTCATGGGGGTGTTTCTCTGGCGAACGTGCGGGCATGACGGAGAATCCCGTCGCGTGTAACGGTAGCCGCGGCGGCCCCGTCGGCGACACCCCGTCACAGCGTGGGAGGCCGGGGCACCGAGTCGGCCACCGAGCAGAGTATCTTGTAGTACTCCTCGATCTCAATCCCCAGCAGCGTTGAACCGAACAGTTCCGCCTCCACGTGCGTCGCGATGTCACCGTAGTTCACCGCGGGAACGTAATACGCCACGAGCAGCGGGATCAGATCATCCACAGGCTCGAACATCGGGTGGATGTACAGGCAGTACCCGTCGTTCGGGTGTTCCCCCAGAGCCTCCAGACACGCGAACTCGCCGGGCTGAAGCGGTTCGGCGTCAAAGCGAACTCCCACCGGGTAACGCACCACCGTTCGGTCTTCGAGCATCCGCATGATCTCGGCCCGATCGATCAGCCCGCCGCGCCTCAGCCGGGCGTCGGTCGCCCTCGCGACGACGTGATCGCGCAGCGCCTCCTGCCCGTCCGACGCCGATGGAACGTGCCTCACTCCGCACCCCCCTCTCCAACCGCCGCCACCTCACCGGTCGCCGCGGCGAAAGCCTGGTCATAGGTCAACCGTCCCGCCAGCACCGGCACCGTGACCCGCACCAGAATCGTGTAAAGCAGCAGACCGCCGGCCCAGATGCCGAGCGTGACCAGTGTTTCGTTGAGCGTTGGCGAATACTCCACGATCTCACCCAACGGTGTGGGCACAAAGGCCGGCACGATCATCCCCATGCCCTTCTCGATCCAGATGCCCGCGATGAGCAGCGAGCACGCCACTTGCAGTGCGCCGATCCGGCGGCTCAGCGGCGTATACAACATCACCAGCGCGATCGTGTTCAACGAGATCGCGGTCCAGATCCACGGAACCAGGCCCGAGCGCCCGTGCAGACCAAGAAACAGGTACCGCGCCGAAGCGACGTGAGCCGAATCCGTGTAGAACTCCGTGAAGGCCTCGGAGCCCAGCAGGAACATGTTGATGGTGAGGGCCACCGCCACCACACTCCGCAGCGTCAGAAAAGCCTTGTCGGGCACGGCCAATCCCGCGAACCGTTTCACCACCGAGAGCGTCAGGATGAGGAACGCCGGGCCCGCCGCGAACGCCGAAGCGAGGAACCTTGGCGCCACCACCGCGGAGTTCCAGAACGGACGCCCGCCAAGGCCGCTGTACAGGAACGCCGTCACGGTGTGGATGCTGATCGCCCAGAAAATCGCCACGAACACGAAGGGGATGTAAAACAGCCTGCTCGGCGTCCGCTTCCGGTACGCGCAGTACACCAGATACCCGCAGATGTGCAGATTGAGGAGCAGGTACCCGTTGAGCACGAGCACATCCCACGTCAACATCGAGACCGGAAAGTTGAACCGCAGCAAAAGATGATGGAATCGGTCCGGCCGCCCCAAATCCACAGTGACAAACAGCATGGCCATCACGATCGCCGCCACCGCGAACAGCTCTCCGAAGATCACCAGATCGTGCAGTTCTCGGTTGCGGAAGATGTACACCGGGATCACCAGCATCACCGCCGCCGCGGCCATGCCCACAAGAAACGTGAAGTTCGCGATGAAGAACCCCCACGAGACCTGATCGGTCATGCCCGTTGTGGCCAGCCCCTGCACCAACTGCTTGCAGTACGCGTTCACGCCCAGAAGGATGAACACGGTGAGGAAGAACATCCATGCGTAGTAGCGGTAATCCCCGACGAAACTCAGCCGGAAGCACCGCCACAGGAACGTCAGATACGTTTTCACGCCTGTCTCCCGTCCCACCATTGCGGCCGCGTGGCCGCGATCAGGGCGCGATCCGGGCCCCCGGCGCCGGGCAACTGTCCGTACCTGTCTCCCTCTTCCTCTCGCAGCTTCTGGGCGATCGCGAGCGCTTCGGGATCGATGCTGTTGGGGTACCGCTCGTCGAAGTAGTAGAAGAACCGAGGCAGCGTACCGACCTCCTCCTTCAGCACGAACACCCGCTTGGTCCTGAGGATGTGCGACACTTCGGACTTGGGGTCCAGCACGTTCCCGAACTTCCTCGCGCCCGTCGGGCAGATCTCGACGCATGCCGGCATCCGGCCTTCACGGGTGCGGTGGAGGCAGAAATGGCATTTCTCCATGACGCCCTTCTCCCGCGGGCGATTCGAGAGATACGACATGTTCGGGTTGAGCTGCTCCTTGGGAAGCTTCGGCTGGGCGAAGTTGAATCGGCGTGCCCAGTACGGGCATGCCGCCTCGCAGTAACGGCACCCGATACACCAGTCGTAATCGATGACGGTGACGCCGTCGGGCTCCTGCCAGGTCGCCTCCACCGGGCACACCTTGACGCACGGCGGATTCGCGCATTGGTGGCACTGCACCGGCATGTAAAAGTGCGCCGCGTCCGGCACGGTCGGCCGGTCGTAATGATGATCGCCCTTTTCCACATCCAGCGTCCCGCGGGGCATCTCGATCACGCGGATGTACTGGATCTCCGGGCTGCGCGACTGGTTGTTTTCCGCCACGCACGCGTGAACGCACTTCCGGCACCCGATGCACCGCGACAGGTTGAGGGCGTACACGAACTCCACGCCCTCCATGGGCTTGATATCTCTGAGATGCGGCCGAACGTCGTACCGCTCTTCCACTTTCGTGCGGATCCGCTCCAGCGCCGCCTCCATCTCGGTGGCCGTCATCTCCTTGTAGTGCTTCTGCAGGAACTGATCCATGCTCGGCGCCTGGTCAAGAGCCAGTTCGCGCAGCGGGCTCAGCGCCGCGGCGAGCGCCGCCATCCCCCCCACGGCCGCCGCCCCGGTACGCAGGAAACTACGCCGCGTGAGTTCCGGCTCCGGCGGTCCTGAACGCACGGACGGCCCGTCCCAAATGCGGATCTCCTTCATCTCGCCTCCTCGTGCTGAACTGGAGCCTTCGCGGCGTCGCCGTGGCCTTTGAGCCACCGCTGCAACGGGCTGCGTTTGCCCTCGCCCGAGTGCGGCAGCGTCTGCTCTCCCATGCGGAGTGTGTTGGGCCCAGGCAACGGCTGCATCGCTTCATACTTGGGAGAATGCGGGTCGTGGCACTCGTTGCAGACCAGCCGCCGCTGCGACTGTGAATCGGTGACCCACGAACCCAGTGTTTTGCCGTGGGTGCCCTTCTCCCAATCGCGGTACACCGTGCCGTGGCACTGCGAACACAACCGGGGGCTCTCCGCGAAGCTCACGGTCGCGCCGTCACGCAACGTCAGCCGTTCGCGGTCCTGCGCATCGTGACAGTTCATGCACCGGTTGTTGAGCCCGTGGCTCAACTTCAACTCCTGGTGATAGTTGATCGCTTCCCCTCCCGCGTGCGACGACTTGAAGATCTGATGGCACGCGTTGCAGTTCTCCGGCACGCCTTCCACCAGCAGCCGCGGCGGATCCTTCATGGCCTCCCGCCGAGGGCCCACCACCAGCAATGACCGATCCACCGCGTTCGCGGGCGCGATCGGGATCTCGACCGATCGCGGCGAAGCGAACAGCACGCCCGCCAGCACCACGAACCCGGCGCACAGCACCCAACCGGCGAACCTCGTCGTCGGTAGTGAACGCTGGGCGGACTTCTGGTCAAAGATCGACATGTTCGCTTCCCGTCGGCAGATTCCGGTTCCGCCGTGTAGAATAGCGCGAAGACAATCCTCGGTCGCGGCCCCCTATTGAACGCCCCCACCGAAGAAATGCCGGAAGTGATGTATGTCGATCAGCGGATTGGTCGTAACTCTGAGTGAGGATCCCGGCACGTCCGAGCTTGCCATGAAGCTGCTCACGCTGGACCGCCGGCTCTGCGTCGGCGAACGCTTCGGCCGCCGCGTCGCCGTGATGGCGGAAACGCCCAGTGTCGAGGCCGACCGCTCGCTCTGGGATGAACTCTGCACCATGCCCGGCGTCGAGTTCGTCGACGTCGCGTACGTAGGCCTCGACGACCAGGCCACCGCCCACTCGCCCCCGCTCGCTACACCCAAGGAAGGCACCCATGCTCACCGTTGATCGCCGCGAGTTCATCCGGGCCTCGGCGATGGCCGCGGCGACTCTCGCCGCCTCACGCACCTCACGCGCTGTCTCACTGCCGATCCTCGAGGAGCAGCCCGATGGCTCACCCCTCAAATGGCAGAAAGCCCCGTGCCGGTTCTGTGGGACCGGTTGCCACGTCATGGTGGGCACAGAGAACGGCAAGGTGGTCGCGATCCAGGGCGACCAGAAGGCCGAGGTGAACAAGGGCCTCCTGTGCGTGAAGGGATACCACGTCGGCCTGGCCCTGTACGGCAAGGACCGGCTCACACGCCCGATGCTCCGCAAGAACGGGGTCCTCACGCCCATTTCCTGGGACGAAGCGATCAAGACGATCGCCGCTCGCATCGCCGCCAACCCCAAGGGCTTTTCCTTCTACGGTTCGGGTCAGTGGACCATCCCCGAAGGCTACGCCGCGAACAAGTTCGTCAAGGCCGGGCTGGGCACCAACCTCGTGGACGCGAACCCCCGCCTGTGCATGGCCTCGGCCGTCACCGGCTTCCTTTCCACGTTCGGCGTCGACGAGCCCCCGGGGGTGTACGACGATCTGGACAAGTGCGACGTCGCGATCATGTGGGGCAACAACATGGCCGAGATGCACCCGGTGCTCTTCTCGCGCCTGGTCGATCGCCGCACCCGCGGCGAGAAAGTCACGATCATCGACATGACCACCCGCCGCACTCGCACCAGCGATCTGGCGGACCACGTGCTCTTCTTCAAGCCCCACGGCGATCTCGCCATCGCCAACGGCATCGCTCACCTGCTCATCAAGAACGGCAACTTCGATCGGGACTTCGTCGCCAAGCACTGCAACTTCCGGCAACTGGGAGCCAGCGAAGACCCCAAGGCCGCTCCCGACATGCTGGGCGTCCCCATGACGCTCGACGAGTTCGCGAAGGCCGTGGAACCCTACACGCCGGAAAAAGTGCAGGAACTGTCTGGCGTTCCCGCCGAAAAGATCCGTATGCTCGGCGACCTGTTCGGCCGCCGCGAACTGCGCATCAACAGCCTCTGGTGCATGGGCTTCAACCAGCACACCCGCGGCACCGCCATCAACTGCATCGTCCACGGCATCCACCTGCTCTCGGGCCATTTCGGCAAGCCCGGCGACGCCGCCACCAGTCTGACCGGCCAACCCTCGGCCTGAGGCACGGATCGGTAAGCCGGAACGCTCTGCCACATGCTCCCCGGCGGCCTGGCGATCGCCAATCCCGAGCACCGCAAGCACGCAGAAGAGGTCTGGAACCTCACAGACGGACGCATCAGCCCCAAAATCGGCTACCACG
>JBGAMO010000233.1:0-6069 GCA_044222845.1 Phycisphaerales bacterium
GGAAGATGGTGAGGGCGGTGACATCGCCCGGCGACATCTCATTGGCGATGCCGTCCTGGTCAGGGTCGGTGCCGTCGCCGAACCGCTCCATGGACTGCATGCCGTGGTGGTGATTCAGCGCGTTGTTGTTGAACTCGCGGATGGAGACGACCGCACCCTTCTGGTGGAAGGGCTTGACGATGAGGTCCCAATCGACGCCCTGGATGCCGGTGGGATCGATCTTGCCGTCGGGATTCACCGTGATGGAGCCGAAGCTGATGCCCTTGGCGACCAACTGCCGCGTGACCGGCTGGCTGGTCAGCGCGGCTCGGCGCTTGGCCTGAGTGCGGATCTTCTGCAGGTCCGCGGTCATTTCGCGGGCGAGCATCTCGATCGGACCGGCGCCCATCATGCCCAGTGTGTTGCGCTCATCGCTGAAGCGTGGCGCCACCGAGAGCGTCACGGGGTCGCGGGCCTGCGCGAGCACGAAGACGTTGGCGACGAAGTCGCCCGCGCCGCCCGAGCGGGGCTGGTTGTGGCAACCGGCGCAGCTGGTCGCATCCGGCCCGGAGGTCCGCAGGAAGTCCGGACCGGCGTTCGCACGCGCAGCGCCGGCGCCAGTGGTCATCGGCCGTCCGCGGCCGTCAAGGAAGTTGAACCGGGCGTCGAAGATGAGCTTGCCCTGGTTGAACAGCTGGTTGAGGTTGATCGCCCCGGAGTCGATCTGCGCCTGATCCATGTGGGGCGGACACGCCGGGGTCTCCCCGATGGTCTGGCCGAGCACGGAAAGGGAGCAGGCCGCGGCGGCGACAGCAGCGAGCGCAATGGGGACAAGGGACATGTCAAAACTCCGGGAGATGGGCTTGGGCCTGCGCCGGACCAGCGGCGAGCAGCGCCGTCGCCAGTTTAATCACCCGCGGCCACGATACAAGAGTTTTTCATCCGAAATTAATCGCGCATTAGAACCGTTCTAATTGCGGCACATCCGTCAATCAACGCCGGCGCGGAAGAACGCCGGGACGAAGTCTTGCCGCGCAATTCCGATAACCTCTGCGCGAGCTGCGCCCAAGGCGGTGCGCGTCCAGCGGACGTCATTGCGGCGAGCGGCTACATCGCGCTCGCAGTCGGAAGGGTCTCAGGCCCGACGCGGGATCCGGCCAAGCGACTGTCGCTCGCTCAGGTGGGGTACCCCTACGGACGCGGTCGCGGTCACGCGACATCGCGTGCTGGGCCGCCACGGCCCACCTACTCCTCGTTCTGATTCTCCCACACAATCAGCTCGATCGAGCCGTCGGGATAGAACTCAGTCGAGCTGTGCGCCTCGAAGTTGTACTCGACGTGAACGCCGGACCCGCCGGTTTCCCCGGTTGCTGCAAAGTCCACGCGTTTGAGCGGCCAACTCTCGAGCACCTTGTCCACAAGGTCGCGGTCCTCCACAACCAAGGCGCCAACCTCGTTCGCATGGTCATGAATGATGAACAACGGCCCTGCCGGGAGTCTCCGTATCAACGACTTCACGAGTCGTGCCGCGCCGGGCCACTCCCGCAGCGGCCATCGCACCGAGCTGGCGTGATTGGCTTTCACCGCGGCAAGCCACGCCTGATACACGTGCTGCGTCCGGGCCTCGTCCGCGAAAGCGATGGGGTCAACGGTCGCCAGCCCAAGGTTGCAGAGCTCTTCGAGGAGGAGTTCTTGCTTGCGCGTCCGCGACATGTGCTTGTGCCGGATCATGCGCGATGGACCGTGCGAAGCAACACCAGTCGTCACCGTCGCGGGGTGCGCTTGGCTGTGGATCGCGCCGTCGCTTTTCGAGCGCTCGCCGCGGCCGGCGCGCCAAGAGCCTCGCGGACCGCCTCTCTCATCGCGCGGTCGAGGGCCTTGCCGTCTCGGAACAGTTCAGGAATCGTCTTGGCTCGTGGCAGTTGCCGCTTCACAGAGTGCTCTCCAAAGACGGGGCATTCGAACGGTGACGGCTTCGCCTGCGGCCCGGAACGCGACCAAGCGTGGCGAGTCACCCGAGTTATCGTACACGCGCCATTGGTCGACCATCGGGCTGTAGAGGCGGGTGAAGTTCGAGAGACTCCGTGAGTACCGGCGGCGAATGGTCTCTTCAGGAATGGCATGACCGCCATTGGCGATACGAGCGCGTACCCTCGCCACCGCCAACTCCGGTGAGCGGAGCCAGACATAGAGCAGGTGCACTTCGTACCCGGACGCCATGAGCCCTCGGAGCCAAGGCGCGAACGACCGGCTGGCCAAGGTGGTTTCGAAGGCGAAAGAAGCTCGGGCCGCGGCGAGCTCGTGAAGCCGTGTGAGCATGAGGCGACCGGCCTTCATTGCGACGGACTCGGGGTTGTACGCGGAGAGCCCGGCCGCGATTGTGTCGGCGTTGACGAACGCGGAGATCTGAAACACACCCGCGAGGGCCTTGCGCGACACCGTAGTCTTGCCTGCTCCGTTTGGTCCACCCAGCACGATGACTTGAGGGCGAGGTTCGGCGCTTGCGGGTGACACGGTGGTGGCGTCCTTAATACGGGCGCTTGGGTGGAACCGGCGCGACGCGAGCCCATCCCCCCGCCCATCCCCGGCTGGAAGCGGAGTCGAAGATTCAGACCTTGCGATCCAGCAGTCGGTACTGCACCGCTTCCGCGATGTGATCCGCGCCGATCGCGTCCGCGCCCGCAAGATCAGCAATCGTCCGCGACACGCGCCGCACCTTGTCATACGCACGGGCGCTCAGCCCGAGCTCGGTGATGGCCTGGCCGAGCATGGTGCGGGCCTCCTCGCTCATCGGGGCAAACTGGTCCAGCTGGCGGCCGCTGAGGCGGGCGTTGGGCGTGGTGGCGCCCTGCCGGCGAATCTGTCGCTCGCGGGCGGCAAGCACGACGTCGCGCATCTGCGTGCTGCTGGTCCCCTTGGGGGCGCTGGAAAGCTGCTTCCACGGCACCGCGGGAGCCTCGACATGGATGTCGATGCGGTCGATGAGCGGGCCGGAGATCTTGGCCAGATAGCGGTCCATGGCCCGCTTGCCGAACTCGTCGGAGGGCATGTCGCCCTTGGGCGTCGGGTTCATCGCCGCCACGAGCATGAAGCTGGCGGGGAAACGCACCGCCGAGTGCGAGCGGGCGATCGTGACCACGTGGTCTTCCAGCGGTTGCCGCAGCGTCTCCAGCACATCGCGCGGAAACTCGGGCAACTCATCCAGAAACAGCACGCCGCGGTGCGCCAGGCTGATCTCGCCGGGACGCGGAATCGCGCCGCCCCCGACAATCGCCGCGGAACTGGCCGTGTGGTGCGGCGTGCGCACCGGGCGCAGCGTGATCAGCCCGGGACCACCCCCCGTCGGCAGCATGCCCGCGGCCGAGTAAATCCGTGTGATCTCGATCGCCTCTCCCGGCGTGAGCGGCGGCAGCACGCCGGGAAGGGCCCGAGCCATCATGGTCTTCCCCGTGCCGGCCGGGCCCAGCATGATGATGTTGTGCGACCCCGCCGCCGCCACCACGATGGCCCGCTTCACCGCCTCCTGCCCGCGCACTTCCACGAAGTCGACGGGCGCCGCGCTCACCGCCAGCAGCGCAGCCACGTCCGCAGGCGGGTGCGGCCGCGGCTCGAGGTGCCCGTTGATATACGCGATGACTTCCTGCAGCGTGGCGGCGCCGATCGCCTCAACCCCGGGAACAACCGCGGCCTCGGCGGCGTTGTCGGCGGGAACCACCACGCCGCGAAGCCCGCGAGACTTGGCCAGTGCGGCCATGGCGATCACGCCGCGGACGGGGCGGAGGCGGCCGTCCAAGGCGAGTTCGCCGGCGAAAAGGTACTGCCGCGGGTCGAGGGGTTCGATCGCCGCCGCGCCATCCTCGTGATCCAACGCGCCCGCCGGATCCGCGGATTCCGTCTCTGCGAAAGGGTCGAACGGTCTGCGCCCCGCATCCAATGGCGACCCGACCGACAGACCCCGCCGCTCGCGAGCCTTGCGGATCATGACCTGCGGCCCACCGGCCGCTCGCGCCCCCCCACCGCCCGCGGCGATCACGCCCTGCGTGTCCAGCAGGCCCACCGCGATGGGCAGGTCGTACAGCGGCCCTTCCTTGCGGATGTCCGCGGGGGCGAGGTTGATCAGCGTGTGCCCCGACTGCGGCGTGAAGCCGGAGTTGGCCATCGCCGAGCGGACGCGCTCGATCGACTCCTTGACCGCCGTATCGGGGAGTCCCACCGTGGTGGTGCGCTTCTTCTCATCGCCGATTCCGCCGCCACCCCCCAGATCGAAGTCGACCTCGACCTCGCAGGGGAGTGCGTCGATGCCTTGCAGGACGTAGGACTGGACGCGGGCGAGCATGTGCGAGAGGATACCGAACAGGCCGGAAGAATGCACGTAAGAACTTTGGCTGCGAAATGGGTGATTCAGGGGTGCCGAACCCGCGGCCGACCGGACTGAACCGTCTCGCATGTGCGTGGTACCGTGTGCATCCAGCACCGCCCGCGAAGCCATCGGAGATTCATCAGGGGAAGAGGAGAACGGCCGTCAATATTCGCGAAGCGGGTTTCTCCGATTCCTCCGCCGGTCTTCCTCCATTCCCTCTGCGTACGGCCTTTGATGTGGAGGAGGCCGGTTCGGTGCGGGTGAGACTCCTGAGATTGCGAATGAACACACATCCACTCGGCATCCGCGGCCTGCACCACCTGGCGATCATCTGCTCGGACTATCCCCGCTCGAAGGCCTTCTACACCGAGGTGCTCGGCTTGCGGGTCATCGCCGAGGCATACCGGGCCGAGCGAGCGTCGTGGAAGCTGGATCTGGAGATCCCGGGCGGAAGCGCGGCGGGCCAGATCGAGCTCTTCAGCTTTCCCGATCCGCCGCCACGCTCGACCCGCCCCGAGGCCTGCGGCCTACGCCACCTGGCGTTCGCGGTGGACAATGTGGATGCGGTCGTGGCGGGCCTGGCCGCACGCGGTTTGCCGGTGGAGCCGGTGCGTGTCGATGAGTTCACCGGCGCCCGCTTCACGTTCTTCGCGGATCCGGACGGGCTGCCGATCGAGGTGTATGAGGTCATGGGGCGGTAGAGTCCGGCTCGCAACCCAACAGAACCTCGCCTGTCAAGAACCGGCGCCCAAGCCACCCGCGCTCCACTGCGCCCGTCAGGAAGCCCCGGGACAATCCGGGCGCGGAGCCGGTGCCCCGTGACACGAACCGTCAGCGGTCGATCACCAGCAACCCCGCCGCGGCCACAGAGGCGACCGTGCGCACATGGTTCCACCGAGTCCACGCCATGACATAGCGGGACCATCGCTCCTCAGCGTCGGGCGCGGCGAGGTCGAGAGATGCGAGCTGGTTGTTGAGCGGAACATTGAACGCCATGGTGACACCGACGGAGCCGACCAAGTACAGCGCGGCGGCAAGTGTCCGCGCAAGCGCCCCCGCGTGCGGCCCGAACCATGACGCGACCGCAAGCATGAGGCAAATCGCGCCCGTACCCATGAACACACCGAGGAATATCGGATTGATCACCGCGATGTTGATCGACTGCATCGCGCCCATGCCCTGCGCGGCCGGCAGCCGCCGCAGGGCCCGCATCACAAACGTTGAGAAGGCGAAGAAGACGCCGCCGATCGTGGCGGAACCGAGGATGCTGAGCAGGGTGAGGGCGGAGAGGAGATTGGGAGGCATGGGGGGATCGTTGGACAGATGACTGGATGGGGATGACACCGGCGGAAACGAGCGCGCCACTCCGGCCATGTGGAACTAAGCTGTCCGCATGCTTCGAACCATCGATCGGCACTTCGAGCTCGTCGCGGCGATGGAAGCCCTCAGCCGCATGACGCCCACCCCCCGCATGGATGCATCGCGCCGAGCGGAGATGCTCGAATCCATCGCCCGATCATTGGATGACGGTCACGACGACATCATCGCCGTCGCCTCGCAGGAAGCCGCCCTCACCGCGGCCGAGTTCGAGCCGGAGTTCAAGCGAATGACCGGCACGCTCCGCATGTTCGCGGCCGTGGTACGCGACGGGGCATGGGCCCGCCCCGCGATCAACCGTCCCGCGGCCGATTCGGCCGCCGCGATCGGTCCAAACCACGACATCCGCGCCA
>JBGAMO010000017.1:0-42216 GCA_044222845.1 Phycisphaerales bacterium
GCTCCGCAGGTGCAGGAGGATTGGGGAGAGTGAGGCGGCAGGAAGAAGGCATTAGGCACTAGGCATCAGGCATCAGGCATCAGGCATCAGGCATCAGGCATTAGGCACTTGGCGCTATCGCGCTTTGCTTAGTGCGTTTGGGGTGCCTTGGTGGCGGCGTCGGCGAGTTCAGTTGCACGGTTTGCAGGTCGGAACACATCGGAACATCATTCATGCGCATCGCACTTCTTCATTCCCGCATCCGCGTCGAGGAGCGTCTGCTCGCGGACGCGTTGACGGCTCGCGGCATCGATTTCGACATCATCGATGTTCGCGAGGAGGTCTTTGACATCTTTGACGCGGGGAAATGGGCGGGGTATGACGCGGCGATCGACCGGTGCATCAGCCAGACGCAGTCGCTGGCGGTGGCGCGGATCCTGGAGCGGTTCGGGGTGCGGGTGGTGAACGCGTCGGGCGTGATCGAGGCGTGCGGGGACAAGTTGACGACGTCGCTGCTGCTGGCGCGAGCGGGGGTTCCCACGCCGCGGGTGCGGGTGGCGGTGGATGAGCCTTCGGCGCTGCGTGCGGTGGAGGAGATGGGGTACCCGTGCGTGCTGAAGCCGACGGTGGGGTCGTGGGGTCGGTTGCTGGCGTGCGTGCGGGATCGGGACGCGGCGGAGGCGATCGTGGAGCACAAGGCGACGCTGGGGGGGCCGCAGCACGGGGTGTTCTACGTGCAGGAACTGGTGGACAAGCCGGGGCGGGACCTGCGGGTGTTCATGGCGGGTGACGAGCCGTTCGCGGCGATCGCGCGGACGAGCAAGCACTGGATCACGAACACGGCGCGGGGCGGGACGGCGTCGGCGTTCCGGCTGGACGCGGCGGCGACGCGGATCTGCCGCGACGCGTCGCGGGCGGTGGGCGGGGGCGTGCTGGCGGTGGACCTGCTGGAGACGGGCGGGGGCGAGGTGCTGGTGAGCGAGGTGAATCACACGATGGAGTTCCGCAACTCCATCGAGCCCACTGGCGTGGACATTCCGGGGCGGATCGTGGAGTACGTTGTTGCCGCGGCGGCGCAGAGCGAGAGAGCGGGGACGTTGGCATGACACAGAGCACTGAACAGGCGCGGCTGCGGGTGGCGGTGGTGGGCGCGAGCGGGTACGGCGGGGGCGAGGTGCTGCGGCTGCTGCTGGACCATCCTCGGGTGGAGGTGACGCAGGCGGTGTCGCAGTCCCGCGCGGGGGAGTTCGTGCACACGGTGCACCCGAACCTGCGGGGGCGGACGCGGCTGACGTTCGTGACGCCCGATGCGCTGGAGAAGAGCGACGTGCTGTTCCTGTGCCTGCGGCACGGGCAGGCGGCCAAGACGATCGATCGGTACGCGGCGCTGGCGGACCGGGTGATCGATCTGTCGGCGGACTTCCGGCTGCGGAGCGAGGCGGAGTATCGCAAGTGGTACGGCGAGGCGCATCCGTCGCCGGCGTGGCTGGACCGGTTCGTGTACGGCTTGCCGGAGTTCCAGCGTGCGCGGCTGCGGGGCGCCAAGTTCGCGAGCGGCGTGGGCTGCAACGCGACGGCGATGAACCTGGCGCTGTACCCGTTGGCGCGGGCGGGGCTGATCCGCAGCGCGGTGTGCGACCTGAAGGTGGGTTCGTCGGAAGGGGGCGCGGAGGAGAGCCAGAGCAGCCACCACCCGGAGCGCAGCGGGGTGGTGCGGACGTTCGCGGCGGCGGGGCACCGGCACGAGGCCGAGGTGCGGCAGGAGTTGATGGGCGAGCACGGGGCGTTTGACCTGCACGTGACGATCACGAGCGTGGAGATGGTGCGCGGGGTGCTGTGCACGGCGCATGTCTTTCCGACGCGGCCGGTGGACGAGAAGCAGTTGTGGAAGACGTTCCGCGAGGCGTACGGCGAGGAGCCGTTCGTGCGGCTGGTGCGGGACAAGAGCGGGCTGCACCGGCTGCCGGAGCCCAAGATCCTGGCGGGCAGCAACTGGTGCGACGTGGGGTTCGAGGTGTCGCCGACGGGCGACCGGATCGTGGTGCTCAGCGCGATCGACAACCTCATGAAGGGCGCGGCGGGCTCGGCCGTGCAGTGCATGAACATCATGAACGGCTTCGCGGAGCGAGAGGGCCTCACCTTCCCGGGGATTCATCCTTGTTGACCCAACATACCCATTCAGACCGGTCGGCGGGCCCGAACGAGAGCGGCGCGGGCTCATTGTCAGCGTCGGGCGGCACCGGGTGCGCGCCGACATCCGGGGCGTCGTGCACGCAACAGCAGATCGTGGTGGTGAAGCTCGGGGGCGCCGCCGCGCAGAGCGTTGAGGAGTTCGCGGAGGACGCGGCGGCGCAGATCCGGGCGGGGCGGCGGCTGGTGCTGGTGCACGGTGGGAGCGATGACACGAACCGGTTGAGCGAGCAACTGGGGCATCCGCCGCGGTTTATTACGTCGCCATCGGGGCACACGAGCCGGCGGACGGATGCGAGGACGTTGGAGATCATGCAGATGGCGTGCCGCGGGGCGCTGAATCAGCGGGTGGTGGCGGCGCTGCAGCGGCGGGGCGTGAACGCGGTGGGTGTGTCGGGCGTGGACGGGCGGGTGTGGGAGGGGGAGCGCAAGGCGGCGGTGCGGTCGGTGGAGGATGGGCGGATCGTGATGGTGCGGGATGACTACACGGGCACGGTGTCGCGGGTGAACGTGTCGCTGCTGCGGACGCTGATGGAGGCGGGGTTCACGCCGGTGTTGTGCCCGCCGGCGATCAGCACGAACAACGAGCCGATCAACGTGGACGCGGACCGGGCGGCGGCGGTGACGGCGGCGGCGCTGGGGGCGAGCGACCTGTTGCTGCTGCGAGGCGCTGGTGGGGGGCGTGAAGCGGGTGGTGATCGGGGATGCGAGGCGGGCGCGGCCGATCGAGGCGGCGCTGGCGGGAGAGGGGACGGTGCTGGAATGACCGTGCTCTCGACGGAAGTTCGGCGGACGCAGTGCGACGCGGCGGAGGCGCTGCTGCACGCGTTGGTAGCGACGCCGAGTTTGAGCGGCTGTGAGGACGCGGCGGCGAGGGAACTGGTGGGGTGGATGCGGGGGCTGGGGTATCAGGCGCGGGTGGATGAAGTTGGCAACGCGGTAGGGGAGTTGGGGCCGCCGGCGGGGCCGGGCGTGCGGGAGATCGTGCTGCTGGGGCACATCGACACGGTGCCGGGCGAGATCCCGGTGCGGCGCGAGGGGGATTTGCTGTACGGGCGGGGTGCGGTGGACGCGAAGGGGTCGCTCGCGGCGTTCACGATGGCGGGGGCGACGGCGCGGTTGCCGGCGGACACGCGGGTGGTGGTGATCGGCGCGGTGGGGGAAGAGGCTCCGGAATCTCGCGGGGCGCGGCATGTGGCGGGGAGGATGCGGCCGGAACTGTGCATCATCGGCGAGCCCAGCGGGGCGGACGGTTTTGTGATCGGGTACAAGGGGCGGTTGCTGGTGGACGCGAGCGCGGTGGCGGATTCGGCGCACAGCGCTGGGCCCGCGGCGACGAGCGCGGAGTTGCTAGCGGCGTGGTGGCAGCGGGTGCTGGAGTGGGCGGCGAGGACGAACGCGGGGCGGGAGCGGGTGTTTGAGCAGGTGCAGCCACGGCTGATCGCGTTCAACACCAAGGCGGACGGGCTGACGGAGTCGGCGCACGCGGTGGTGTCGGTGAGGTTGCCGACGGATGTGCCGCCGCGAATGGCGGAGGCGGCGATGCAGGACGCGTGCGGGGATCGGGTCGGGATGGAGTGCCGCGGGGCGGAAGTGGCGTTCGTGGGAGATCGGCAGAGCGAACTGGCGAGGCGGTTCAGCGTGGCGATCCGCGGGCGGTTCGGGCGTTCGGCGCGGATCGCGGTGAAGACCGGGACGAGCGATATGAACGTGGTGGGGCCGGTGTGGAACTGCCCGATCGTGGCGTACGGGCCGGGTGACAGTGCGCTGGACCACACGCCCAACGAGCACATCAGCATCGCGGAGTATCACAGCGCGATCGAGGTGCTGCGGGGCGTGCTGGAGGGGTAGCGGGCAGCGGTGCGTCGGATGATCCGCACCGTACAGTGAGCCGATGCCTCCGGTTGCACAACCACCTTCGCTCCAGGCGCTTGCCGCGCTCGACCGCGGCTTGCCGGGGCTTGCGGACAGAATCGCCGGCGACGCAACGGACGCGAACCCCAAGGACGCCGCGGCGTGGAACGCGCGGGGCAAGATCGCGCTGGCGATGCGGCGGCCGGACAAGGCGATCGAGTGGTTCCGCCGGGCGATGGAGGCGGATGCGCGGTTCAAGCCGGCGGCGAAGAACCTGCGGGATGCGGAGCAGTTGCCCGAGCCGCCGCGGCCGCGGGGCAAGGCGTACCTGGTGATACTGCCGTGGGGGCAGGGGTTCTTTTCGGATGTGGACATGGCGCTCGGCGGGCTGCTGCTGGCGGAGATGACGCAGCGGACGGCGGTCGTGCATTGGGGGCCCGGGAGCCTGTTCCGCGATGAGGGGCCCGACCCGATGCGCGACGGGTGGAGCGAGTTCTTCGAGGCGTTGGGGGATGCGGAGCGGGGCGAGGTGTTCGCGCTGGATCAGGAGGCGTGGTTCCCGCCGTACTGGAATCGCGAGACCATCCGCTTTGCGCCGCCGGATCGGCTCAACGGGCCCAACGCGCTGAAGGTGGCGTTGCTGCACTTCGGCCGGGCCGAGCGGGTGTGCGTGCATGACTTTCACACGGGCGTGGTGAACCTGCTGGACTGGCTGCCTGTGGAGCATCGGTTGCGCGGGGCGACGGTGGACGCGGCGTACCGGGACCTCGCGAGGGTGTATCTGAAGCCTCGGCGGCAGTTCTTAAGCGCGGCGGAGGAGTTCGCTGCCCGTCACTTCGCGGGTGCGAGCGTGCTGGCGGTGCACGCGCGGGGGACGGACAAGTACATCGAGGATGAGCAGATCGCCGCGGCGCACGGGCAGTACCACGGGCGGATCGACGAGTTCCTGGCGGGGCGGCCGAGCGGGCGGGTGTTTTTGATGACGGATTCGGTGCCGCTGCTGGAGGAGTATCGGGCGCGGTACGGGGAGCGGTTGATCGTGACGGACGCGGCGCGTGACACGGGCAGCCGCGGCGTGCATTACCTGGGGCTGCCCGGGCGGGCGGCGCTGGGTCGGGAGGTGCTGCTGGATGCGCTGATTGCGACGCGGTGCGACGCGTTCCTGGGGTACGGCATGTCGAACGTGTCGTGCTTCGTGCGGTGCCTGAAGGATTGGAACCCGGGGGCGTGCGAACTGATCGGGCGCGTGCTGGTGGAAGTGCGCAAGTAGCGGCGCATGAAAAAAGGCCTGAAGCTCCACGCACACGGAACTTCAGACCTTTACCCTGCGAGTCGCGGGCGGATTATTCGGTGAACAGCGAGTCGATATTGAGCCGCGTGAAGGGGGGCTGCTCGATGCCGGTGACGACGCGCCAGAAGGGCTCGCCGTGGCCGTCGTCGAACCAGGCCTGGAACTGGCCCTTGGCGTCTTCGGCGTAGGCGTCGAGGGCGGGGCCGCCGACGTAGAGGCAGCGGTGGATGAGCAGCAGGTCGTCGGAGACGTACTCGGCCTCGGCGGCGACGCCGGAGATGGCGTCGACGATCTGGCCGAAGAGCACGGGTTTGGCGGCGAGGAGCACATCGGCGTCGTGCCAGATGTAGTAGCGGTACTTGGCTGGGTAGCGGCCCCGGATGGTGTCGCGGTTGCGCATCAGGTCGACGGCGCCTCGTGGGCCGTGGAGACGGCGCTCGAGCATCGAGACGGGCAGGCAGCGTTCCAACTGCTCGCAGAATGTGTCGAGGTCGGTGATGTGGCGTCCGTAGAACATGCAGACTTCGGCGTCGCGCTGGGACGCGAGGAAGCTGCCCATCGCCGCGGCGAACTGCGTGCGCCGCTTGGGCGCATCGGAGGAAGCCACGAGGTGGTGTTCATCGAGGAGTTGTTGGACGTCGGCGTGCCACCTGGTTGCCGACATGGGCAGATCGAACTTGCGGGATAGCGCACTCATAGCGTTCTACGGGTTCGGCCTGAACCCGTTGGACTCCGAGCCCGGGGCGGCCGGACACCGCCACGAGCGTACAGATTGATCTCCCCTGCGGCGGCCCGCTCCGACGGCCCGCCCGGTTTCCTACAACCGCAAGTCCACCTTCAATATGCCACACGGAATAAACGATGCCAACTGAAAAGACGGTTTTCCGGAAAAATTGTCAGATTGTCCACAAATTGACGGAACCGTTCGGGGTGGGTGAGGTGGGTGGGTGCCCGGGGTTGGTGGAGAGGTGGTGGGTTGGAGCTTCCGAATGCGTTTTGAGCGGAAAGACCACGACCCCGGCGGCTCGGAGCCCTCCAGGGTCGTGGTGCGTGTACGCGCTGTGTGTCGGGCGTTTGATTGGGCCTGTGGTTATTGCGGGCTCACGCTCGGATCAGAGCGCGAGGAGCGGGAGTTGGGGTCAGCAACTACCGACTTCCCACGCGGCGTAGAAGACCTGAACGTCGGCGCCGTCGACGCCGCCGTCTTCATTCACATCCGCGGAGGGAGTGCCCGCTTCCCAATCAGCAAAGAAGGACTCGACATCACCGCCGTCGATGCCGCCGTCCTGGTTGTAATCGGCGATGCACCTGGCCGCGGGAGTGCCGCGCCAGAAGGCGGAGGGCGGGATGACTTGGCGGCTGATGCCGGGGCCTTCCATGCTCAGAATGAACCCGGTGTAGTAGCCGAGTTGCCAGGCGTCGGCGCGGAACTCATGGATGCCGGCGGCGAGGTTGACAGTGCCTTCGTGAATGGTGCCCCAGGTGAAGCCCCGATTCGAGTAGATGACCCGTTGTCCATCGATGTAGATCGACGCTCCGTCATCCACGAGATCTGAGAACGTGTATGTGCCGTCAGTCGGGATGGCGATCCAACCCCGGAAACTCGCGGCGGATTCGTAGGATCGACGATCGCCGAAGGGGCCGGGGAGTGAGTCGAGGTCGAAGTTGATGTTGGGGCGTGTTGTCAACTTGGAGGGCACGAGGGCGTCAAAGTTCGTTGGTTCGGTCGCGACCGCGTAGGGTGCTATCACGTAGTAGTTCGTCTGGATCGGAGCTGCCCACGCTTCTGCCGGTACGATCTGCCGCGTAATGCCGGGGCCGGACCATTCGAGCTTCGTGAAGTTGCTGCATTGGTTCGGATGGCATGCGTTTTCAAAGTCAACCCGGACATCAACGGCTCCGGCGGGCAGATGGATGATTGCCGTGGCGTATTCAGGCCACCGCGGCGTGCCCGTGACCGGGACGTTGTTGAGCAGAAGCCGCGAAACGACCCAGTCGCTGAAGAGATAGAACGTGTAGTCGCCTTCGACCGGGATGATGATCTGACCTGTGTGGATCGCGCCGACCTCGCCGGTGCGTCCGCTGTTAGCGTACCCGGCGGGCCCTGCGTCTGTGATGTCCAGCGTGGAGCGGGTATCGCTCGCGTAGGGAGTGAGAAGGTCCATGTCCTGGAAGTCGAGTTCGTAGTAATACGCATCGAGGCCCGGAGAGAGGCCCGCCGGCACGGGCAACGGGTTGACCGTCACCGGGACACTATCAGAGAATCCGGCGTAGGACGCTCGGATGGTTGTGTCGCCCGCGGCGTGGCCGGTGACTTTGCCATCGGCGGTGACGGATGCAATGGATGGATCGTCGCTCGACCACACCACTCCGCTGGTCACATTCTGAACGGGCGAGGCGGAGTAGGTCGCGGTGGCGGAAAGCGATTCGGTGAAGCCGTCGGCGACGCTCAGCGTTGGTTGAGTAATGTCGACGCCTGTCACACTGTCGGTGAGGAGACGGACCCGATCAACGAGGTATTGAACGACGAGGGCTTTGTGATTGCCCAGGTCGGTGCCGACGACTGAGTCGAAATGACCGGTAGAACCTGGCCCATGCAGCAGGATATCAAAGACCTGCCCGACGTCGGGGACGAACCCGTTGGCGAAGCTGATCTGAAGCGTGCCGTGGATGGTGGCGGCCTCGTCGACCGAAACCTGATCATGTTGACTGCCCGGGGCGGTGCCGCCGATCTGAACTGCGAGCACTCCAGACTCGGTCAGCGTTAGACGAGTCATGGAGAGCACGCCGAGGGGATTTCCGGGTTCCATCCGGCCGGAGTTGAAGACTCGAGCTTCCAACCGTCCGGATCCGCGAACGACGCCGCCGGCGTTTGTCGAAACATAGTCAAGGGCGTAGACGGTCCCTCCGTCCAATGCGAGTACGCCCAGAAGCGCGTTCGTCTGGTTTCCTCCGCCAATCGGGATGTTGGTGGAGGAGTACAAGTATCCGCCAGATTCAACTTTCACCGTTGCTTCGTGGCCCGGGCTTCCCCAGATCGGTGTCCAGCCGGTCTCCACGCCGGATCCGTTTCGGATGTTGAGCGTGGCGGCTTGGCCCACCTGGCACGAATCCGGCGCCGTCATCAATGACGCATTGTCAACAGTGACTACCGCGGAGCCGCCATCACCCCCACCGCGCATCCAGAGTGTCCGGACACTCGCGGTAGCCCCGTTGTTGACGATGAGAGTTCCGTCGCTCGTCGCCCAATCGTCGATGAATCCTACATCGAGCTGGTATGGCGATTCAAAGGACGATCCCACGCCGTCCACGGTGAGCGAGCCCGTTCCGCGGTGGCCGATGTACGCATCGTTTCGGACCAAGAGCTTGCCGCCCTGATCCACGATTCCGGTTGTTCCGGTGCTCTCGTAGCCGAAGTAAAAACGGCCGCCCGTGTTGGGATAGTCGCCGACTGTGAGCTGGGAGCCCGGGCCGCGAACGAGCATCGACTTGGTCGTCGGCGTGTCGCAGCAACCGGTCTGGAACTGGTTGAGAACGGTCATCTGTGCGCCGTTCAGGATCTGCAGGTCGCTGCTGCCGCGGGCGGCGGTGAAGTCGTTGATGGAAACACTCGAGCCGACTCCATCAACTGTCAATGACATGCTGGCGGGCACGAATTCGGACATGTAAAGCCACGGTCCGGTGAGTTGACCGCCCGATTCAACTCGCACAGAGCTTGTGCCGCCGGAACAGTAAAGCCCGTGCCCTCCGGCGGTGCCGAAGTTAAGTTGAGAGCCGGTGCCTGTGATTACGATTGATCGGGATGTGCCGGCGTCCCAGGAGGCGACATCGTACATGGCGTTGAGTTGCCCACCGTCTTCTATCCGAATCGTCGCGAAGCCTCCTCCACCGGTACTTATTGAGCCAGCGTTGACGACTGATCCAGTCCCTCGTACCGTCACGGAACCCACGCTGTTGCTGCCCACGCGGGACACGTTGAGTTCGCTTTCCATCGTCGCCGTGGCGCCGTTTTCGACTGTGAGTGACGACGTGCCGCCATCGGCAAGATTCAGCACGGGCGTGATCAATTGCGATCCCGGGTCGCGCACGATGAAGTCACCGGTTGCTCCGGCGCCCCGGCCGCCATGGAGAAAGACGCCGTGCGTGTAGACGCCGCCTTGCTCGATCGTGACCGATCCGACGGCGCCCACCGGGCCCGCGAAGCCGATTGAGGCATCGCTCCCGGTGCTGTCGATGCGAGATCCCGCGCCGCGGACCAGGATCGTTCCGCGGCCGCCATTGACTGCTGCGATCACGGCCGACGCGGTGGCGTGGGCACCCCCGGTCACCCGCAGTTCGCCCGTGCCGGCGCCGCCCACCTCGAGATTGCCGTCGGTGACGACAATCGCGGAACCTGCGCCGTCAACGACGACCAGACCCGACGAAGCGGCCGGCTCGCCCACGGCGATCCAATAGCCTCCTGGAGCGTTATTGACCGTTCCCCCGCCGATGACATTCAGCGTTCCTGTTCCCGAGTAGCCGACGTAGTTTGCCCCGATCCATGTTGCTCCCGTGCCGACCGTGACTGACCCAGTTTGGCCCACGTTCTTTCCGATGTACGACATGAATCCGGCAAGACTGGTGTTGAGAACTCCGTCGCTCAAGGTGAGCGACGGGCCGTTGGTGCCGCTGACACTTATTTCACCGTTGACGGTGTAGGTGAGCCCGCCGAGGTTGAAGGTGGGGCGTTGGTTGCTGACGGTGAGGCCCGCGGTGGTTGCGTTCCCGGAGAACGTCACGGTGTAGGGAGTGGTGGAGGCGGTGAAGCCGAACGCGGCGGGGTTGGCGGCGCCGGGGGCGACTCCGCCCACCCAGTTTGAACCTGTGCTAAACGTGCCGTTGACGGCGTTGCGCCAGGTGCGGGTTTGGGCGGCGGCCTGGCCCGCCGCGAGGAGCAGGGGCAACGCGGCCCCAATGACCCACTTGGTGCTCCGTGACCGTGCGCGATGCCGGAGGCCCGACGAACTGGAGAACTGGTGCATGACTGAGACCCTTCACAAATGCTGCAACGGCGACCGACCGGACACGCTCCGGAGCCGCCGCGTGCATGCGAACTGGCCGATGAACCCGCAGGTCCGGGGCATCGGGGCGGGTGAGGGCGCGAACACAGGCGCCGACAGAATCGCCGTCTCTATGGCGTGCGCGGGGCGCGCCGCTGCGCGCCGAGCGCCGATTTTTCTATCAGAAAGCTGAGATTGTGAGTTGGGAAGATGGGCAACCGGCGTGGGAGCGGGGGCGTGCGACGCGGTGGCGCGGCCTGCGGGGTGCGGGATTGCGTGTCTTGCGGTCAGTGTTCAGAACGGTTCAAATGAAGGTGATGGTTGCCCCTACGGCATCGAGCTTGAAACAGAGGGAATCATGGCCCGGTTCGAGTATTGTCGGAAGTGCACGGCCGGATTTGCCATCAATGACAAACGCCCCGCCGGGTTCGCGTGGCGAACCGGGGCGGGGCGTTGCGATCATGAGCGGAGCGGGTGTTACACGCAGCCGCCCGATTCCCACGAGGCGAAGAACGTGTCGACATCGGCGCCGTCGACGCCGCCGTCGCGGTTGACATCGGCGCGGGGGCCGCCGCGTTCCCAGACGAAGAAGAAGGCTTCGAGGTCGGCGCCGTCGATGCCGCCATCGCCGTTGAAGTCGCCGGAGCACTCGGCTCCGGCATCGGCGCGGAACCAGAAGCGTGTGGCGGGAGAGGTCAGGAAGAAGTCCAGCAGCATCGCGCCGACCTTCTGCTCGCCGAGGGAGCTGGGGTGGGTGCCGTCGGCTTCGAGGTCCTGGCAGCGCCAGACGAGGCCGTCGGAGCGGGCGTCGAGGCCGTCGGCCCAGAGGTACGGGCCCCAGGCCAGCCAGGGCGCGACGTTGAGGGAGAGGTCGCCGGCGCGGGGGTCGATGCCGCCGCCGGCGAGTTGGCGGAGCTGCGCTTCGATGAGCCATTTGACGGCGAAGCCGGACTCAAAGGCGTACGGCTCGGGGTTGAGCGTGGTGGTGGCGTAGCCGGCGTAGATACGGCTGGAGAGGAAGGCCTGCTGCATGTTGGGGTAGCGGGTCTTGAGCGCGCGGCAGATGTTGCCCATCTGCTCCACGAGCGTGAAGGCGTCGGCGTTGGCGGCGGGGAGCGGGACGGTGGGGTTGGAGTTGGCGACCTTGATCCACGCGGCCTGGACTTGCTGTTCGGAGAGGCCGCGGGGCGCGAGCACGGTGTCGCGGACGCGGGTGTAGTTGGGGTCGGTGGGGGAATCCCAGGTGCCTGCGGTCTGGCCGCCGGCGGCGCCGTCGATGATGGCGAGGCTGGTGTGGTTGACGTCGGGGGACGCCGCGGCCTGGCCGCTGAAGGAGAAGGGCGTGCAGGTGGGCCCGCCGCAGAACTCCTGGGTGGTGTTGGACATTCCGATGGAGAGGAGCACATAGCGGCCCTGCGCGGCGGGCTGGCCGAGGACGTTGAGGGGGCGGATGTTGTTGGCCCGCTGCATGCCCAGCAGGGTGTGGCCCTGGGGCATGGTGTTCTCGCCGCCGGGGTAGAGGCCGCCCTGGAACTGGCCCAGGTAGAGGCCCGTGCCAAGGTCATCGAGCGAATGGTGGCCGATGCTGGTGCGGGTGCAGTCGGAGGCGAAGAGGGACGGTGATAGCAGGGCGCAGGCGATGGCCGCGCTCAAACGGGTCTTCAACATGTGGGTTCTCCAAACTGGTGCTTTGCTGCCGCGGGTGTGGTGCGGGCGTTGGCCCGCTCGCCGGGGTTTAACGTTTGAGGGCTGGGGTGTATTGCCGGTTCGTCGATGATTTGTGGGCGGGGAAGGCTGAAGGGGTGGCTCAGTTGCAGCCGCCGGACTCCCATGATCTCAAGAAGACCTCGGTGTCCGCGCCGTCGACGCCGCCGTCGCGGTTGACGTCGGCGGAGCAGATCACGCGTGCGCCGGCGCTGTGTGCGAGGTGTCGCTGGACATTGCCGCGATTCTCGGTGCGTCGTCGGTGCGTCGTCGGTGTGTCGTCGGTGCGGGGGCCGAGGGAGGGGTACGCTCCTGCGTGGCGAGCCCGTATGGGGCGCATCGGACGCGGTCGGCGATCGGGAGAAGATCATGAGATACCTGTGGAAGTGCGCGATGGTGTGCCGGGTGATTTGCCCGCTGGTCGCCGCGGCGTTGATGCTCGCGGGGTGCGACGGGCTGGGCTCGAAGCCTTCGGCGCGCATCACGGGGGCGCACCTGGGCGGGCTCTCGCTGGATGGCGCGACGATCCGGTTTGATGTGGACGTGGCGAATCCGGGCAAGGAGGCGATGCCGGTCTCGAAGCTGGACTACGCGCTGTCGACGAAGGGGCAGAAGTTCATCGAGGGCGAGGCCCCGGCGGTGGACGCCGTGCCCGCACGCTCGCGCAAGACGATCGTGGTGCCGGTGACGCTCTCGTTCGCGCAGTTACTCGAGGCGCTGGACATGGGCGAGCCGGGGAGCGTGGTGCCGTACGACGCGGACTTCGGGATGAACGTGACGACGCCGCCGGACAAGGAGGGGAAGACGGATCAGCGGCTGGCGATGAAGTGGGAGGGCAGGTTCCCGGTGCCGGCGATGCCGCGGATTGAATCGAGCGAGATCGAATGGACCGACACGGGGGTGCTCTCCACCAAGGGGTTGATCAAGATGAACGTGACGAACGTGAACAAGTTCGACGTCACGCTCAAGAAGATGGAGTACCGGGTGCGGCTGCAGGGCGCGACACTGGCGAGCGGGGGTATCCCGCGGTCGCTCTCGTTCGGCCCGGGGCAGCAGCGGGGGATCGAGATACCGGTGAAACTGTCGGTGCTCAAGGTGGGGGCGGCGATCCTGGATGCTTCGCGGAAGCGCGAGGCGGGTTTCGGCGTCACGGCTGATCTGGAGATCGGCACCGAATTCGGTGATATCAGTTTGCCGTACGACTCTGCGAAGCGGCCGGGGACGAGGTAGGTTGACACGCGGCGGATGGCGCGCCGGGCGGCTGACGAGGGCTGAATTACAGCCGCGTGAGCAGCTCCGGTGGTTTCATTGTCCCATAAGCCGGAATGGTGGCGATGGCACGAATTGTGAGGCGATGAAGGGGGCGAGGTTATAGAATTTGTTCATATCTGATTGACCACGACCCGACCCAAGGGAGATCATCATGCGCGCTGCACGAATCGTTGCTCTGACCGCTTTGACCGCTTCCAGCTTCGCGTTTGCGCAGCCGATCCGTCGTGGAGAGATTGTCCTTTCGGTGGGCGATTCCCCCGCGTGGGCGGGTGGTCAGACGGTGGAGAGCATGGACACGCCGTTCACGGCCACCGATGGCACGGTGGGGTTCAACGGCGGGCTGACGGGCGGCACGCAGGGTTCGCGTGTTTTCATCTTCTTCAACAACGGGCCGACGTTCTTTTCGAACGAGGCGAGCGGGGGGTACACGCTGTCGGGCCGCGAGGGATCGATGGGCGTGGCGTGCGACGGGCGGTTCGTGTATTCGCCGTCGCTGACGCGGCCGGGGAGCACCGGTTCGAGCGATTCGCTGTGGTCGAGCGCGGGCTATCTGCTCGCCGAGCCGGACCCGGCTCCGGGCGCGCCGGGCAAGTTCATCAAGTTCACGAGCCGTCCGCTGATGCTGGGGCGGGGCGACTTCTCGTTCGTGGCGGGGTTCTCGAACACCGCGGGCGGGACGACGACGGATCGCGCGCTGTACAAGGGCAACGTGAACGGCGGGACGTTCACGCTGCTGTACAAGACGGGCGACACGTTTGACGGGCGGGTGCTGCGGTTCGCGACCCCGACGATGTCGTTCAACTATGACTTCTCCGACAGCGGCGAGAACGTGATCCAGATCGTGGGCATCGACTCGGGCGCGGGGACCAACGCGGTGCTGGCCAACGGGCACCTGGTGGCGGTGCAGGGTGAGGCGCTGGCGAGCGATCCCAACGAGGGGTGGCAGAACTTCACGGGCGTGGGCGTGAACGACTCGGGCCAGCAGATGATCTTCGGGGATTTCATCACGGATATCGCCACCGACGCGTTCATCACGGTGAACGGCAACATCATCGTGCGCGAAGGGGACACCATCGCGGGCACGACGCTGACGACCCCGGCGAGCGTCCGCACGGCGAGCATCAACAACCTGGGCAAGATCGCGGCGATCTGGCAGATCGGGGCCTCCACGAACCGGGCGCTGTTCATCGGCGACGCGACGGACTTCCGCGGCACGGCGATCAAGATCGTGCAGACCGGCGACCTGCTGGACATCGACGGCGACGGCGTGGGCGACCGCGTGGTCTCGGACCTGGTCGAGTCGACGGTGGCCTCGCCGGGCATGGACCTGGCCGATGACGGCGCGGTCTTCACCTCGCTGAACCTCACGCCCATCGGCGGGGGCACGGCGGTCAAGTCGATCGTGAAGTTCTGCTTCGCCTGCACCTCCGAGCCTTCGTGCCCGTGCTGCCCGGCCGACTTCAACAGCGACGGCGGCGTGGACGGGCCGGACGTTGAGTCGTTCTTCGTCGCGTGGCAGGACGGCAACGCTTGCGGCGACGTGAACAACGACGGCGGCGTTGACGGCGGCGATGTGGAAGCGTTCTACACGCTGTGGTCGGCGGGCGGCTGCTGAGTTCGGCGGCGATGAGATGATGATGGGCCCGGCGCGGCGCTGCGCGATCCGCGCTGTGCGGGATGCTGCGCGACCGGGCGAGACAGGAACGACACCCGAGATGTACGAGGAGAATCCGTGAGAGCAGCCCTTGCAGTTCTGACAGTCGTGACGCTGGCCGGTCTTGCGTGCGCGCAGCCGGTGCGGCGGGGCGAGGTGATCCTGTCCGTCGGCGATACGCCTTCGTGGGCGGACGGGCAGGCGGTGGACGGGATCGAGACTCCGTTCACCGCCACCGACGGCACGCTGGGGTTCGTCGGCGGGCTCACCGGAGGCACGCAGGATGCGAGGACGTTCGTGTTCGCCGTCGGCGGGCCGGTGTTCTTCTCGAACGAGGCGACGGGGGGGTACACGCTCTCGGGGCGTGAAACGTCGATGGGGCTCACGTGCGACGGGAAGTTCCTGTACTCGCCCCGGGTGACGCGGGCCAACGGCGTATCGGGCGACGGGCTGTGGTCGAACGCGGGGCTGTTGCTGGCCGAACCGGACGCCGCGCCGGGGGCGCCGGGGAAGTACCTCGCGTTTACGAGCGGCCCGGCGATGCTGGCGAACGGCGAGTACTCGTTCATGGCGGGGTTCTCGAACACGCCGGGGGGCACGACGACGGACCGGGCGCTGTACAAGGGCAACCTGAACACGGGTGTGTTCACGCTGATGTACAAGACCGGCGACCTGGTGGACGGGCGCGTGCTGCGGTTCGCCACGCCGAACGTGTCGTTCAGGTACGACTTCTCCGACAACGGCGAGAACGTGATCCACATCGTGGGCGTTGACGCCGGCGCGGGGACCAACGCGGTGATGGCCAACGGGCACCTGGTGGCGGTGCAGGGTGAGGCGCTGGCGAGCGATCCCAACGAGGGGTGGCAGAACTTCACCGGCGTGGGTGTGAACGACTCGGGGCAGCAGATGATCTTCGGGGATTTCATCACGGATATTGCGACCGACGCGTTCATCACCGTGAACGGCAACATCATCGTGCGCGAAGGGGACACGATCGCGGGAACGGCGCTCACGACCCCCGCGAGCGTCCGTTCGGCGAGCATCAACAATCTTGGGCGCGTGGGGGCGATCTGGCAGATCGGTTCCACCGCGAACCGGGCGCTGTTCATCGGCGACGCGGCGGACTTCCGCGGCACGGCGATCAAGATCGTGCAGACCGGCGACCTGCTGGACATCGACGGCGACGGCGTGGGCGACCGGGTGGTGAGCGATCTTGTGGAATCAACGGTCTCGGGGCCGGGCATGGACCTGGCCGACGACGGCGCGGTCTTCACCTCGCTGAACCTCACGCCCATCGGCGGGGGCACGGCGGTCAAGGCGATCGTGAAGTTCTGCTACGACTGCTCGACCGAGCCGGCGTGCCCGTGCTGCCCTGCTGATTTCAACAGCGACGGCGGCGTGGATGGGCCGGATGTGGAGGCGTTCTTCACGGCGTGGCAGGACGGCGTGACGTGCGGCGACGTGAACAAGGACGGGGGCATCGACGGCGGCGACGTGGAGGCGTTCTTCACGCTCTGGTCGCTGGGCGGTTGCTGAGGCCGCCGGCTTACATCGCGAAGAGCTTGTCCATCTGCTCGCTCACGGTGCGCAGGCGTGCGGCGTCGCCGCCGCCGACCTCGGCGGTGGCCCAGTTGCCGGCGGGGGCGGTGGAGTAGCCGACTTCGTCGAGGGCTTTCATGACCGACGCCCAGCCCGCGTCGCCCTCGCCCAGTTGCACGTCAAAGCCCTTCCAGAGGCCCTCGTCGTTGCGCTTCTTGCGGGAGAAGTCCTTGATGTGGAGTTTGGCGATGCGCTTGCCCAGGACCCGCACCCACTGGTCGGGGTAGCCGTAGTTGATGACGTTGCCGATGTCGAAGTGGAAGGCGACCATGGGGTCGTTGAACTCGTCCACGTAGCGGGCGGCCTCGAGCGGGCTGAGCAGGAAGTTGTTCCAGACGTTCTCGATGGCGATCTTGACGCCGCACTCCTTGGCGAGGGGAAGGGCCTTCTTGATCTCGGCCTGCGAGAGTTCCCACGCCTGGTCGTAGGGCTGCTTCTCGTTGACCACGCCGGGGACGAGCAGGATGCTCGCGACGCCGAGGGTTTTGCCGTCGCGCAGGGCGGTCTGAAGGGCTTCGAGCCCCTTGGCCCGCACGGCCGCGTCGGGGGAGTTGAGGTGGAACTTCCAGTGCAGGGAGTCGACCAGGCCGTGGACGACGATGCCGGTGTCCTTGGCGGCGGCGGAGATTTCCTGCATCGGGATGGTGGTGGGGCTGTCCATCTCGACGCCCTCGAAGCCGCACTCCTTGAGGAGGCGGAACTTCTGGGCGACGGAGAGGTCGCCGCCGACCATGCCGAACATCACCGCCTTGCGGAGGGTGCGCTTGGGTTCGCGGGCCCGGCCGACGAGGCTCAGCGCGGGGCTCAGCGCGGGGCTGAGAGCGGGGAGGGCGAGGGCGGAAGCGGCGATGAACTCGCGGCGTGTCATGGTTGGGATTCCGTTGCTGATGGAACGAACAGGAGCGAGCGGGAACGGGAGCGTACGTCGGGGCGGGCACCCTCAGGCGGGGCGGTTGGCTTTGCCGCGCATCAGGATGTAGTACGCGAGCATCGCCAGCCCCAGCCCCACGAACCAGGCGTAGGAGTAGATGGTGTCGAAGAAGGCCGGGAACTTGTGCGTGAGCGTGGCGGCGTTGATGAATCCGGGCAGGTTGGGGGCGACCGCGATTGCCAGCGCGGCGACGGCGGCGCCGTTGATGCCCGCGTGCGGGCCGCGGGGATCGTACAGGGCCTTCACGTCGAGGTTGGTCTTGCGGATGATGTAGTAGTCGCAGAGCATGATGCCGGCGATGGGGCCCAGGAGCGCACCGTAACCGATGAGCCAGGTGAAGATGTACGCCGCGAGGTTGTTGTAGAGGTACCAGGGCATCATCAGGACGCCGATGATGGCCGTGATCATGCCGCCGGTGCGGAAGGAGATGCGGCCGGGGGCGAGGTTGGAGAAGTCGTTGGCGGGCGAGACGACGTTGGCCGCGATGTTGGTGGAGAGCGTGGCGACCGAGAGGGCGACGAGGGCGAGGATGATGATCGGCACGCTGCCGAGCATTCCCACCAGCACGACCGGGTCCCAGATGGCCTTCCCGAAAATGACCACCGTCGCCTGCGTGACGACGATGCCGATGAAGCAGAAGAGCGTCATGGTGGTGGGCAGGCCCAGGGCCTGGCCCCACACCTGGGCCTTCTGCGATTTGGCGTAGCGGGTGAAGTCGGGGATGTTGAGGGACAGCGTGGCCCAGAAGCCCACCATCGCGGTGAGCTGCGGGAAGAAGACCTTCCAGAAGCCGCCGGGGGTGGGGAAGGCGGAGGTCTTGGTGAAGAGCGCGGCGGGGTCGGCGACTTTGAGCAGCGCCCACGCCAGCAGCGCGAGGCCGGCGACGATAAGGAACGGGGCGGACCAGGCCTCGAGCCACTTGATGTGGTTGATGCCGTGCCAGACGAAGTGCAGGTTGGTGAGCCAGAAGGCGATGAAGCAGGCGAACTGCCAGGCCGTGACGCCCAGGGGCGGGTGCGCGGCGATGCGAGCGGTTTCCGCCGCGGCATCGATCCAGCCCAGGGCGGTGAGCACCTGATAGATCGCGGCGCCGCCGATCCAGGTCTGGATGCCGAACCAGCCGCAGGCGACCAGGGCGCGGGCGATGGCCGGGATGTTGGCGCCCACGGTGCCGAAACTCGCGCGCATCAGCACGGGGAAGGGGATGCCGTACTTGGCTCCCGCGTGCCCGTTCAGGATCATGGGGATGAGCACGATGAGGTTGCCCAGCGCGACCGTGAGCAACGCCTGCCACCAGGCCATGCCCTGCTCGATCATGCCCGAGGCGAGCGTGTACGTGGGGATGCACACCGCCATGCCGATCCACAGCGCGGCGATGTGGCCTGTGCTCCAGGTGCGCTGGTCGGGGGTGGTCGGAGCCAGGTCAGGGTTCGAGAGCGTGGCTGACATGGCGGTCACGATAGACCGGGCGGGCTCGTGGCGTGGCCGGGCAGTTCCAAAAGGCAGACCGCGCGGCCGGGGTCGGGTGCTGGGGCGCTGCGTGTCTACAGGGTGGCTTATTCAGAGCAGCTTTAGCCGCATCCGCCGGCTTCCCACGCGGCGAAGAAGTTGTCCACATCGCCGCCGTCCACGCCGCCGTCGGCGTTCACATCGGCATCGCAATGGCCCACCTCCCAGCGGTCGAAGAACGCCGAAACGTCCGAGCCGTCGATGCCGCCGTCTTGGTTAAAGTCGGCGGGGCATGCAAGGCAGGCGCAGATGGTGAGCGTCGCGGGGTTACTCATGGCGCTGCCGCAGGCGTTGGAGACGACACACCGGAACCCGCGACCATCGAGATCGCCCCGCCCTTCGGTGCAGGCGAGGCTCATGATGAGCGTCGGATCGTGCGAACCGCTGACGGTGGCGCACGTCGGCGAGCCGCCGACCATCAACGGACCATCCGCCAGATCGATCCACCCGAGCGCCGAGTCGGCGATCTGCCATTGGTAGGCAAAGGAGATGTTCCCCGTTGCGACCGCCGAACATGTCGCGATGCCCGAGGCGCAGACGTTCATGGCGGAAGGTTCCGCCGCAACGCGCTGCTGTCCGCATGTCCAAAAATCAAGGCTTTCAGCCGCGCTGCCGACACCCGCGGAGCCGCGGAAGGTCTCCCGGTGAACTCTGACGCGATCCAACTGCGCTCCGGGGAGCATCCCGAACTGAAGGTCTGACGCGTGTGTAGGACCTGTGTTATTGGCGTTGTGGTACATTCCGATGTAGGCTGTCTTCGGATTGGGCCCGAATCCGGAGCGATCTGCGTACACCACTGTCCCGGTGGTGGTCTTCTCGGCAACCTCGATTCCATCGACGAACAGACGGGTGCGGCCGGGCTCGACACTCCCGGCGACGTGGTGCCAGGAGTTGAGTGCGATCTCCGTGCCCGCCGGCGCAACAAGCGAATCGTACAATCCGATGCCGCGGCCGAGAGACATGCCCAGTCTGCCAACAGACGATACGGAGAGCGTGAATCCACGCCCGTCGTTTCCCGCGCCCGGTGGCAGGTACGCGAAGATCGTCTGTCCGCCCGCTTGCGAGAGTTTGACCCACGTCTCGACGGTGAGGGTTTGGGATTCGAGCTTGGTGTTGTCGAACGGGTTCGTCCAGAGATAGGGCAGCGAGGCAGAACCAAATCGGATGCTGTTTCCGCCGAATACATGACCCCGGGCGCTGACCGGGGTATCCGAGCTTCGCGTGATGTCGCCCGAGAAGTTCATGTGCAGTGCGGGTCCGATCGGGCTTACCCCTGAATCGAACGCGGTTGACCCTGTCGTTTCATCAAAGTCCCACATCGATGCCGGCACCGGCTGTGCGATCGCGGTGTCGATGAACAGCGGCGTGAGTGCGAACAGGCACCCCAACGCACGCGAGAACCGCCTCCGCGGGCTCGCGGCCGCGGCATGTTCCGGCGATTCACCTGCGGACGCATTGCCCAGCACGAGTTTCAGTATCGAGTACATGCGAGTCTCCGAGTGCCCGACCGTACCACGAAAGCTCGGCGACGCCCCCGGCGCGAATCGCCCTCATACCGATCGCACGCCATCAGTCTACCAGATCTGCCGGAGGCGTACAAGGTCTTTTCACTTCTCGTTCGCCATCGGGCGGATTGATCGAACCGTGGGCCACGGTGGTGCTTTCCTCAGCGGCCGCGATGATGCGTATTACCGGGCCGCCGCTTACCGAGCGCGCCAACCTAACCAACCCGCACTAGCGGCGGCATCACGGTCCCCCCCGCGATGATGTGGTCGAGCACCTCTCGCACGGCGGCGCGCTGGCCGGGCCAGACGAATGCGGAGGTGTCCGCCGCGGGCACCCAGCGCCACTCGCTGTGTTCCTCGTTGAGCACGGGCGTCCACTGCGGGCCGACTTCGACGACGAAGCGGGGGGAGAGGCAGATGCAGTCCAGGCGGGCGACGAAGAAGGGGTGGGTTTGCTCGAGGGCCCACATGCCCAGCGCGAGGCTGCTCTCCAGGCCGACCTCTTCGAGCATTTCGCGCTTGGCGGTCTGCACGGCGGTCTCGCCCTCGTGCACGTGGCCCATGATGGGGTGCCAGGTGCTCTTGAGGGGTTCTTCGGCGCGCAGGAGTTGCAGGAACTCCACGCCCCGGGCGGCGCGGCGGAAGATGTAGACGTCCACCACGTCGCAGCGGATGGTGGGCATGGCTTACTCCGCGCGGACGGTGTTCTTGATCGTGCCGATCTTCTCGACCTCGACCTCCACCACGTCGCCGTGCTTGAGGTAGACGGGCGGGGTGCGGGCGAAGCCCACGCCGCTGGGCGTGCCGGTGGCGATGAGGGTGCCGGGGAGGATGGTGGTGCCGCGGCTGATCTCGTGGATGAGCGTCGCGACGTCGAAGATCATGTCCGAGGTGTTGCTGTTCTGCATCTCGACGCCGTTCACGCGGGTCTTGAGCGTGAGTTTCTGCGGGTCGGGCAGTTCCCTGGGCGTGACGACGCGCGGGCCGATGGGGCAGAAGGTGTCGAAGCCCTTGCCCCGGTTGAACTGGCCGCCGGAACCATCCTTCTGCCACCAGCGTGCGGAGACGTCGTTGAGGGCGACGTAGCCAAGCACGCAGGAGAGTGCGGCGTCTTTGGGTACGTCGCGGACGAGCTTGCCGCTGGGCGCGCGGCCGACGATCACGCCCAGTTCACACTCGAAATCCACCTGCGGGCGGTCCTGGCAGACCTTGGGGATCACGATGTCGTCGCCGCTGAGCACCGTGGAGGCGGGGTTCTTGGAGAAGAGCATGGGCCGTTCTGGCACGCCCTTGCCCTGCTCGTGCGCGTGCGCTGCGTAGTTCATGCCCACGCCGATGATGTGGCGGATGAGGGTGAGTTCGCCGCTCGCGTGTTCAACGGCGACGCCCAGCTCGGTGCGGATGAGGTTCATGTTCGCAGGGTAGCGGAGCGTTGGGGCCCTCGGCACGTGCGGCGTCGGGTCGGGCGAGCGGGGAACTCGCGGGCGCGGTCGGGTCCTATATGACGCGGGCGCCGGCGGGCGGGAGCGGTATCCTTGAGATTCGTCCTTGTTCGCGTGAGTCGCCCAGCAGAAGGAGAGAGTCATGAGCATTCTGAAATCGGTTGTGCCGGTGCTGGTGTGCGCGGCGGCGTGCCATGCGCAGACGGCGTTCACGTACCAGGGTGAACTGAACGACGGCGGCGTGCCGGCGTCGGGGCCGCATGATTTTCGGTTCCGGCTGTATTCACCCGGCGGCGTGCAACTGGGCTCCACGCTGTGCGCCGACAACGTGGCGGTGGACGGCGGGCGGTTCACGGTGCAACTGGACTTTGGAGCGCAGTTCAATGCGACGACTCCGCTGCTGGAGATAGAAGCGAGGGCGGACACGGGGCGCACCTGCGGCGACCTGGGCGGGTTCGTGATCCTGTCGCCGCGCCAGCCGGTGACGGCCGCGCCCCGCGCGACGCACGCGCTCAACGCCGATGCGCTCGCCGGGCAGGCGTCTTCGTTCTATCGGAACGCGAACAACATCAACGCTGGTCTGCTGGGCATCGGGTTCGGCGGCACGGGCGCGGCGTCGGCGTCGGCGGCACGAACCAACCTGTCGGTGCCGGGCTTGCTGACCGCCAACACGTTCACGGGCGCGCAGTCGCTGCTGCTCTCGGGCGACACGGTGGGCCTGCTGCTGCGCCCGGCCGCGGGCGCGCTCAGCGACCTGCAGCAGTGGCGCAACTCGGCGAACACGCTGGTCACGCGGGTGGACAACTCGGGCGCACTGATCAGCAGCGTGCCGATGGTCGCGCCCGGCTTCAACTACCCCGCGCCGGTGACGAGGACGATGGCGATTTCGCCCGGGCAGTTCACTCCCGCGTACAACACGTTCAACTACGAGAACAACGGCAGCCGCATCCGGGGCCTCACCCCCGGCCAGTCGTGCGCCTTCGTGGCCGGCCTCAACCTGCCCGACGGGGCCACGGTCACGGCCGTGCGCCTGCATGCGCGGGATGACGGCCCGGCGACGGTCACGCTCATCATGTACCGGCAATGGATGTACGTCGAGGGCGGGTTCACGCAGATGGCGTCGGTCTCGCCGGGGGGCGAGGTGATCGGCATCCGTGTTGTGAGCGACACCACGATCGACCAGCCGCTGGTGGACAACACGCAGTACCAGTATCACCTGTACATGTACTTCACAACGCCCAACCCCGCGAACACGATCGACATCTGGGGCGCGCGTGTGGAGTACACCGTGCCCGGCGTGTGACGTGCTGTGGCTTAGCGCTGCTCGATGACCACGGGGATGCTCAATCGGGACGTCCAGGCGCTGGGGCCCTGCGTCCACCAGAGCACGTCGGAGGCGTCGGGCTCGCGGGTCATGTTGACCGGATCGGTGAGTTCGCTGAACTCAACGCCGGCCTTGAAGCGGGACTCCAGGGCCTGCCGCAGGGCGCTGATCGCCTCGGCGGAGTCGGCGATTTCGGCGACGTACGCCGCGGGCGGCGTTTGCGGGAGCGGCGGGCCGACGAAGGAGGCGGCCTCGGACGCCGCGAAAGGTTGAGACTCGTTCAAGGAGCGTGCGGCGATGCGGGGCGAATCAGGGCCGTTGTTGTCGGTGTCGCGTGGAGGGATGGCCGCGGCGAGCGTGGAGGCGATGTCTCTGGGGGCGCTGCCCCGGAACCGCCAGGATTGATCCTTGGCGGAGAGTCGGGCGATCTTGTCGGCGGGCACGCCGACGACGCGGACGACCAGGCGGCCTTCACGCGCGAGCCCCGCGGCGTGTGCCGCGGAAGTGACTTCCTGCGAGGCCGGGGGGCCGAACAGCGGTTCGGGCTCGGCGGCCGCGGCGACCTGAACCGTCGGAGCGGCGGGAGCCTCATCCGAGGCGGCGGACTTGGCGGCGATCTGGACCTCGGGGCCGGTGGCCTGCGACGCGGCTTCGGAACTGCGGGCGATTGCTCCGCCGGAAGCGAAGGGCGACTTGCGCGGCTTGACCAGTGAGACGCCCATGTACACCGCGCCGCCGGCGAGCAGCACGAGGGCGGCGGCGAGGGCGAAGCGCATCGGCGCCATGGAACGGTTGCCGCGGTATGTTTCGATCTTGTACGACTCGACGGGAATGCCCGCCGTCGCGGCCTGTTCGGTCGCGGCGGGCAGTGTGCCTACCAGCGCTTCGCGTTCGAGCGCAGCCAGGGTTCGTTCCATCAGCACGGCGGGGGCGCGCTCTCGGGGCAGCTTCCGCAGCGAGACACGGTCGGCCTGCATCTGCGCGACGCGGGCGGCGAGCCCGGGGCGTCCCGAGGCCTTGGCGAGCGATTCGGCTTCCCTGGGCGAGAGGCGGCCTTCGATCCAATCGAGGAGCAACTCCTCGTTCACGGGACCGGCCGTGGACGGGGTTGGCTGCCTGGGGTTGGGATCGTTGCCGGGGTTCATTGGTTCAAGGTCGTGAGAGTGCCGAGTGGTTATTTTCGATCACCCGCGCCGTGAGCCTTGCGCGGGGGGTTTGGTTGAATCTTCGCCGCGGGGAGTTTTTCGACCAGATCCCGCAGCGCCGCACGTGCCCGGAAGAGCCTGCTCTTGACGGTGCCAACGGCGACACCGAAGACTTCGGCGATCTGCTCGTAGCTGTGACCCTGGCAATCGCAGAGAATGAGGATTGCCCGTTGCTCGGGGTCCAAGTCGCGCAGAGCCGCAAGAACGCGCTCCCGGTCTTCATGGGCTTCGACGCTCAGTCCCTGCTCGGGTTCCCGCTCCTGTTCAAGTTCTATTCCCCCGCCGCCCCCTTCACCCCCATCATCTCCCGAACGGCGGTCGGAGAGGGCGTCGAGGCTGGCGTGGCGCCTGAGTTTCTCGGAGCGGAGCTTGGAGAGGCAGACGTTCATGGCCACGCGGGTGATCCACGTGGTGAGCTTGGCGCGGCCGTCGAAGGTGTTGATCCCCTGAATGAGTTTCACGAACACGTCCTGGGCGAGGTCGGTGGCGGCCTCGCGGTCGTGCATCATGCGGACGCAGATGGAGAAAATGCGGTCCTGGTGGCGTGCGATGAAGGCCGACCACGCCGAAGACTCGCCCCGACGGATCGCTTCAATGATGGAGACATCCTGCGCATCCTCGTCGGGCTGCGGCGAATATGTGGGGGCGTCGGGCACGCGGGGGAGAGTGTAGGGGATGGGAGGACGGGTTGAGTCCGCCCCGCCCCTGGGTCAGCAGCCCGCTTCCCAGTGCGCGAAGAAGACGCTGACGTCTTCGCCGTCGACGCCGCCATCGGCGTTGACGTCCGCCGCGGCGTTGCCGGATTCCCAGTCCGCGAAGAACGCATCCACGTCGGAGCCGTCGACGCCGCCGTCGACGTTGTAGTCGGCGATGCAGGTGCCGACGCCCGGGACGTCGAGGATGTAGTTGTAACCGGCCGTGTAGTTCTCGTTGGCGCCCGCGCTGATCGACAGAACGCCGGAGATGCGGTACTCGCTGGGGACCAGCGTGCCGGAGAGGTCGAAGGACCCCTGACCGTTGGGCAGGAAGGCGGAGTAGAAGACGTACTCCCAGTTGAAGCCGTTGAATCGCTGGAGGGCCACGTAACTGAACGGGTCGGGCCCGGGCAGCGCGATGGAGCCGTGCAGGCGGAACGCGACCGGGCTCTGCACCGTGAACGACAGGGTGATCTCATTGCCGGGGTTGACGGCGTGCATCACGGCGGATCCGAAGCCGGAGACGCCGGCGACGACTTGCGTCGAAGCGGACGCGGAGATTGACTCCATTTCCTGCAGCGAGCCCAGGACCTCGTACGTGTGCTGCAGGTCCACGAGGACGCCAGCGTAGTAGGGGTGATCGCCGGGAAGGACTCCGGAAGTGGACCCGGAGAAGTGCATGTCGTCGGAGTCCGTCGCGAGAAGGGAGGACCGAGAGCGAGAGTCGTTGCCGCAGTGCGTATCGCCGCCCGCCCCGTAGACGTAGTTGAAGTTGAGCGTCGAACTGCGCCCGCTGAGGGCCTGCGCGGCGGCCGACGAGCTCATGAGGCCCAGCGTGATGCAGGAAAGTACCGAGACTCGAAGGTTCATTCGGGCGCTCCATGGCGGGAGGCAGTGCGACCACGCACGCGTCCGGCGAACAGCATCCTACAGGATTGGGTCCAAGTTGCCAAGAGTAATGCTGGTCGGCGGCTCAAAAATGACTAGGTGGCAGCCCATAACTTGGGCAGATCGGGCTTTGATCGCTCCGCGTGGGGTGCGAATCCCATGGAATTGTGGCCCCATTCCATCCTGATGCTCGCGTTATCACTACTCAGCGTGGCGGCGCTTCATGGCGCCCCGGCTGCCGGTCCGTGCGACGGGAGCATCGGGGCGGCGGGGTTGGCGTATCAACCCCACCGCGGCGATGAGGTTTCGAGGAGACAGACACATGCGAAGATATCTGATTGGAGCGGCCGCGGCGATTCTGGCGGCGGGTGGCGCATCGGCCATCACGGTTCGCAGCGGCACGGGCGCGAACGCGGCGGGGTTGCAGGGGGTTGTTGATCAGTTCCGCGGGGACCTGGGTGCGCTCAACCCGAATGTCGCGGGCACGCAGAACGGCGGCGCGGGCCGGCGCGAGATCAACTGGGACGGTGTGCCCGACGGCTTCTCGGCGCCCAACGCGCTGCCGGCCAATTTCTTCAATGCCAACTCGCCGCGGGGCGCGGTGTTCTCCGGGGCGGCGTCGTTCGCCGTGAGCGCACGCGACACGACGGCCACGCCGGTGCGGTTCGGTGACATTGATGCGTCGTATACGTCGACGTTCCAGACCTTCAGCCCTCAGCGGCTGTTTACCTCACTGGGGTCCAGCACCTACGACGTGGAGTTCTTCGTGCCCGGGAGCAACACGCCCGCGCTGGTTCGCGGCTTCGGCGCGGTGTTCGCGGATGTGGATCTTGAGAACCAGACGACGATCCAGTGCTTCAACGAGTCGGGTGTGTCGCTGGGCACGTTCGCGGCGCCGGCGCTGGGCGGGGGGCTGTCGTTCGTGGGCGTGTCCGACGGCGTCGCCGGCATCCACCGTGTGCGCGTCACGTTCGGCAACGCCGCGTTGAGTTCCGGGGTGGTTGACGGGGGCGGGACGGACCTGGTGGTGGCCGATGACTTCCTGTACGGTGAGCCGGTGCGGGTGCCGGGCCCGGGCGCGGCGTTGCTGCTGGGGCTCGGGGTGCTCCGCAGACGCTCGCGCGTAGACCCCTCGCAAGGCTGATCGACGCGGGCGCGAGGAGGGCCGCGACGCACGCTATTTCCGCATTCACCGATATGACAAGAACGGCGGCGCTGGGCGCCGCCGTTCTTCATGTGAACAGTTCGTGCCTAACGCGTGCGGGCGCGTCGGGGCCGGTCAGCAGCCGCCTTCCCAGTGCTCGAAGAAGGTGCTGACGTCTGCGCCATCGACGCCGCCGTCGGCGTTCACGTCGGCCGCGGCGTCGCCGAGTTCCCAGCGGTCGAAGAACGCACCGACGTCGGTGCCGTCGACGCCGCCGTCGCAGTTGTAGTCGCCGATGCACACCGTGAGGGCGGCGGGGTGGGTCGTCTCGTGGTCGCAACTGTTGCGGATCACGCATTCGTACTCACCGATGTCCGCGGCGGAGATGTTTGCAATTTCGAGCGTTGGGCTCGCGGCGGTGGGGTTGACATCGGTCTCGATCGGCACGCCGTCCTTGCTCCAGCGGAAGGTGAGCGGGGGATCGCCCGAGGCGGTGACGGTGAAGGAAACGCTGCCGGAGAGGCAGCCGATGGTCGGTTGGGGCTGGGCGGAGATGTGCGGGCAGCCCTCGTACGGCGGGTCCTCGGTGGGCTCGGTGCCCTCCGCGCCGTCTTCGGCACGCAGGTTGGAGATGAACACCGCGCTGTCCAGGATGTGGTCGTTGACGTCGCCGATCTCGAAGATCAGGAAGTGTTCGCCGTCGGGGAGTTTGGCGGTGGTGGTGGTGAGGTGGTGGATCAGCCCGTGCGGGTTGGAGAAGGCGCTGTTCAGGTCCTCGATGGTCTCAAAGCCTGCGAAGGAGCTGCCCACCTGCACGGCATTGCCGCCGGCGTCGAGCGTGATCTGGTTCGCGGGGTCGGTGCCGTCGAGGAAGACCAGGAACGAGTCGGTGAACTGGCTGGTCCAGTAGGGGAACTCGACGGAGCCGAAGATGAAGTCGAACTTGACGGCGCTGGACTGGTCGAGCGTGAAGTCGATGCGCAGGGCCGCGACGTCGTAGGAGCCGTTGAAGTTCTCGATGTTGCCGGCCTGCGCGCCGTACGCGTCGAACTCGGGGGTGCCGCCGCTGTCGGGCTCGGGGACCATCTGGCTGCTGACCTGCTCGGGCGGTGAGGCGGGGTCGTACTCGGGCGCGGTGGCGCCGGGGATGGGGCCGAGATTGTCGACGTAGCCGCTGGAGAGCACGATGCCGGGCCGGATGGTGATGGGACGGGTCTCGAAGTTCGAGAACGTGCCGAACTGGCCGTCGACACCGTTGTGGATCGAGACGGCGTCGATGGTGAGGCCCACGGGGTTCAGCGCGGTGCGGAGCAGATCGACGTCCATGGTGCGGTAGGTGGTCACCGATCCCAGGGCGGCGAGCGGCAGGGCGGACAGGCCCACAAGGCACGCGGCATTGCGGACGGACACGGACAGACTGCGGCTGCGGTTCAGCGCGTTCATGGCGTAGTTCCCCTGTGAAGGCCGCCAACTCACTGTCGGCGGACATCAGGAGCAACATAGCGGGTGGGTGAGTACATCGCAACGGGGAAATTTCCCTGATGCGGGCGGAGTTCGCGGATGATTCGAGTGCCGGGCGCGAGACCTCAACGGGCGGGAGCGGACGCTGTGTACGCGAGCGAGGACTCCGCACGTCCGATCACGCGATCCCCGGCGGTGGAGTACTTCGCGCGTGCGGCTTTGGGCCGGCTTCAGCAGCCGTTCTCCCAGTGCTCGAAGAAGGTGCTGACATCCGCGCCGTCGACGCCGCCGTCGGCGTTCACGTCGGCCGCGGCGTTGCCGGCTTCCCAATCGCCGAAGAAGGACTGCACGTCGGCGCCGTCGATGCCGCCGTCCTGGTTGTAGTCCCCCAGGCACTGGCCGGGGGTGATGTCGGCGATGCGCACGGTGACGGCGTCATCGGAGGTGTCGATCTCGGGGGCGGCGCCGGGGAGTTCGCTGAGCCGGACGGTGATGGAAGAGGATGGATCGAGTTCGGGCACCTCAACGACCCAGCGCGGCCCGGGCACGATGCGCGAGAGGCAGAACTGCTGGCACTCGCACCAGGGGATCGGCGTGGGGGCGCTCGCAGGTGGGTTGCAGAGATTGACGTCGTAGCCCGTGCACGTCTGGCAGAAGACAAGGCACGTGTAGAGCATGGGCCCGCCCGGGCCCGCCGGTCCCCACGGGTGGCCGGGGCCGTATGTGACGAGGTCCGTGGAGCCGCAACTGCCGCCGCCGTGGCCTCCGCCGATGACCACGCCGCCGCTCAAAATCGCGATGTCGGCGCTGAGGTTGATGGTGTCGCCGTACGTGAGTTCGTGCTTGATCTCGCCGGTGATCATGTAGCCGCCGGTGGGTGCGGGCTCGTAGCGCAGGCTGGACGCGTCCATGATCCGGTTGTAGCGGACGTGCGGGGGCACGACCTTGAAGCCCCAGTCGTCGGACGTGATCGCCTCGGGCGCGGACCCGGGCAGGGCCGTCACCGTTGCGGTGATGACATCCCCGGGCTTGAGCGAGGGGACGGTGAGGGCGCTCGCGTCGATGGCGTGCGTGCAGCAGTAGCAGGGGAGGCCGGGGATCACCGAGGGCTTGCAGCTCACGCACCCGGCCTCGGAGAAGCACGACGAGGCGCACACGCCGCCGGTGCCGCTGCCGCCGCCCACGATCAGGGCCTGGGAGATCGTGCCGATGACCACGCCGTTGACGCCGACTGTGAGCGTGCTGGAGAGGTCCACGGGTGCCGGGTCCTGGTTCGCGAACAACGCGCGGGCGCTGATCTGCCAGGTGCCGTCGGGGTTCTGGGCGATCGTGATGTCGTTTGAATCGACGATGCGGTTGTAACTCTGGCCCAGGGTCGGCGAGGCGGCGCCGGCCAACGCGATCAGGCCCAGAAGGGCGAGGCGCGGACCGGTGAGCGTCCGAGCCAGAGTGGCGAGAGCGGAGGGGCGGCTTGGCGATGATGTGTGGGGCTGGGTGTTCATGGGTGGCCTTTGGGGTTCTGGCGGCACTACGGGCCGGACGCGAGATCTTTCAGCGAGCGCGTGAATTTCGGCCTGTTCCCGGGAAGTTCATGGGTCGGTTGGTTACGGGACCGAATAGGTCTCAGAAAAACGCACACGCCGGGTCGCGAAGACGGATGGTGGGTTCTTACCGGCACGCTCCCGATTCCCACGCTGCGAAGAAGTCGCTCACATCCGCGCCGTCGATGCCGCCGTCCTGGTTGAAGTCCGCGGGGCAGGTCTGCACGAAGCCCAGCGTCGCGGAGTTGCTCGTGGTGCTCCCTCCCGGGCACGACGTCGAGACCACGCAGTCGTACAAACCCACATCAGAGGCCTGCACATTGGTCAGCAAAAGCGACGGTGTTGCGGCGGTGGCGTTCTCCATCGTGGTGATCGGCACGCCGTTGCGGCGCCATTGGTAGGAGAGCGTGCCCGGGCCTCCGGTGGCCGTGATCGTGAACATGGCGCTGCCCGTGGGCGCCGTGACGACCGGGAGCGGCTGCACGCCGATCACCGGCGGTTGGGACCCGAAGTAGTACCGCGCGGCCCGGCTCGCCGGGGAGGTGTTCGTGGTGGAGAAGTCGCCGCCCGCGATGAGATCGCCGCTCGGCAACACCACCAGGGCGTTGACCGAGTTGCCGGAGATTCCGGTTTGCAGCGGGGACCATGTGTTGGTGGTCGGGGCGAACCTCGCGATCCGGCTGAGCGGAAGGGAGCCGGAGAAGGAGAACTGGCCCCCGGCGATGAAGTCCCCGCCCGGCAGCGTCACCATGGACCAGACGGTGCCATTGAGGCCGGAGCCCAGCGGCGACCAGGTATTCGAGGCGGGGTTGTAGCGGGCGATGCGGAGGGCCGGACCGCCGCCGGCGGAGTTGAAGTTTCCTCCGGCGAACAGGTCTCCGCCGGGGATCACGGTGAGCGCGGTGACGATGTTTGAGACGCCCGGCCCGAGCGCGGACCAGGAGTTTGTTGCAGGGCTGTACCGCGCGATGTTGTTCGCCGCGAGCCCGCCGGCGGTGGTGAAGATTCCGCCCACGTACACCTCGCCGGTCTGGCTGAGCGCGAGGGCCGCGGCGGTCGTCTGCGCGGGCGGGGCCGCGCCCGTGACGCCCGAACCCAGCGCGGACCAGGAGCCGGTGGCGGGGTTGAGCCGTGCGATGTTGTTCGCGGCGACTGCGCCCGCGAGCGAGAAGACGCCTCCCACGATGACGTCGCCGTTGCTCAGGGCGAGCATCGTGTACACGATCGGTGAGGCGCCGCCGGTCAGGCCGGCGCCGAGCGCGGACCACGCGCCGGTGGTCGGGTTGCAGCGGGCGATGTTGTTCACCGCGGTGCTTCCGGCCGTGCCGAAGTTCCCGCCCACGACCAGGTCGCCGTCGGGCAGGGCGACGATCGCGCGGACGTTGCCGATGATGCCGGCCCCGATGGGCGACCAGACGCCGGTGGTGGGGTTGTAGCGTGCGATGTTGCTCGCCGGAATGCCCCCGGCGGTGGTGAACGAACCGCCGGCGATGACGTCGCCGCTTGTGTGCACCGCGAGGGCGTAGATCGTGCCGTTGGTGCCTTGCGTGCCGATCCCGGGGATCCAACCGCCGATGCACTGGGCCCGGGCGGCGCCCGGGACAACCAGCGCGAGCCAGAGCAAGGCGAGCAACGCCGGTCGCATCGCCGCGAGTGTGCGGGCGCGCGGGTGGGAGCGGTCGTTCTCGGGGCGGAAGACTGCGCGAATCAAGTTGCCGATCATGTTTCTCACGTTTCGGGTCCTCAGGGGTGCGTTCGTGTGTTGGCGCGCATCGGGTGCGTGGTTCTACTTCGCCGAGGTGCGCGCCAGACAGCATACCCGATTCGAACGAGCGGAGCGACGACTTGAGGTCTGTTTTTGAGGCTTCGGCGCGAGGGAGAACGTCGGCGGTTCTCCAGAAATCCGTTATGGGGCCGGGGGAGTTCCCTACGCACGCGGGCGTGATGCGGGCGTGATGCGGGCGTCGCGGTCACTTTGGTTTCGAGGCCTTGGTCTCGAACGATTGGTCCGTCAGCGATTCCAGGAACGCCACCAAGGCCTTGATGTCGTCGTCGCTGAGGCCGATGCCGCTCTCGGGGTGCTTGGCGAGGTTGGGGTCGAGCGATTCGGACCGGTGCACGCCGGTGCTGTAGTGGCGGACCACCTCTTCGAGCGTGGCGAAGCGGCCGTCGTGCATGTACGGCGCGGTGAGCGCCACGTTCCGCAGCGAGGGCGTCTTGAACTTGCCGGCATCGGCGCGGTTGCCCGTCACCAGCATCCGCCCGTTGTCGGCGTCCGCTTCCACGCCGAGCCCGTTGTTCTTGGGCTGGCCGTCGGTGAAGAGGTTGCCGCCGTGGCAGTGGAAGCAGTCAGCGCCGCGGATGTTCCGCGCCGGGTCGTACTCCTTGATGAACAGCTCCAGCCCGCGGGCTTCGGGCGGGGTGAACTCCTCGCGGCCCGCCAGCACCCGGTCGAACTTGGAATCGGCGCTGATCAGCGTGAGCAGGTACTGCTCGATCGCCAGCCCCAGGCGCTCGGGCGTGACGCCCGGCGTGCCGAAGGCCCGCGCGAAGAGCTCCGGGTACTGGGGGCTGGCCTTGAGCCTGTCGATCGCCTCCGCGATCGGCAGTTTCATCTCGCGAGCGTCGGAGATGGGCGCGAGAGCCTGATCGCGGACCTTGGCACGCTTGCCGTCCCACGTCATCGAGTGTGCCCACGCCAGATTGAAGAGCGGCATCGAGTTGCGCGTCCCCGCGGTGCCGTCGACGCCGCGAGAGAAGCGCAGCGAGTCGGAGTTGGCGTGCTTGGAGGTGTGGCATGAACTGCAGGAGATCGACTCGTCCCGGGAGAGTAGATCATCGAAGAAGAGTGTGCGCCCCAGGGCGACACCTTCGACCGTGAGCGGATTGTCGGCGGGGAGCAGCGGCTGGGGGAAGTGCGCGGGGATGCTCAGCGTGTACGGGGTAGTGCCCGCCGGGGCCGGCGGCGTGGGGGCTGTCGATGACGGAAGCGCATCGAAGGGCCGGGTCGAGTCCACGGCGAACGCAGCCGTGATGTTCGTGGCGAGCGCGGTGGCCAGTTCATCGCCGGGCGCCGAGTGCGTCGAATCCGTTCCCGATGCGTGATCGATCCGGATGACCCCGGAGGAGTTGTTGGCGGCGGCGACGCCGAACACGCGGCCCGCGTCGAAGGCGAGGGTAATCAGCGTGTCCTGCCGGATGTCGACTGTCACGGGAAGACGCACGTGCATCAGGTGGGCGTCGTTGGCCACGTGGAACGAGTAGCCGCCCAGTTCGTTTCCCGCCCCGTGCTCGCCGCTCACGTACCGCCCCTCGATCGCCATGAAGATGTACCCGCCCTGCCAGTTCCAGTGCAGGCCGTTGATCTGCGGGTTGAGGGGGTCTGTCGGTCCGTATCCCGCCGGGTCGCTGTGGTTAAGGGTCGGGGCGAGCCCGATGTCGAACTCCAGCGAGTCGTACTTGCCCGGCGGCACCGAGAGGGCTTCGAACGAGTCGCGGTTCGCTTTCGCGATGATCACGCCGCGATGGGCGCCCGTGGCGGCTGCGACCACGTCACCCGCCGCGAGCTTCACGTTGCTCACGAGGTAATCCAATCGCGAGATCGAGAGCGTCTGCCCCGCGGCGGATCGGATGCTGACATCGTCGAACCGCAGCGGAGCGCCGGCGACCGAGTGATTGAACTTGAGCCACACCTTGGGGGCGACTGCTGGTTCCTGGGTCGGGGCGGCGCACACGAGTCCGACCAGCACGGATACTGCGATGGACTGGGCGATGGACTGCGCGCGACTGCTTGCACGCCGCGAACGGCCGCCGCTCGCGGACGCACGCGTTGGTGAACAGCGGATGTTTCGCGGAGAGTTCAGCACGCCGGGCTCTTTCATCAGCATACGGGCGGATTCATCTCCGGGTGGGAAATCGATCGCACGAGAACGCCGCGTGGGAGGGCGGTTCCACGCGGCGGGTCGGGTCAGTTGGGGTTTGTCTTCAGCACCCTCCCGCGGCCCAGATCGCGAAGAACGGGGCCAGGTCGTTTCCATCGACACCGCCGTCGTAGTTCACGTCGGCCCGGTCCGCGGCGGCTTCCCAATCGGTGAAGTACGCCGTCACGTCCTCACCATCGACCCCGCCGTCGGCGTTGTAGTCCGCGGGGCAGGGGTAGTAGCGGTCCACACCGCCGGGCACGCTCACCGTCCGGGTCACGTTGTCCGTCGCGACGACGCCGTAATACGCGGGGCCGACGATGTACGGGTAGATGCCCACGTTCGATTCGTTCACGGTCAGGAAGTACGCGAAGGTGCCGTTGGGGTACTCGGGCGTCACGCAGAAGCGGCCGTTCTGCTCGTTGAGCGTGCCGCTGCCGGCGACGAACTCGTAATCCTCGATGAAATAACCCAAGGGGTAGGCGCCGCCCACGGCGGGCCCGTAGTTGGCGGCGGCGAGCGAGGTGCCGTTGGCCAGCGAAGTTCGCTGCGTGATGTTGCGAAGGTGGTAGCCCGGCGTCATCCGGACGATTCCGCCGGTGCCGTTGGTGTTGGCGTAGCCGTACGGGCCGTACACGGGGAAGCCGTCGAAGGCGAAGCCGATGATCGGGGAGTGACGCGAGCCGTCATCGCCGAACTCGGCCCGCAGCGAGCGGGGGTGCTGGTGGTAGTGGTACGCGTTGTTGGGCGAGGGGTGCCCGAGGGCCGCGTCGAAGCTGACCGCCTCGACGACGTTGGCGTCGTTGTGCCATACGTTGCGGTTCTGGTACGAGCGCCCGTCAGAGGCGTTGAAGAACTGGGTGCCGTCCACCATCACGCCGATGGCGCCCAGACCGGTCGCCGTCTTGGTGCCTGTGTTCACCTGCGGCGAACGGGGGATCCGCACCAGCACGTTCTGCATCTGCGCTGTGTTCGGGTTGGAGGGCCAGGGGCCGATGTTGTAGTGCGGGATGTCCGTGGAGTTGACGTAGGTGTTCGCGGCGTTGAAGCGCACCTGCTGCACATCCGCCGGGATCTGGCTCAGCGCGGGGTTCAGCGTTGCGCTCGTGCTGCGTCCGCGCAGGTTCGTCAGGTTCTGGAGCCACGAGTCGAGCGTGGGATCAACCGCCAGAGCCGCGGCGGGGAGCGCGGTTGAGAGTGCAAAGGTGATCGCGGTGGTGCAGGTCTTCATGGTGTTCGTCCTCGTTCGGCGGAGCAGGGGGAGTTTCCGGGGGCATGCTGCAAGCGCCCTGCTCACAGCGTTATTGCCGGTACAGGGGCTGCGGGGACAGGAATCGTTCCAAGATGCCCTTGGAACCGTCGAAAAGGCCTTCACGACGCGAGCGTCCGAAGTACCGTTTCGGGCGGTCAAATGGCATTGGGGCCGGATTCGGGCGTGTGGCGTGAACCGAGAGTGACTCTCGGGGTTGCATGCGCAGAGTGCGACATCGCCTTCGTGGATCGGTGCGGATGCCGCGACGAAGAGCCTGTCGGTACGCGAGCGACGGGTCAGCAGCCGGCTTCCCACCGAATGAAGAAGTACTCCACGTCGGTCCCGTCGACGCCGCCGTCGGCGTTCACATCCGCGGCGGTGTTGCCCAGTTCCCACTCCGCGAAGAAGGCCTGTACATCAGCGCCGTCCACGCCGCCGTCGCAGTTGAAATCGCCGACGCAGATGAAGAGCGTCGCGGCGTTGCTGATCACGCTGCCGCAGGCGTCGGTGATGCGGCAGTCATACTTGCCGGCATCGGCGAACGTCACAGAGGCGAGCGACAGGGTTGCCGCGGCCGCGGTGGGGTTGAGGGCGGTGTCGATCGGCGTGCCGTCCTGACGCCACTGGTATTCGAACGGGCCGGCCCCCGACACGGTCACGGAGAAGGAGGCGGGGGTCGCTGCGCAGGCGTACGCGTCCTGTGGTTGGGCCGTGATGTTCGGGGCGGAAGAGCCCAGGGTGGAGTAGCGAGCGAAGTACCCAGATACGCGGCCCCCAGCGCTGGTGAAACTGCCGCCCATCGCGACATCGCTGGTGGGCAGCGCCGCCAGCGCGGAAACCTGAGCGTTCACGCCCATGCCGAACGCGGACCACGCGATGCCGTTCCATCGTGCGACTCGGTTGACGGTGACGCCGCCGGCGGTGGTGAAGTTGCCGCCCGCGATGAGGTCGCCGCCGGGCAGCACGGTCAGGGCCGACACCGCGCCGTTCATACCGGCGCCCAGGGCCGACCAGACGGCGCCATCCCATCTGGCGATGTAGTACCGCGCTGCGCCCCCGGCGGTGGTGAACTCGCCGCCGGCGATCAGATCGCCGTTGGGAAGCACCGCGAGCGCCATGGCCGCGCTGCCCAGCCCGGAGCCCAGGGCGGACCAGGCGTTGGTGGCGGGGTTCCAGCGAGCGATGCGGTTCGCGGCCACACCGCCGGCGTTCGTGAAGAACCCTCCGGCGATCAGTTGGCCGTTGGGCATCACCGCCAGCGATTGAACATACGTGTCCGTTCCCGACCCCATCGCGGACCATGAGTTGGTGGTGGGGTTCCACCGGGCGATGTTGTGGGCAGCAACGCCCCCGGCGGATTCAAAGCTGCCGCCCGCGATCACCTGGCCGTCGGGCATCACCGCCAGCGCAAAGACCTGGTTGTTCACGCCCGCGCCCAGCGCGGACCAGGTCGCGCCGTTCCACCGCGCCACGGATTTTCCTCCGGTGGCGGTGAAGTTTCCGGCGGCGATCGGATCGCCGCCCGGCAGCACGGCGACCGCATTGACCCGACCATTCATGCCCGAACCGAGCGCCGACCACGCCGCGCCGTTCCAGCGGGCGATGCGGTTGGCGTTGACGCTCCCGGCCGCGGTGAACTCACCACCGGCGAGCAGGTCGCCGCCGGGCAGGATCGCCATCGCCGCGATCGTTGGGAACGAGCCGCCGCCGATTCCGGAACTGAGCTCCGACCAGGATGCCCCGCTCCAACGGGCGATGCCGTTGGCGGCAACGCCGCCCGCGGCGTAGAAGTTTCCCCCCGCAACGAGATCGCCTCCGGGCGTAACGGCCAGCGAGTACGCGGCGCTGTTCAGCCCCGTGCCCAGCGCGGACCAGACCGAGCCGTTCCACCTTGCCACGCGGCCGGCGCTCCCGCCTCCGGCGGTACTGAAATCTCCCGCCGCGGCGAGATCGCCTCCGGGCAGCACCGCCAGTGCGGACACGGTGCCGTTGGTCCCCGAACCCAGCGCAGACCAGGCCGAGCCGTTCCAACGCGCGATCCGGCTGGCGCTGATTCCCCCGGCGGTGTTGAAGTCACCCCCGGCGATCAGTTCACCGCCGCCGAGCACCGCCAGGGACGTCACTGCGAAGTCCATGCCCGAACCCAGCGCGGACCACGCCGAACCGTGCCAGCGTGCGATGTAGTTGGCCGCGTTGCCGCCGGCGGTGGTGAAGGAACCGCCCGCCACCAGGTCGCCGTCAGGAAGGACCGTGAGCGATCGGACGACCGGAGAACCGCTGCCCGTCATTCCCGAACCCAGCGCGGACCAGGCCGTGCCGTTCCAGCGCGCGATGCGGTTGGCGGGCGAGCCCCCGGCAGTAGTGAGGTAGCCTCCGGCGATCAGGTCGCCGTTGGGCATGACCGCCAGCGCGTAGACGGTGGCGTTGAGGCCCGTGCCCAACGCGGACCAGGAGTTGGAGGTTGGGCTCCAGCGTGCGATCCTGCTCGCGGGCCCGCCGCCGGCGGTCGTGAAATCGCCCGCGGCGATCAGGTCTCCGCCGGGCAGCGCCGCCAGCGCATAGACGCCTCCGCCGGCCACGCCAGACCCCAGCCGCCGACCCATTGTCCTGTGGCAGGGTTCCAGGCGGCGACACCGTTGGCGAACTGTGTGCCCGCGATGCTGAAACTGCCGCCGACCGCCAGCACCTGCGGCAGAGGTCCCGCGCCGTCCGGGTCCCACACCGTCATCGCGGATGCGGAACCGGTGAGATTGAGCCCGCGGAGGCCTTCGCCGGGCAGCCAGCCCGGCGGACATTGAGCCGACGCGGAGGAAGCGGGCAGGGCCGCGAGCAAGGCGGCGCCCAACACCGTGGCCACGAAACCCAGCGCCCGCCGCGTGAGATGCACGCACGTTGTTTGTTCACGGATCATGTTCGCCCTCCTGGTGATCGCGGTCACGTTCTCGTCGGGACCATCGACACGTTGTTCGTATCCATCAACAACCAGCCTCCCATCGGATGAAGAAGTACTGCACGTCGGTCCCATCGACACCGCCGTCGGCGTTCACGTCGGCCGAGGTGTTGCCCAGTTCCCACTCCGCGAAGAAGGCCTGCACATCCGCGCCGTCGATGCCGCCGTCCTGGTTGAAGTCGCCGATGCAGCACGAGTCTGCGACTGTGAGCGTGGCGTAGTTGGTGTACGCGCCGCTGCACGAGTTGCGGACCAGGCAGTTGTACCGTCCCGCGTCGTCCGTGGTGAGGTGGTTCAGGACGAGTTCCGCCGTGGCCGCGGAAGGGTTCGCCTCGATGTTGATGAGTTGGTCATCCTTGAACCACATGAAGGTGTACGGCCCGTAGCCGTTCGCGGTGGTCGTGAATGCAACTGTGCCGCCCGCGCACGCGGTTGCGTCCTGCGGATCGGCGGGCACAACCTGCGAGTTCATGGTGATCGTCGCGGGCTCGCTGACATCCGTGCCGCACTCGTTGGCGACGAGGCAGCGGACCTGGTAGGTCGGGACGCCGGCGCACGGCGAGATGCTGATGGCGGCCTGCCGCGACGTCGCGCCGGCCGCGTACGCCGAACCGCCGCAGGGCAGCGAGATCGGATCAAGCGCGAGCGACTCCCATGTTCCGGGCCCCGCGCTGATCTGCCACTGGTAGGTGAACGGTGAGGAACCGGCGGTCGAGACTTCCAAAGTCGCCTGCTCGTTCGCGCACGCGATCGCGTCCGCGGGCTTTTCGGTCACGGTGGGCGCGACGGGCTGGCCATAGTGCGCGAAGTACGGAATGCCCAACTGGCCGGTGCCGGTGGTCTGGAAGTTGCCGCCCGCGATGGGTTCACCGGCGAAGGTGGCGACGGCGTAGACGCCCCCGCCGATTCCCGGGCCGATCGCCGACCATGCCCCGGCGGTGGTGTTCCAGATCGCGATGCGGTTCGCGGCCACGCCGCCGCCGGTTGTGGTGAAGTTGCCGCCCGCCAGGAGGTTCCCGTCGGGCATCATCATCATCGCCGACACGTTGGAGTTCATGCCGCCCGCGCCCATCTGTTGCCACGCGGCCCCGTCCCACCGAGCGATGTTGTTGGTCGGGAAGCCGCCGGACGATGTGAAGTAGCCGCCCGCGATGAACTGACCGCCGGGAAGCACGACCAGCGCGGTCACGAGGTTGTTCATCGGGGTGTTGCCGATTGCCGACCAGTTGCCGGTCGCGGCGGTCCAGCGGGCGATGAAGCGGGCCGAGAATCCCCCTGCGGTGGTGAATGCGCCGCCGGCGACAAGGTCGCCGCTGGGCAACGGGGCGAGCGAGAAGACCGCACCGTTCACGCCGGTGCCGATCGGTGACCACGTCTGTGTTGAGGGGGACCAGCGGGCGATGCGGCTCGCCGCGGCGCCGCCGGCGGTGGTGAAGTGACCGCCGACGATCAGGTCGCCGCTCGCAGTGACCTTCAGCGCGTTGACGCGGTCGTTGACTCCCGAACCCAGGGGCAACCAGGATGCACCGTCCCATCTGGCGATCCAGTGTCCGCCGGCGGTTGCGACGTCTCCGCCCGCGATGAGATCGCCGTTGGGCATGACGGCCAGCGCCCGGGCGGCGACGCCGCCGTTGCCCAGCGGGGCCCACGATGTGCCGTTCCACGTGGCGATGTTCCTGATGGCCGGATCGCCCGCGGCCGATGTGAAGGTGCCCCCGACCACGAGCACCGGTGCTTGGGGCCCTGCGCCGTCGGGATCCCACTGGGTCATCGCGTACACCAGCCCGCCGGGCCCGCCCGCTTCACCGCCGTTGATCCAGCGCGGTGCGCACTGGGCCGCGGCGCGGCCGCCGCTCGCCACCGGCATCAGAGCGCACACAAGCGTGAGCAGAACACAATGGCGGAAGGTGCGACGCATGATCGTCTCCTGGGTGTAGAAGGTTGCCGGAAGGTGGGCGTGCACCACTTCGGCGCCGCCGCGGCGGGTCCGGGGCTGAGAGCGGCAATAACACATACAGAACTCATCACGAGCCCCTGGTATCCCACGTGAACATCAGAACTGTTCTGAGAGCGGTCGCGGGGTTCAACAGGGAAACTTCCCTGTTCGCCGGCGAGGGGGGTGGGCGGGGCGAACGAGCTCGTCGCGCGCGCCGCGCATGAAAAAAAGCGGCAGATGCCTTCATCGTCCGCTTCGCCGTCGGGTTTCGGGTTGTCCCGCCACGATGGGCGGGGCGGCGGCTGGTCAGCAGCCGGCTTCCCATCGGGTGAAGAAGAACTCGACATCCGCGCCGTCGACGCCGCCGTCGGCGTTGACATCCGCCGCCGCGGAGCCGGATTCCCAGACCAGGAAGTACGATTCGACATCCTGCCCATCGACGCCGCCGTCGCAGTTGAAGTCAGCGAGGCAGGTAGCGGGCGCGCTCAGCGACCAGGTGTCGCCGTAGTACGTGGAGTTGAGTTGCCCGCCGAATAGGAGGACGCGTTGTTGCACGCTGTCGAAGGCCAAGCCGGGCGAGATTCGCAGCGACGGCGCCGCGGTGGTCGCGAGCCGGTTCCACGAGCTCCCGTCCCACGCCCATGTGTCGTTGAAGTTGCCCTCCGCAAAACTGAAGCCGCCGAAGAGGATTGTCCGGTGCAGCGAACTGTCGTACGCCATCGCGTGGTACGCCCGCGGGTTGGGCGAGCCTGACGGGGGCGTCACATCCGCCCAGTTGCTGCCGTCCCATTCCCATGTATCGCCGTAGTACGTGCTCGATGAAGAGTCATTGAACAGGCCGCCGAAGAGGACCAGCCGGTCGCGATTGCTGTCGTACGCCGCGGACATGAAGGCCCGTGCGTGCGGCGAGAGGCCCGCGGGCGTCACCGAAGTCCACGCGGAGCCGTCCCAGGTCCACGTGTCTGCGAAGTAGGAGAGGCCTCCGCCCCATCCGCCGAAGAGCACGGATCGCGCCGCCGAACCGTCGTACGCCAACGCGAAGTGTGCCCGGGCCGCGGGCGCGGCGACCGTGCGCTGCGTCCACGTGGCGTCGGCGAGTTCCCATGTGTCGCCGACGATGCCCGCGGAGGTGACGCCGCCGAACGCGACGAAGACCTGACGGGCCGGATCAAAGACGAACCCGTGGCCGCGGCGGCCCCCGGCCGACGAGGTTGCGGCCAACTGGCGCCACGACGAGCCACTCCATTCCCACACATCGGTCCGCAACTGCGTTCGCGTCGTGCCGCCGTACAGCACCACGCGGCGTGCGGCGTCGTCCGAAGCCATTCCGACATATGTTCGAACCGACGGCGCCGGCGAGACGACAGATTGTTCCCAGGTAGGCGAACACTGCGCCCGGGCGTGTCTCGACATCACCCCGGCGGCGATCGCAGTTCCCGCAAGAAGCGTGGCGGTGGCGTGGAATCGGGTGCGTCTGGCGGGGCGATCGTTCACGGGTGTTTCCTTTCTCCGGGCGAATACCGAGGAGTGGACGCCGTGATGCCTGTGCGCCACGGCCAGGGCCGGTGGATCGGGCGAAGGTCATCCGCGAGCGCCGAGCGGAGCATCGACGTCGGCGATGAGAGGACATCATAACGCCGGGCCCGGACCGCGGCGCAGAGGGCCGGGTTGCCGAATATCTCGGCGTGAAACACGCGGTCGCGGGGGACCCCATCGCGAACAAAAAAAGCGGACGATGCCGTCATCGTCCGCTTCGCGTTCAGGATTCAGGATGCATCGCGGCGGGGCCGCGTACCGTGATCAGCAGCCGGTTTCCCACTTGCTGAAGAAGAACTCAACGTCGCCGCCGTCGACGCCGCCGTCGCCGTTGACATCACCGGCGGTGTCGCCGGTCTCCCACACCATGAAGAAGGACTCGACGTCGGAGCCGT
>JBGAMO010000018.1:0-43236 GCA_044222845.1 Phycisphaerales bacterium
GAAGCGGACCAGCTCCGGGGAGTCCAGGGCCGGTGTGGTGTTGGGCATGCAGCAGACGGTGGTGAAGCCGCCGTGGACGGCGGCGTGTGAACCGGTGGCGAGGGTCTCCTTGTGTTCGCCGCCGGGCTCGCGCAGGTGGACGTGGGGATCGATGAGGCCGGGGACGACGAGGCAGCCGGAGGCGTCGATGACTTCATCGGCGTCGGCGCGGGGCAGGGACTTACCGACGGCGGCGACGAGGCCGTCACGCACCGCGATGTCGTGCGGGGCGTCGGCGCCCGAGGCGGGGTCGATGAATCGCCCCCCGGTGATCAAGAGAGAAGCCATGCGCGGCAGGGTAGCGGGCGTTGGGGGCACCGGGTTTTCGGGCCCTTCGGAACGGGCGGAACGTCCGGCCCAGGCCGCGCCCGCCCCACAGGCGGCGCGGGGTTGTTCCGATGGCGCTGGATGGTCCTGATCCTGTGATCCCGCGCCGCCGATCATCCCGGCATGCCTCGCACAAACCAAAAACTCGTCGCTTGCCTGGGGGGTATCGGTCTGGCCGCTCTGGCGTCCGCGAACCCGGTGTCGTCGGTGTCGATCAACGGTTCGATCACGTTCACGGACGCGATCGAGCACGCGAGCGCCGGGCCTTTCGGTCGCTCGGGGCTGCACACGCGGGCCGCGTGGACGCCCTCGGGGTTGACGCTTCCGTCGGCGGCTCCGGAGGTTGCTTCGTACTCGCGGTTCCTGGTTGATGATGCGCCCCCGGCGCCCAACGACATGGCCCCGCGGATCGGCGATGCGTGGGGGCTGGCGATGGCTACGGCGGTGGAGTTGCGGGAGGTGGGGACGGTGACGGCGACGGCGTCGCACTCGATGCACCTGACGTTCAGCGACATGACGCACGCGTCGAGCGCGTACACGCTGCGGGGGATCATCGATCTCTCGGTGACGGGTTCGGCGCGCGTGCAGGATGCGCAGACTGAGACCGCCACGGCGATGATCCGCGCGGAGGCGTGGGCCAAGGGGCCTGACCGCGTGGCGCGATTGATCAGCTTCGGGGACATCCGCCTTGAGGGCGGGGGCATCGGTGCGGTGAACCGCTCGCTCTACATCACGTTCGAACTGGCCGTGCCGGGTTCAACCGCGGCGGGGCAGACCTCGGAGATGTGGATCGACGTGAGCATGAACTCGCGGCTGACGATGGTGCCCGCGCCGGGCGCGGTGGCCCTGCTGATCGCGGGGCTGGCGGCGCCGGTGGTGCGTCGCCGCCGCTGATGTGAACATTTACGCCGGGACCTTGGTGCGCTTCTTGCGGGGGTCGGTGCGCTCGATGATGTCGCTGACGCCCTGCTGATTGAAGCCCTTGAAGCCGTCGTTGCGTTCCAGGTTCTCCAGGTGAGAGCCCAGGGCTCCCTCGTTGAGGAAGTGCTGCGCCTGCTCGCGCGTGACGAGGCCACAGGCCAGGAGCTGGCCTACGCGCCGCTCGGGGACCTTCCACTGCTCGCCGTAGGTGAAGGCCTGGCGGAGGTGGGGGAAGGTGGTGAAGGGCGACATGGTGTGGATGTGCGCCTCTCGCTCCAACTGCTCGATGAGGGCGGCGTGGTCGAACTGGCATTCCAAGTGGTGCATGCCGGCCTGGAGCATCGCCTGGCCGTGCAGGGCGCACCAGAGGCCGACGGTGCCGAGCTGCTCGATGCCGCCGGGGAAGCCGTTGTGGGCGAAATCGCCCAGGAGCTCCTCGGCGCTCATGTCGACGTCGTTGAAGGTCGTGAGGTTGCAGACGGGCTGCTCCATGACCTGCGCGCCCCAGCCGGCCTCGTGCCCGGCGTAGAAACTCTCGCGGCAGACGAAGCCCATGCTCTCCAGGAGGGAGACGTGCTGTTTGAAGGTGTCGCGGGCGCAGCGGTAGGTGTGGTGGTCGTGGTTGGCCCAGCCCAGGCCCAGGCGGTCCTGGCGGGCCTTCTGGACCTGGGCGGCGCGGTTGCGGCGCTGCCAGAACTCGCGCTCGGCGAAGAAGAAGAGATCACAGGCCCAGTCGCGGCCGATTTCCTCCGCCGCGGCGGCGAAGAGGTGGATGGTGTGGGCGTAGCCGGCGGCGTCGTTCTCGAGGTCGCGGTTTCGCCTGCGGAAGCGCTCCAGGTGCTTCATGGCGGCGACGGCCTTGGCGGGGTCGAAGGCGGGGGGTTCAAAGCCGCGGAAGCCGTGGCGTTCGACGACCCAGAGCTCGGCGTGGTTGCCGGCGAAGACGCGGCAGGCGCGGAGCTGACCGAAGGGGTCGCCGATGATCTCGGCGTCGTGCATGTCCCAGGCGGCGAGGAAGTCCGAGACCCAGTCGACCTTGATCCAGACGCGGGTGACTGCGAGGGCGTGGAGGACGACGGAGGGGAAGATGGCGCCTTCGTGCACGTAGCAGTCGGGTGCGCCGGGCTGGGGGTGGAGGGAGAAACCGACTTCCTTGAGGCGCGCGACGATTTCGGGCGTCTTGGTGAGGTGGATGGAGTCGATCCAGTCGAAGAAGCGCGTGGCGGTCTCGTGCTTCATGCGAGCGCCCAGGCGTGCGGCGCCGGGGCAGTAGGCGAGGAAGCCGTCGATGATGTTGTTGAGGACTTTCTGAGCCGCGGGCTGCGGCTGCCAGTTGAACTTGGAAAGGGTCTCAGCGGCGGTCGTCATGGCTACTCCGGCGCGTCGGCGGCGACGCGCGAAAACACGCGTGTAGGGGGTGGGTTTCTGCGGAAAGAAATGATAGGGTGGGTGGAAACGGAGGTTGTTTGGAGCCGGCGCTGGGCGCGGGAAAGCGGGGGGCGCGGACCAGCGAGGTTCGGCCGGTGGAAATGAGGGGTCATATGGGAAGGCATCGGGCATCGGGCATCAGGCATCAGGGAAACAACCCTTATTGCTGCCCGGGGCTCGTGACACCGTCGGAATTGACTGCGCGGTTCAAGCGTCGGTGTGCTTGGGTCGCGGCCACAGGGGTCGAGTGACGCCCGGATACTAGCGGCGAACGGTGTCAACATCGGACCGAGGGCGGTTGTGCGGTGCGAGAGCCATTTCACTGACTTCGCGGGACCGAAGTCAGTGGCACGGGAGGCCGGACAGCATCGGCACGCCAAGCCGATCAGCCGATGACCTTGGCGGCGTTGTCGAGGATCTTCTCGGCGGCGGCTTTGGTGGGGGCTTCGGCGATGAGGCGCATGATGGGTTCGGTGTTGCTGGCGCGGACGTGGAGCCAGGCGGGCGTGTCGGTGAAGTCGATGCGGGCGCCGTCGCGGGTGTCGACGCGGTGGGATTTGTACGCGTCGGCGATCTTGGCGACGGCGGGGCCGGCGGCGTCGCGGCTGGGGATGTCGACCTTGCGCTTGACGATGGCGTAGGAGGGCATGGAGGCGACGACGGAGGAGAGCGGGCGTTTGCTGCCGCGGCCGGCGCCCTGGGGGGAGATGAGCCAGAGGGTGAGGGCCATGGCGGCGAGCGAGTCGCGGACGTAGGCGACGCGGGGCCAGATGACGCCGCCGTTGCCTTCTCCGCCGGCGAGGGCGTGGTTGGACTTCATGATCTCAACGACGTTGGCTTCGCCGACTGGGGTGCGCAGGACGGTGGCGCCGAACCGGGCGGCGACATCGTCGAGCATGCGGCTGGTGCTGAGGTTGGTGACGAGCGAGGTGGGGCCGGTGTCGCGGGCGCGGTGCGCTTCGAGCAGGGCCATGGCGCCCAGGGAGAGGGTGTATTCCTCGCCGATGTACGTGCCCTTGTCGGCGACGATGGCGAGGCGGTCGGCGTCGGGGTCTTGTGCGAAGCCGACATCGCAGCCGCTGCGAGCGACGGCTTCGCAGAGGCCGCCGGGCAGGGAGAGGTTGTCCTCGGTGGGTTCGGGGGGGTGCGGGAAGAGGCCCGAGCCGTCGGCGTTCATGTGGAGGATTTCATCGCAGCCGAGGGATTCGAGCAGGAGGCGTGCGCCGTTGGCGCCCGAGCCGTTCACGGAATCAACCGCGACGGTGAGGCCCCGCCCGAGCTGGGCGGGGTTGTCGGTGAGCCCGGACTCTTCCATGGCGCGCATGAGTCGGTCGACGTGGGCTTCTTCGCCGGAGGCATCGGCGACCATGCCGCCGATGTCGTTCCATTGGACGTACATGTTGGCCGCGGGATCGCGGAAGCGGGCGATGATCTTCTCGGCGATGTCGGCGGGCGGGGCGCAGGCGGCGGAGCCGTGGTCGCCTTGTTCGGCGAAGAGGCACTTGAGACCGTTCCACTGCTGGGGGTTGTGGCTGGCGGTCAGGACCATGCCGGCGACGTACTCGTCCTGGGCGTTGCGTTCTTCGCGGGCGTAGTGATCGGTCATGACGGCGGCGGTGGGGGTCATGGCGATGCCGATGTCAACGACGCGGCAGCCGGAGCCCAGGAGGCCGGCGATGGCGGCGGCGTGGACCATCTGGCTGCCGGCGCGGCCGTCGCGGCTGAGGACGATGGTGATTCGCTTGCCCTTGGCGCGTTCACGGAGGATGGATCCGTAGGCGGCGGCGAAGCGGGCGGCGACATCGGGCGTGAGGCTCTGGCCGACGATGCCGCGGCAGCCGGAGACGGAGAGCATGAGTGGGGCGGGGGGCATGGGGCGAGGGTATGAGGAACAGGGGAAATTGGGAAATGGGGAAAGAGGGAAATGGGGAAATGAAGACATGGGAAGCGGTGCATCAGGGAGGAGGGCGAGGTGGGTTGCAAGTCGAGAGCGCAGGTGGGGTGCGTGTCTTGACGCCGCGGGGTCCTTATCATCGGGGTTCTCATGGCTGCATTACTGACGGCACAGGATTTGAGCAAGTCGTTCGGCGCTCGCACGCTTTTTTCGGGCGTGGGGATGTCGCTTGAGGATGGAGAGCGCTTGGCGTTGATCGGGCCGAACGGCTCGGGCAAGTCAACGCTGCTGAAGATCCTGGCGGGGATGGAGACTTCGGATGAGGGGCGTGTGATCTTCCGCAAGGGGGTGCGGGCGGCGTATGTCGCGCAGGCGGATGCGTTCCCGGAGGGGTCGACGGTGCATTCGGCGGTGGTGGATGCGCTGCACGCGTCGAAGGACGCGGGGCATGTGCCGCACCTGCACGATGACCATGAGATTGAACTGGCGGCGACGTTGACGCTGGAGCGGGTGGGCTTTGAGAACCGAGCAACCGACGGCTTCGCTCTCGGGCGGGCAGCGCAAGCGGCTGGCGATCGCGCGGGAGGTGGCGAAGCAGCCGGATGTGCTGCTGCTGGACGAGCCGACGAATCACCTGGATGTCGAGGGGATCGACTGGCTGGAGGATCTGCTGCGGCGGGCGGACTTCGCGTCGATCATCGTGACGCACGACCGGATGTTCCTGGAATCGGTGGCGACGCGGATCGTGGAGTTGGCGTCGTCGTACCCGCAGGGGACGTTCGGGGTGGTGGGCAACTACTCGGAGTTTCTGCGGCGCAAGCAGGAGTTCCTGGACGGGCAGGCCAAGCAGCAGCAGTCGCTGGCGAACCAGGTGCGGGAGGATTTGCGGTGGCTGGGGCGCGGGGCGCAGGCCCGGCGGACCAAGAGCAAGAGCAGGATCGATGCGAGTTACGAGCGGATGGACGAGTTGGAGGACTTGCGGGCGCGCAATGCGCCGCAGAAGGCCGCGGCGATCGAGTTCGAGGCGACGGGCCGGCAGACGCTCAAGCTGATCCGGGCGCGGGCGATCACCAAGAGCCTGGGGGGCAAGCGGTTGTTCACGGATGTGGATCTGGTGGTGAGCCCTGGGCAGGTGCTGGGGCTGATGGGGCCGAACGGATCGGGGAAATCGACGCTGCTGAAAGTGCTGACGGGGCAGATGGCGGCGGATCCGCCGACGCCCGAGGCGATCAAGGCCGCGGCGGAGGCGGTGGATGTTCCTCCGAGCACGCCGCCGCCGGGGACGATCGTGCGGGCGCCGGGGCTTCGGAGCGTGTTCTTCTCGCAGCACCGGACCGAGCTGGATCCGTCGCAGACGCTGCACGAGGCGCTGAGCCCGCACTCGGACGCGGTGATCTACCAGGGGCGGACGATCCACATCAACACGTGGGCGCGGCGGTTCCTGTTCACGACGCAGCAACTCAAGCAGCCGGTGCGGGCGCTCTCGGGCGGCGAGCAGGCGCGGATTCACATCGCGCGGCTGATGCTGGAGCCGGCGGACGTGCTGATTCTGGACGAGCCGACGAATGACCTGGACATTCCGTCGCTCGAGGTGTTGGAAGAGAGCGTGGAGGAGTTCCCGGGCGCGGTGATCCTGGTGACGCACGATCGCGCGATGCTGGCGCGGCTGGCGTCGCGGATTCTGGCGCTGGATGGACGGGGCGGGTCGCGGTTCTTCACGGATTATGAGCAGTGGCAGCGGCGGGACCGGGGCGAACGCAAGGAGGCCGCGGCGGCGCCCAAGGCTGCTGCTGCGGTAGGGGTTGGCGCGGGGGTGCCAGGGCCGGCGAAGAAGAAGCTGACGTACAACGAGCAGCGGGAACTGGCGGCGATGGAGGCGAACATTGAGAAGGCCGAGGCGCGTGCGAAGGAACTGGATGCGCTGATGAACTCGGCGGAGGTGATCGCGGATCATCGGCGGTATCAGGAGGTGTGCCGCGAATCGGGCGAGGTGCACGCGGCGGTGGCGGGGATGTACGAGCGGTGGGCGGAGTTGGAGAGTCGGGCGGGTGGGAAGGGATGATGGGCGGACGGTGAAACCGTTACAGTGAATTGCGGTGCGGTTGTCAGGTGGTTGTGGGGTTCACGTTCCGGGAAGCTCGCGGGACTTTTTTTTGGTATTTGTGTCCCGCCGGGACGATTTTTGGACAACGTGTGTGGAAGAACCATGTGCGCTTTGGGCGCGGTCAAGAGCGGTTGGCGGGCGACGATCTGATCGTCGCTTGTGTTGTTTGTGAGGTGCGAACAGGGCGCGGACGCGGGGCGGACTGCGGCGAAAAAACTCTCTAGAAACAGGCTATTTCACTGGGCGGGCGGCAACCAGCGGGTGAACCGACACGAACAGCAGGAGCCGGGCTGAGCAATTCTGTTCAAGGAATCGCAAGATCGGCCGGCCACCTTCGTTCGGCCGAACGGCCTGGAGCCGCGTTCCTTGCTGTGATGTCGGGCTGTCTTTGTTCGTGAGTGTCTGTATGCCGATGATTTTCGAGGATCCTTCTCGCCGGCGCTGGCGGCTCGCCCTGACGGGGGCGGCGGTGCTGGGGGCGGCTGTCGGTTTGTTGTTCATTGACCTGGTGGCGGGGCTGTTCTCGAACCCGACGCTGATTCCACCGCCGGTGGAGCCGCGGAGCCGGCAATCGGAGATGGTGCGGGTGCTGGAGCGCGAGGTGGCGGGGCCTTTGGATGAAGAGACGGTGAAGGGGATGCCGGTGGCGGCGGTGTCGGCGAAGCGGACGCTGCAAGCGGACCGGGTGGTGAGCGCGTTCGTGGTGCAGGACGATCCGGCGTCGTTGGCGTCGCTGCAGGGGGTGATCAAGGACCTGGACATCGTCTTCCCTGACTACTTGAGTTTTTCCAAGTCGGATGGTTCGCTGGTAGAGCACGTGAATCCGGCGATGCAGAGCCTGCTGGCGGCGAACGCGGCGATGGTGATGCCGCGGCTGTCGAATACGGATGCGGGGGGGGCGTGGAAGGCCGACGAGGTGACGGAACTGCTGCGCGACTACACGGCGCGAGCGCGGTTGGTGAAGTCGGTGGTGGAGTCGCTGGAGCGGGTGGGCGCGCAGGGCGTGAACGTTGACATCGAGAACCTGAACCCGGGGGACAGCGATCTGTTCCTGGACTGGCTGGGCGAGTTGTCGGCGGCGTGCCGGAAGAAGAATCTGCTGGTGACGGTGGACCTTCCGGTGAACGACGATCGGTACGACTACGAGGCGGTGGGGGGCATCGCGGACCTGGTGGTGCTGATGGCGTACGACGAGTCGTACGCGGGGGGCAAGCCGGGGCCGGTGGCGTCGAACCCGTGGTTCACGGACGCGGTGAGCGACTACGCGAAGCGGATCCCGCCGAGCAAGCTGATCGTGGCGATCGGCGCGTACGCGTACGACTGGGATGTGACGGGCGGGAACGAGGCGATGGCGCTGACGTTCACGCAGACGATTAACCTTGCGGCGGAGCACGAGGCGTTCATCGCGACCGATCATGACACGCTGAACCCGAGGTTCAAGTACAAGGACGAGCGCGGGCACGAGCACGTGGTGTGGATGCTGGACGCCATGACGGCGTGGAACCAGACGGTGGTGGCGGAAGGGGTGCACGCGCGGGGGTGGTCGATCTGGCGGCTGGGGATGGAAGATCCGAGCCTGTGGAAGTTCGCGCTGCGCACGGGCGCGGCGGGGTTTGACCCGCGGAAGCTGGCGGAGGTGACGCCGCTCCAGACGATCGAGAGCGACGGGCAGGGGGAGTGCTACCGGGTGACGCAACTGCCCGCGGCGGGGCTGCGGCACATGACGTTTGACGGGCGGACGATCGACTACGGCGAGTACACGAGGCTGCCGAGCGGGTACGCGATCGAGAAGTCCGGGGACAGCCCTGAGAAGCTGGTGGCGCTGACGTTCGATGACGGGCCGGACCCGGTGTGGACGCCGCAGATTCTGGACATCCTGCAGGAGCTGGGCGTGGAGGCGACGTTCTTCGTGGTGGGCGGGCAGGCGGAGCGGTTCCCTGGGCTGGTGCGGCGGATGGCGGACGAGGGGCACCTGCTGGGGAACCACACGTTCTCGCACCCCAATATCCAGACGATCTCGACGCGGCGGCTGGCGGTTGAGCTGAACATGACGCAGCGGGTGATCGAGTCGATCACGGGGCGGAGCACGACGCTGTTCCGGGCTCCGTATGACGCGGACAACTCGCCGACGCTGCCGGCGCAGCTCACGCCGCTGCAGGAAGTGACGCGGATGGGGTACGTGTCGATCGGCGGGGACATCGACTCGGAGGATTACAAGCAGCCGGGCGTAGAGGTGATGGAGGCGACGGTGCTCAAGGGGCTGGCGAAGCCCGGGGCGCACGTGATCGTGCTGCACGACGCGGGGGGCGAGCGGGAGCAGACGGTGGAACTGGTCAGGAAGCTGATCCCGGACCTGCAGGCGCGGGGGTACAGGTTCGTCGGGGTGCATGAACTGCTGGACCAGCAGGCGTCGGCGGTGATGCGGCCGATCTCGGCGACGGAGCGGGCGATGCTGATCGGGTCGGACGTGTACGCGTGGTGCTCGACGACGGGGTGGTCGGTGCTGGTGGTGGTGTTCTTCATCACCACGGGCGTGTCGGTGCTGCGGATCCTGGGGCTGATCGTGCTGGTCGGGCGTGGCGTGCGGCGCGACGCTCCGGAGGGCGCGGTGTTCAGCGGCGGGGTGACGGTGCTGGTGCCGGCGTACAACGAGGAGAAGGTGATCGCGCGGACGGTGGAGGGGGTGCTGGGGTCAGAGTACAGGAACATCCGGGTGCTGGTGATCGACGACGGGAGCACGGACGGCACGTGCGACGAGGTGCGCAAGATCGCGGCGCGCGACGGGCGGGTGTCGCTGGTGACGCAATCGAACTCGGGCAAGTGGGCGGCGCTCAACCGGGGCATGAAGGAGTGCGACGACGAGATCGTGGTGACGATCGACGCGGACACGATCGTGCTGCCCGAGACGGTGGGCCGGCTGGTGGAGCCGTTCGCGGACCTGGCGGTGGACGCGGTGTGCGGGAACGTGCAGGTGGGCAATGTGTCGAATGTGCTGACGGCGTTCCAGGATGTTGAGTATGTGACGAGCCAGAACTTCGACCGCCGCGCGTTTGATTCGCTCAACTGCATCAGCGTGGTGCCGGGGGCGACGGGGGCGTGGCGGCGGCGGAGCGTGATGGCGGTGGGGGGCTATTCACGCAACACGCTGACGGAGGACGCGGACCTGACGCTGACGATGCTGCGGGCCGGGGCGCGGATCGTGTACGCGCCCGAGGCCAGATCGGTGACGGAGGCTCCGCAGACGGTGCGGTCGCTGTTCAAGCAGCGGTTCCGGTGGTCGTTCGGCACGTTCCAGTGCCTGTGGAAGCACAAGGCGGCGTTCCTGAAGGGGTCGCTGGGCTGGGTGGCGCTGCCGAACATGCTGGTGTTCCAGATCCTGTTCCCGGTGCTGTCGCCCATCGGCGATGTGGTGCTGCTGCTCTCGCTGCTGCGGGGCGACATGGGCGCGGTGGCGGTGGGGTACCTGACGTTCCTGCTCATGGACCTGGTGGGCTCGCTCATCGCCTTCGGGCTGGACAGGCGCTCGCCCAAGAGCCTGTGGGTCGTGCTGATCCAGCGGTTGTTCTACCGGCAGTTCATGTACATCGTGACGTTCAAGTCGCTCATCGCGGCGGTGCGGGGCGGGCGGCACGGGTGGAACAAGCTGGATCGCTCGGCGAGCGTGACGTACGCGGATATTCAGCCGCTGGCGGCGTGAAGACGGAATCGGGACTCGGGGCGAGGTGTTCGCGGGGGCGTGTTACGCGCGGTTGTTGGCGATGGCTGGGCGGGCGAGTTTGAGGAGCAGCGCGGCGCAGGCGAGGCCGACGGGGATGGCGGCGCAGAGTTCGGCGGCGCGGTTCACCAGGTCGGCGGTGAGGGCGAGGTTGGCGGAGACGGGTTCGCTGCCGGCGTACCACGCGGGCAGCGCGGGGGAGACGAGGCGGATGGCCCACTCGCGGATGCCCAGGCCGTTGCCGACGAATGGAACGAGGTTGGCGGCCTGGCTGACGGCGGCCATCGCGGCGGATTCACCCGCGCGAAGTGGGCGGCCGACGAGCGTGAAGACGACGGCGTAGCGGGCCATCCAAACAAGCACATCGAGATAGCGGGCGGAGGCGGCGATGGCGAGGGCGCGGGCCGGCGTGATGAAGCAGGCGGGCAGGAAGATGGCGAGCGGAGAGGCGAGGGCGGCGAAGAGGAGCGGGCCGGAGAGTGTCGCGGCGTGGGCGGCGGCGGCGATGAGCAGCGCGAGCGCGACGCACAGGGCGCCCAGGGCGACGGCGGCGACGATGCCGCCGACGGAGCGGCGCACGTCGATCTGGTTGACGGCCTTGTGATAGGCGATGCGGCCGAACAGGCCGGGGCGGACGGGCAGGTAGTTGGCGAGCCAGGCGCTGCCGATGAGGAGCGTCATTTCCGGCAGGGGCACGCCGGGCTGATCGGCGCGGGGGCGCATGAGCGCCCAGAAGAGAACGGAGGTGAGGAGCCAGTTGGCGAGTGGCAGGATGAGCGAGAGCGCGGCCAGTGGCCATGCGCCGGAGCGGAGGGCGTCCCAGGCGGCGATGAGGCCGTCGTGCTGACGCAGGACGGCCCAGATCGCGGCGGCCAGCAGGCAGAGGGCGACCGCGGAGGCGATCATGCGGACGGCGCGACCGGGTCGTGCCGCGGCGTCGATCACGGGGTGATTCCGGTGGCCGTGGGGTTCTTGTTCATGAGCCTGGCGACGCCGGACTTGGCGACGATGGGCTGATCGGATTCGGCGCGCTGGATCTGGAGGGCGGCGGCGCGGGCGAGCCTGGGGTCACCGCTTTCCTGGGCGGCGCGGAGGGCGCGGTCGTCGGCGGAGGCGGCGCGGGTGATGACCGCGACGAGGCGGACGCGGGGGTCGGCGTCGGCGCGGATGACATCATCCAGCACTTTGAGGTCGGCGATCTGCGAACTGGGGGGCATGGCGGCGGCGGCGAGGAGCCGGCCGGTGGGGGACCAGGTGGGGTACTTGTCGGCGAGGGCCTGGGCGACGGTGGCGAGGTTGGGGCTGGCGAGCTGTCCGGGCGCGGGGGGCTGAGAGAGGAACGCCCGCGCGCCGGTGAGGACGGAGGGGAGCGTGGCGTCGGAGGCGGCGTTGATGCGTTCGACCAGCGAGTCGGCGGGGAGGCGAGATTCGATGAGGGCGTCGCGTGCCTGGGTGGGTGTGAGGATTTCGAGGCAGCCGACGCCGCGGTCGCGGGCGCCGCCGTGGGTCTCGAATCCCTGGAGGATGCGCCAGCGGACGCGGGTGGGCTCGCCGGAGGCGTTCTGCGCCATCCATCCGAGCACGCCGGCGTCGGGGGAGAGGCTGGCTGAGAAATCCTCGCCGGGCAGGAGGCGGAGGCGGCGGGCGAGGTCGACCACCTCGGGCTCACCGAAGGCGTTGCGGTCGGCGGCGCCCAGTTCGATCTTGGGGGTGAAGAGCAGGCGGGTGTTGATGGGCTTGTTGGAGCCGACGGCGAGGGGGATGGGCGAGAGGTTCTTGAGCGTGATCTTGAGCGTGGAGCGGTCCAGGGCGCCCAGACGATCGGGGCCGGTGTCGGCCGAGAGCGTCTGGATCATGCGGGGCTTGTCGACGATGGTGTCGATCCAGTCGGGGATCTTGGAGGCGTAGTCTGAGGCGGCGCGGGCGTCGGGCGTCGGGCTGTCGCCCAGGGGGCGGGTCTGGCCGCGGACCTGGTACCAGCGTTCGAGCGCGATGGTGCTGAAGACCGAGAGCGTGTCCTGAGCGGCGAGGGCGGCGTAGGCGTCGGCGGCCTCGCTGGTCTTGGAGAGCTTCTCGAGTGCGGTGGCCTTGGCGAGCATGAGCCACTTGTCGCTGTCGGTGGGGTCGCAGGCGGCGAGCGCGGCGGAGAAGGCGCCGTCCTGGATCAACTTCCAGGCGTTGATGGCGCGGGCGGCGGGGGTGTTGGGGTCCTGGCCTTGCGCGACCTTGGCCATGTCGTCGACGGTCTTGTCGTTGTTCTTTCCGGTGGCGAGGCGCCAGAGGATGGAGCGGGTGAGGTTTTCGCGGATGGTGGTGAGGGCGGTCTCTTCGGACATGCCCCGGGGCCGGGTGTTGGGGGTGGCGTAGATTTCGTTCTCGCCGTTGAGAGAGGCGGTGAGGTCGCCGACGGATTCGGTGAGCTTGCCGTTGTCACCCACGACCCAGGCGGCGCCGATGCGGATCTCTTCCTGTTCGATCGAGGAGAGGCGGACATCTTCGGGCTTGGGGATGCTCGAGAGGGTGGAGGTGGTGGCGGCGCTGGGGTTGTCGCCGAGCATCTCTCTGCGGGTGCGGGCGGCCTTGTTGCGCTCCTCGTTGAGCATGCGGGTGAGCAGGTTGAGGGGCGTGTTGGCGCCGTCGATGAGCCAGTCGAGGATGAGTGCCTGAGAGAAGACGGTGAAGTTGGCGGGGGCGCTGGAGGCCTTGTTGATGTTCTGGCCGATGCGGTGGAAGCGGCGGGCCTGGACGTACGCGCCGCGGTCGGCGAGTTCACCGGCGATCATGAGGCTGATGTTGGGATCGACGGGGTCGGCGTAGAGGATGTTGGCGAGGAGTTCCAGGCGGCCGGCGGCGCTGCCGCCGCGGTCGCGGTAGAAGTTGAAGGCCAGGAGAGCGGCGTCCTTGTTGGTGCCGTCGAGACGTGCGGCGAGCTTGAGCTTGTCGAGGAAGCCCTTCTCGTCGCCGGTCTCCTTCAAGAGGAGCGCGGCGTCGAGGGCGAGGCGGCTGCGGACGGAGGGGTCGAGCGAATCGCCCTTGGGGCCCAGGAGGGCGTCGTAGCGGGCGAGGCGTTCCTCGGTGGTCTGGTACTTGCCCATGCGGGCGGAGATGATGCGCAGAAGCGGCGACGGTGTCGCGCGGGTCGACATGACGATGGCTTCCGTTGAGCCGGAGGACGAGCTTGTCATCGTCATGTTCCCACGCGGCCCGGAGGGCGGCAGCGAGTTCAACATCATTGACGAGGCCCTGCGCCTGCGAGAGGAGCATGGCGACTTCTGGGTGTCTCTGGCGAGCTTCTGGAGGACGCGGGAGTTCGCAAGAGGGCCGCGGATGAGGGCACGGCGGTGAAGCTGCCTCATCGCTCCGGTGGCTTCGCGTGGCGGGGCGGGCCGGCTGCGCCGCGGCGGGCGGGGCCGCGGGGCGGCCGGGGTCGGGTGCGGCGGGGGGAGTGGCCGGAGCGTGCGGGGGCTGTGGCGGGGCCCGTGCGAACGCCTGACCGTAGGAGGCGATGAGGAGGCCAAGAGGGGTTGAGAACTTCGAGTCATCGAGCGACTACCTGCGAGCGCCGGCGTGGTACGGTGCGCGTTCAAGGCTGGTTCGCGGCGGGGGGTGTAGGGGCCGCGACGAGAGGGTAAACGATAGGGCCGCGGCGGGGCGATATCGGACGGACTCCCCTTCGCCGGGGCTGGGAATGGGGTGGGGTTGAGGGTGTGTAGGACAGCGTGTTAAGTAGATCGGGCGGAAGAGGGGAGGGGAGGGAGAGAAAGGGGGAAATGGGAGGGTGGGGAGGTGTGGTGGGTGCTGCGGGGTGGGGCGCGGCGATTCGTGCTCGGAACACGCCGATCTGCAACGCATGGTGAGGGAGGAGTTGGGTACCACGCATTCGTCGCCGGGTGCGAATCGCACAGCGTGACGCTGCCGGTGCCGACGTGAACATCGAGTCGATGAGCATGTTGCCCAAGATGATCACCGAGTGATGGGTGCCGAGGATGGAGATGTGATCTTCAGGGAGACGGCGGATTGGCGCACGTCCATAGAGACTGTGCCGTCGCACAACCCCGAGCCCCGGCTGAGCAGTCGTGAGGCTCTTTGCGGGACCCCGTGTTGCGCAACGGGGCGCACGACGACGAGCAACTCCTGCTCAAGGCGGTTGGCCCATGGCGTCAACAACTGATTCTGGAATTCTTCCAGTCTGGACACCTATCCGAATCTCGTGCAGGATTCAGAGGTTATCGGCATTGCGCGAAGTGGCTTGGATGATTCGCGGCGGGTCACGCCTATCCGCACAGGCACCTGCGAAGCGCGACCAATCCATCGCACCATGGGAACATGCTTTGAAAAGAAACTCGATTCCCAACGTAGAGAAAAGGCCTTTTTGTTGTTCCACCACGATCAGTTCACGTTACACTGGGAACAGGCTCCCGCGATGCCAAAACACGTGATCGCTGGAGTCGATGGGCAGGTCTTGGGCCGCAGGAACATGATTGAAGGAGAAGTAATCATGACGAACAACCAGATGACCGGCATCGAATCACCGTTGGTGGCCGCGAGGTGTGAGGGGGTTGGGGAGGATTGGATGACGGGCATCCAGGGGGCCGTTCGTCGTGCCGGGTTGCTGTGCACGCTGGCGATGGGAGTTGTGGCGGCTTCGCAGGCCGCGGCGCAGCCCGAGTTGATCGTGTTCAGCGAGATGGGCGCGAACACGACCGCGATGGACCTGAACGATGCGGGGCAGGTGCTGATCACTGGCTCATCGTCTACTACGGCATGGCGGTGGCAGAACGGCGTCTACGAGCCGCTACTGGCACCCGCGCCGCTGCATTTTGCGACGGGCTCCGGGTGTGCCACCTTGTACGGCAGTACGGTGACCTTTACCAATCCGCAAGCGACAGCCATCAATGAGGCCGGGGTCATCGTGGGAGCGATCATGTGGGGCTTCGGCGGGGGCCTGCTCCGGATTGCGTGGTCCACTCCTTCCTCGCCCGTGCTGTGGGGTGATACGAGCGACCCACCCGGAAACTGCCTTGGCGCTGGCAGTTTCGGCTTCGTTGGGATTAGCAACGACGGTGTGCCCGTGGGACCAGACGGCGGGTCTACATGGCCCTTTGCGGGATCGGGGCCGGCGATTTGTTCGCCGCTGGCCCATCCGGCAGGCTGGAGCAGGGGCTTGGCGTACGACCGCAACTCATCCGGGATAACCGTCGGGGCTATGTACCTGACTTCAAACGGGTTGGCCTACCCGACGGCGTGGCCCGGCTTCGGCACGCCGTACCTGCTTGCAGGTGGGTTGGCGAACGAGTTTGCCCAGCACATCAACGAACGGGGGCAGATCCTGAGCGGCAGCGCCTTGTACGAGCCCGACGGCACGCGGACCGTGATCACCTGGCCGAACAACTTGACAAGCGGTAACCAGGACCTCAACGACCTTGGAGTGGTGCTCGGCGGGGTCTACCTTCGCAAGGACGGCGTGTTCTACGACATCCGGAACTACCTTCCCACCGGCTTCGCCCTTAACACGGTTCGCGCGATCAACAACAAGAACTGGGTCGTCGGCTCCGGGCACTACACGGGCGGGTCGACGTACGGCTTCCTTCTGAAGATGAACCTCACGTGCTTCGCGGTTTCATCGCCGATCCCGGTGACCAACTGTCCGGGAAGCGAGGCGGCCTTCTCGATCACGCCCACCGGCACCGGTCCGTTTACGTACCAATGGCGCAAGGGCGGCGCCCCGATCGACACGAACGCCAACCCATCCGCCACCACCGCCACCCTCGCGCTGACCAACGTCCAACTCCCCGATGCCGACTTCTACGACTGCATCGTGACCAACGCCTGCGGCACCATCACCAGCAACCCCGCCACGCTCACCATCTGCATCGGTGAGTTCAACTGCGACGGCGGCATCGATGGCGGCGATGTCGGCGCGTTCTTTGGAGAGTGGGAAGCGGGCAACGCCATCGCGGATGTCAACACGGATGGCGGGATTGATGGGGCGGATGTGAGTTCGTTCTTTGAGCATTGGGAGGCGGGCTGCTGAGTTTGTTGGTCGTGATGCAGTTTGCAGGCACTCAAGCGAGAATAACAGGCTCCCGCGATGCCAAGACACGTGATCGCTGGAGTCGATGGGCAGGGTCTTGGGCCGCAGGAACATGATTGAAGGAGAAGTGATCATGACGAACAGCCAGATCACCGGCATCGAATCAACGTTGGTGGCCGCGAGGTGTGAAGGGATTCGGGAGGATTGGATGACGGGCATCCAGGGGGCCGCTCGTCGTGCCGGATTGCTGTGCACGCTGGCGATGGGATTTGTGGCGGCTTCGCAGGCCGCGGCGCAGCCCGAGTTGATCGTGTTCAGCGAGATGGGCGCGAACACGACCGCGATGGACCTGAACGATGCGGGGCAGGTGCTGATCACCGGCCCATCTTTCAGCGCCTGGCGGTGGCAGAACGGCGTCTACGAGCCACTCGTGGCGCCCGCACCCATCAATGCCGCCCCGTTTTCGCCCTGCTACGGCCTTGGCTACGGCGCCACAGTGGACTTCGTTGCTGCGAATCCAGCCGCCATCAACGAGGCGGGCGTGATCGCAGGGAGTGCCTTGCTGGAGTTCGTCGGCTTTGGCGGGGTCGTTCCGGTTGTCTGGGCGAATCCATCCACACCCGTGCGATGGCACGACACCGCCGCCGCGCCGAACTGCTGCCTATGCGCAGATGGTGGTTTCAACGGAATCAGCAACAACGGCGTGCCGGTGGGGTCCGCGGGGTCGGGGGGTACTCCGGCATTCGCAGGGTCGGGCGTGAATGTGTACACCGTGCTGCCGATACCTTCAAGTTGGAGCCAGCCGGCAGCCCGCGCCCGCAACTCATCCGGACTAACCGTCGGGTATGCCTCCCTGACGGGTACCGGTGGCATTTCGCCCGTGGCATGGCCCCCCGTGGGCTCCCCGTACGCGCTGCCGGGAGGAACGCTAGGCGAAATCCCGACGCACGTTAACGAGCAGGGACAGATTCTCTCTGACAGAGGAGCCCTGTACGAGCCCGACGGCACCCGGACGGTCGTCACATCGCCTAACGGGACGGTGCTTTCGGCGGACCTCAATGACCTCGGGGTGGTGCTCGGCGGGGTCTACCTTCGCAAGGACGGCGTGTTCTACGACATCCGAAACTACCTTCCCACCGGCTTCGCCCTTAACACGGTCCGCGCGATCAACAACAAGAACTGGGTCGTCGGTTCCGGGCACTACACGGGCGGGTCGACGTACGGCTTCCTTCTGAAGATGAACCTCACGTGCTTCGCGGTCTCGTCGCCGATCCCGGTGACCAACTGTCCAGGAAGCGAGGCGGCCTTCTCGATCACGCCCACCGGCACCGGTCCGTTTACGTACCAATGGCGCAAGGGCGGCGCCCCGATCGACACGGACGCCAACCCCTCCGCCACCACCGCCACCCTCACGCTCACCAACGTCCAACTCCCCGATGCCGACTTCTACGACTGCATCGTGACCAACGCCTGCGGCACCATCACCAGCAACCCCGCCACGCTGACCGTCTGCATCGGTGAGTTCAACTGCGACGGCGGCATCGATGGCGGCGATGTCGGCGCGTTCTTTGGTGATTGGGAAGCGGGCAACGCCATCGCCGATGTCAACACGGATGGCGGGATTGATGGGGCGGATGTGAGTTCGTTCTTTGAGCATTGGGAAGGTGGTTGCTGAACCGCGCCAAAGCGTCAGTCATCACGCCGCTATCTTGAGTGAAGCGATGTTCGCTGTGAGTCCCGGGCCATCCACCCCAAACTGCAGGACCACCGCATCGCTCGCGGTTCCCAAGAGCGACCCTCGCTGACCTTGGAAGATGTATTGTGCCCCCGCCCCCGCGGCCCAAGTCGGCACGGTGGCATCCGTGAAGGTCATCCGCCGCGATTCAGAGGTTGATCCCGGCGCACCCCCCAGCGGATCAAACGCGCTCTGCCCCGGCAGCTTGCACGAGACATTGAAGAACGCCCCGCCGCTCGCGGCCGAATCGCTCGCCTCCCAAGTAAACGTAATAGCGCCGCTAGGCTCAAACAACACCTCGATGTTGGTTGGCCTCCCCGACGCGGCCGCGGGGACGGGCGCTGCGGGCGGAGATGATGCGCAGCTGCGCGACGGTGTCGCGCGGGTCGAGCATGACGATGCGCTCGCTGAGTTGGAGGACGAGCTTTTCATCGCCCGCGCCCCACGCGGCCTCGAGGCGGCGGTGCACGAGTTCAACATCATCGGGGACGAGTTCCTGCGCCTGCGAGAGGAGCATGCCGGCGACTTCGTAGTCTTTGGCGGAGGCTTCCTTGAGGACGCGGAGTTCAAAGAGGGCCGCGCGGATGAGGGCATCGGCGGTGAAGCGCTTCATCGCCTCGGTGGCTTCGGCGGGTGTGGGGGCGGGGGTTGCGGGCTGTGCCGCGGCGGGCGCGGTGGCCGGGGTCGCGGGTGCGGCGGGGGGAGTGGCCGGAGGCGCGGCGGGGCGATATCGGACGGACTCCCCTTCGCCGGGGCTGGGAACGGGGCGGGGTTGAGGGTGTGTAGGACGGCGTGTTATATAGATCGGACGGATGGGGGGAAGAGGGGCGTTTGAGGGAAGGATTACTCGATGGATCGCCGCCGCGGGATAGGGTGGGAGATTTAGTCTTTTCGCGATGGATGGAACGGCGGGCATTTCGGGGGGCGGTCAGGTCATTTTTTCTCGCGGTACTCGCCGTCCTCAATTCCGTCCAAAAGCAGCGAACTGAGCACAAACCCCGACGCTCGCGGCCGCGATTTCCTCCACTTCCTGTGTGGAGCGAGTCTGCGCCAACTCATTGGGGCCGTGATCATGATCAAGAACGAAACCGCCTACGGCTAATCACCTTCGGATGCCTCGGGAGGCCGTCGCCGCGTTTCACGGGTCAAGTTTCGACTGCCTCGAAGTGGGACGACACCGAATATGAGCATTCAGCCAGTGGAAAGCCGGCCTTCGCACAAACGACCACATCAAGGAATCGAATCATGCTGAGCAAGACCCCCGCCGCGGCCAACGTGTTCGCTCTGTACCCTCTTTCCCCGCGTTGCGCTCTCAGGGCCCTCACGCTGGCCGTCTTCTGCCTCGTGCTCGCCGGGTTTTCACCGTTGCGCGTGCCGCGTGCGATGGGGCAGAACATCATCTGGGACCTCGCCGAAGATTGGAATGGACAGAACCCCCTCGACTCCAACTGGTCGCTCTCGGGCGGGCCGACGGCGCACCGGTGGCGCGGCTTTGAGTCCTTCGGCGGCGACTTCAGTAATCACGGCTGCCCTCATTCCTTCATAGTCAAGTGCATCGGCGAGGCGACGACTCAGGAGTGCACCGGCTCTCCCAGTCAGGTGAGCCTCAACACCGGTGAAATTGCCTGGCACTCGGACGCGACGATCACCTGGTCCGCCCACGGCTTCTGCGGCCAGGTCGCGATTCACGCGACATTCCAGGATCATCCCGGGCAGAATGGGATCACCGACCTGGTCGTGACGAAGAACAACACCGAACTCTGGCGCTATCGCCTCAATGGTGGAACAGCGACGTTCGCTCAAACACTGGGGATTCAAGGAACCGATCAAATTTCCTTCAGCATCCACGGAGGCCCCGATGGCGTGGCGGAAGATACCGTCAAGATCACGTCGTTGACCATCACCGGTACACCCACAACCATTCCTACCTCTGCATGGACCGGCGGCGCGGGCGACGGCGAATGGGACACTGCGGGCAACTGGAGCCCGACAGGCCGCCCCGCAGACCATGCGGGCGCTTCCTTTAATCTTGCGGGTGCCCAAACCGTCGGCATCCCAAGTGGTCGTCAAGTCGGGGGGATCAATGTCGGGGCTGGCACGCTCAACCTCGTCGTCGCAGACGGTGTTCTCTCGTCGCCGACAAACCTGTGCTTACCCATCGGCGGCTCACTGCTCATCGGCAACGAGGGTGCGACCGCTGGATTCTCTCTCTTCGGAGAGTTTCTCTGCGACCGACTGGTGGGCGTCGGCGTTGGCGATACCAGTCAGGCCACACTCGCCGTCGATGCGTTCGGCACGCTGCGGGTCGCCAGCGGAATCGTGGTGGCGTACGGCAGCGGTTCAACGGGGATCGTCAACATCGATGGCCACGGCCGCCTCATCGAGACCAGCGGCCCGAGCATCAGCCTTGCACGCGGCGACGACAGTTCCGGCACGATCAATATCACCAACGGCGGGATGCTGCAATACGCCACCGGCACCCCGCTGAAGATCGGCAACGGTCCCGGCGCTCACGGCACGATCAATCTCACCGGCAGTTTCGAGGGCGTGAGTTCACTGGTTCCCTCTGGATCCAGTTCGCAGATCCTGCTTGGCGCGGAGAGCCCACCTCCCGGCGGCGCGACCACCATCGGCGAAATCAACCTCCACAATCGGGGGCTGGTCCGCGCCACCGAGATCCGTCTGGGTGCCGAGGTCCGCACCCGCGGCACGCTGACGATGGACGGCGGCACGCTCGATGTGCAATCGCTCATCATCGCCGACAAGGGTGACGGCACGTTTGATCGGACCGGCGGCGATATCACGAACCTGCGCCAAATCACCATCGGCAACACCACCGGGAACTCCGGTCGCCTGGACCTCGACGGGCCCGGACGCTCGCTTACCTTGGCATCGCCCCTCGGCGGTGAGACGCAGAACCTCTACGCGGGCAAGACCGGGCGGGGCCGCATCTTCGTGACCAACGGTGCCGCCATCAATCTCTCGTCGGGATCGCTGGGCGGGCTGTCGATCGGTGCCACCGACCCCGCCGGCGCGGGCGGCGTGCAGATCATCGGTCACGACCCGAACAACCCGTTCTTCCGCTCACGAATCGTCGGAAACGCCGGGTCCGTGCTCAACGTCGGGCGTACCTACACGGTGCCATTGAGCATTCCGGCACTCCTTATCGACGACGGCGCGCGTGCGACCTTTGGATCGGTCTTGGTCGGGCGCGAAGACTGGATGGACGGCGAGATCCACGTCAAGCACAACTCGGTCCTCCAGCAGATTCGCCCCGGCGCGGAGGCTTTCGGATCCAACGATGGCCTCCAAATCCGCGGTACGCCTACCGGCGCACGCCTGCTGGTTGACACCGGCGGCCAGGTTCAATGCACCAGCGGCATCGCCTTCAACACCTACCTCGGTACGCCGGTCATCACCGTCACCGGCGCAGGGAGCACCCTCTACTGCTCGGGCACGTTTTACGTGGCCGGAGATCTTCCCACCGGTGGAAAGATGCGTGTCGATAGCGGCGCGACCATGAGCAGCCGCGATTTGTGCATCGCCCGCGGCGGGGGCATCGGTCTGCCGGGCGAACTCACGCTCTCTGGACCAGGTCAGGTGCTGGATGTCACCGGCATGCTCTTCATCGGCGTCGAGGGTGATCCGAACGCTCTAGGGAAGCTGATCCTCCAGAACGGCGCCAAGGTCCGCACCCACCGCCTCGCGCTTGGTGCCAACCACTCCATTACCACCGACGTCTCGGGCCCCCCCGCCATCCTCGTGGGCGGCTCGGCCCTGTTGCCGCCCGACATTCAGTGCGACACGCTGATGGTGGGCGACACCTTTGACCTGCCGGGGCTGAACATTACCTTTGGCACTGATGCTGGGATCGGCGGGCACGGAACCTGGGCGGGGTCCTTCGACTCCACCGGCGAAGTGGTTGTGCCCGCGGCTGTTATCGCCGATGGGAACAGCCCGATGCCGCGTTTCACCATCGACGGGAACTTTGTGCAACACCCACCATCCGTCTTAGACGTCGCCCAGACCGTTGCCAGGTATTACGGGGAATATCCCACACCACCCATCGGTTCCTTTCTCAGCATCAACGGCGCTGCATCCATCTCCGGCACACTCCGGCTGACGCTGTGGACCATCGGCATGTTACACCCAGAGTTGTCCCTTTATCCGCCCGGCCTCATCGGCGAAACCCTGCCCGTTCTGACGGCCGCTTCGGTTGCTGGTACCTTCAACGCGGTCGAGTTCGGCCCTGGCTTCCCCACCAACCGCGTCCAACTCATCTACGAGCCCACTCAAGTGCTCGTGACGATTCTCCCTCCGGTCTGCGACACCAGCATCCAGATGCAACCGACCGATACTGTGGCGTGCCCGGAGGTCGACGCCTCCTTTAACATCGTCGCGGCGGGTTCAGATGAGTTCAGCTCCCGCGCGATTTACCAGTGGCAGCACCTCATCTACTTGAACGACACGATCGACTGGGTTCCCATCACTGACGGCTTCAACGACCATCAGTTCGGCAGGCTGTATTCCGCGGCGGGTGCGAACACATCATCGATGGCGTTGACGATCGATTCTGCGTATTCCTACGAGCCCACGGTCCCGATCCGGTGCATCATCACCAACGCCTGCGGCGACATCATCACCAGCAACACCGCGACGCTCACGGTCAACTCACCGCCCGCGATTTCCCAGCAACCCGACAACGCAGCCGCCTGCCTTTCCGGTGATGCAACCTTTGCCATCACCGCCTCCGGCACCGCACCCTTCACCTACCAATGGCGCAAGGGCGGCGCCCCGATCGACACGATTGCCAACCCTTCTGCCACCACCGCCACCCTCGCGCTCACCAACGTCCAACTCCCCGATGCCGACTTCTACGACTGCATCGTGACCAACGCCTGCGGCACCATCACCAGCAACCCCGCCACTCTCACCATCTGCATCGGCGACTTCAACTGCGATGGCGGCGTTGATGGCGCCGATGTCGGGGCGTTCTTTGAGGATTGGGAGGCGGGGAACACGATCGCCGATGTTAACTCTGATGGCGGAGTGGACGGTGCCGATGTGAGCACGTTTTTCGAGCATTGGGAGGCGGGGTGCTGAGTCCACAACTATTGACCTCCGAGTTGTTTTCCGCTTGCACCGGGTATCCGGGTCACCATGCAGCACCTTATTGAACAATGCTCAGGCCAGGCGCAGTCAGATATTTGCGTTGGAGAATCGGCTCGGAGTACGTTACACTTAGCTCTTCGACAAGAAACAAGCGGACGTCAGCATCAAACTGACTGTCGAGTTGAGATAGTTGATTCTGGTGAAGCGCTCGCATGCCAGTCGGCGGATTTGATCGGAGTTGCACTACGACCTTTAGTCATAGGGAAGAGCACGCATGACGTACCTACGGAATACCGCGATCAAAACTACTCCCCCACTGCGGCCTGTATCTGGGCAGCGACGGATCCTGGTCGCGATTCTCGTATTGCTTGGCTTGGGCTGTCTTCGACCCGCCCAAGCGAACGCCCAGGCAAACACGGATGTGACGCTTGATGACGAAGTTGCGGCGCGAGAGCCGCTGGCTTGCGTGGCCCCACCCCCGCCGCCGTACGAAGGCCGCTCTCTGTGGGAGGCCAACCTTTGGTCGGGCGGGGTCGTTCCCTATGAGTTCGATGCAAACGTTACGGCGAACAATCAGGTCGCCATGCGGTCTGCAATGAATGCATTGGAAGCGGTCGCCAACTTACACTTTGTCGTGCGAGCAGGCCAGAGCGACTATCTTCACATTCTGAACGATACAGGCAACTTCACGATGGGTATCGGCAACTACGGGGGGCGGCAGGAAGTCCATATTTTCAACTGGAATTTCCGTTACATCATGTGCCACGAGCTCATGCACTCGCTTGGAGTGCGGCACGAGCAGGCTCGCCCCGATCGCGACACATACATCACCGTCAACTATTCGAACATCCAGGCCGGCTGGGGACCACAATACGACATCCAGTCGGGTACTCCCATGGGTACTTTCGATTTCGACAGCATCATGTGCTACAGCGCGTGTGAGGCTTCGGTCTGCTGCCCTTCGGGATCGAACTGCTCCTGCAGCTCGGCATGTTGGACGATGACCGCCAAGCCCGATTGGGCACCGTACCAAAGTCTGATGGGGAACAACTCGCACCTTAGCCTTCAGGATAGTGCCGGACTGGCAAGCCGCTACGGCGACAATCCGTGCCCGGCATTCACACAGCAACCCGCAGCGAGATCGGCCGTCGGGGCAGGACACACCATATCGCTCACCGCCATCGCAACAGGCAGCCCCACTCCGACGTACAGGTGGCGACGAAACAACGTCAATCTGGTTGACGATGGACATCGGACCGGTTCTGCCACTTCGACGCTGACAATCAGTGCTGCAACGGCGGCCGATGCCGGCTCATATACCTGCGTTGCAACCAACTCCTGCAGGAGCTTGACGAGCAACGCCGCGTTGCTGACCGTGGACAACATCGCGTGGTCGCAGCGGGTTGGTCCATCACCGCGAATCAACCACGCTATCGCGTACGACTCCGCACGAGGCGTCACTGTTCTGTTCGGCGGCGATACCAGCGACGGCAACAACAGCGAAACCTGGGAATGGAATGGGACCATCTGGACTCAGCGAGCCGTGGTCGGCCCCTCGGCACGCGTCTACCACCAGATGGTGTACGACTCCGCTCGGCATGTTACTGTTCTCTTCGGGGGCTACGCCAACGGGACCACGAGCGGAGAGACCTGGGAATGGAACGGGACGGCGTGGACGCAGCGAGTGGTCAGCGGCCCATCGGCGCGGTACAGCCACGCAATGACATATGACGCATCCCGCGGCGTCACCGTCCTCTTCGGGGGCACGAATGCGACTTCGGGTGAAACCTCCGGCGACACTTGGGAATGGAACGGAAACGCCTGGACTCAACGGTTAACCAGCGGTCCGTCGATACGAGCCTACCACGCCATGTCCTACGACGCAGCACGAGGCGTGACCGTTCTGTTCGGGGGTTACTACAACGGCACCGCTTATGCCGAAACATGGGAGTGGAACGGGACCGTCTGGACACAGAGGGCGGGCGGTCCCTCGGGACGGACGAACTTCGCGATGAGCTACGACGCGGCACGCGCAGTGACGGTGCTGTTCGCCGGCATCAACAGCACAGGCACGAACGCTGAAACATGGGAGTGGAACGGTTCCGCGTGGACCCGGCGAGCGGTCGGCGGTCCAACATCGCGGGCTTACCACGCAATGGCCTACGACACCGCCCGGGGAGTGACCGTTCTCTTCGGTGGAAATACGGGCAGTTTCAGCCGCGAAACCTGGGAGTGGAACGGGAACACTTGGGTTCAGCTCGCGACCAGCCCTACGCCGCGAGTCAACCACGCCATGACGTTCGACTCAGCACGAGGCGTCGCCGTTCTGTTCGGAGGCTACGACGGAAATCCGAACGGCCAGACCTGGGAATGGAGTGGAACACAATGGAGTCAGCGGGTGGTCCCCGGTCCATCGCCACGCTCATATCACGCGATGGCCTTCGACGCTGCGCGGGGGGTTACAGTCCTCTTCGGAGGTACGACCGAAAGCGGCGCGAACAATGAGACTTGGGAATGGAACGGCGTCACATGGACTCAGCGCGCCGTAAGCGGCCCGTCGCCCCGGTACGCACACACGATGGCATACGACTCGGCTCGTGGCGTCACCGTGCTCGTTGGCGGCTATTTCTTCGACACCACCGCTCACTACTACGCCGATGTGTGGGAGTGGAACGGGACTGCGTGGACTCAGCGGGCAGTGAGCGGTCCTTCGCCTCGTGCTTATCACGCGATGAGCTATGACTCCGCCCGCGGCGTCATGGTTGTGTTCGGCGGCTATGACGGTAGCGTCAACAGCGACGTGTGGGAATGGAGCGGGACCGGCGCGTGGACTCAACGAGTCGTCGGAGGTCCATCATCGCGGTCAAACTTGTCATTGGTCTATGACGTCGCTCGCGGCGTTTCAGTGCTCTTTGGAGGAATCAACAGCACGGCTTCCAACAACGATACATGGCAATGGAACGGAAATGGCGCAGGGACATGGGACCAACGGTCACCGATCGACGGCCCATCGGTTCGGGCCTACCACGCATCAGCCTACGACGCAAACCGCCACGTGATGGTCGTGTTCGGTGGAAACACGAACGCTTATAGCGGCGAAACCTGGGAGCTGGGCCCACCCTGCGTCGCGCCAACCTTCACCGCTCAGCCCGCCGCTCAGATCGTGTGCGCCTCTGGCACCGCTGCGTTCTCGGTCAATGCCGCGGGGAGCAGCCTTGCATACCAATGGCAATGGCAGCAGGTCGGCGCACCGGGCATCTGGACCAACGTGCTCGAAGGTGTCAACGCGGACTCCGGCGGGGTGCCCCGCTTCGTGGCAACCGGCACGGTGACTCAGGCGGTCGCCCTCTTCCGAAGTAACACCCCGCTCGCGACGCTAGATGTCATCACGACGCTCCGCTGCGTTGTTACCAGCAACTGTGGCAGTGTGACCAGCAACGCTGCGTCGCTTACGGTCAAATCCCCGCCCTCGCTCTCCCAGCAGCCCGACAACACCGCCGCCTGCCCGGCCAGCGAGGCCTCGTTCTCCGTTGCGGCCTCAGGCACCGAACCCCTTGCCTACCAATGGCGCAAGGGCGGTGTTCCTATCGACTCTTCCACAGGCGGACAAGGCAACCCCTCCGCCGCTACCAGCACCCTCACACTGTTGAATCTCCAGGTCTCCGACGCGGATACGTACGACTGCGTCGTGGCCAACTCGTGCGGCAGTGTCACCTCCAACCCCGCCACACTCACCATCTGCATCGGTGATTTCAACTGCGACGGCGGCATCGATGGCACCGATGTCGGCGCGTTCTTTGGTGAGTGGGAAGCGGGTAACGCCATCGCTGATGTCAACGCCGATGGTGGTATCGACGGGGCGGATGTGAGTACGTTCTTTGAGCATTGGGAGGCGGGGTGCTGGAACCGGGAAGGCCGACGCACTCCGGTCACTTGACTGGCGATGGGTGTACGTGAGAAGAAGTGGTCATGCCAAATGGCATCGGGTGCCGGCACCGGCAGAGCACGCCGGCGCAGCTCGCCCGCGGCACGAGCGGGAGTTGCTGCACGGTTTGAGCAGCGGAATGCCGCGGTTTGGCGTCGGTCGGTCGGACACGGCCGGAGGTCGGTCATCATCGGTTGAACTCACGGCGAGCGGGTGGAAGGCTCCGGGTGGCGATACGCTCGGGGCCATGAGCACCACGTCCATGCACGATCGCATCGCCGAGTCGTTCCAGCGTCAGCGGCTTCTATCGACGCTGGGGCCTTGTTGCCGCGGGTGGCGGACGTGGTGAGGTTGACATTGAGCTGGCGTGGTCCGAGGGGATTCAGCAGCAGCACGGGTTTGTGCACGCCGGGGCGATCGCGACGATCGCGGACTCGGCGTGCGGGTACGCGTGCCTGACGCGGATGCCGGAGGGGTCGGCGGTGCTCAGCGTCGAGTTCAAGATCAACCTGTTGGCGCCGGCGGTGGGTGAACGGTTCGCGCGCGAAGCGCGTGGTGCGGTTGGGGAGGATCGGCGTCGCGACCGCCGAGGTGGTGGCGCACGCGGCGACGAAGCCGGAGGCGTGCGTGGCGGTGATGCAGGCCACGATGATGCGGGTGGAGGCGAGGAACGGCGTGGGGGGGTGATGGCGGGAAGCGCGCGGTGTTCGGGCATCGGGCATGGGGAAACGAAGTACACGCGCCAGCGAAGGGGACCGACGGTTATTCCCGCCCGAAGGCGAGCATTGCGGGAGGTGCACCTCGCAGCGTGGCCGGGACTCGCCTGGGAATCAGCGAAGGATGGCGGGTCACCGAGTGTTCGGGCACTCTCCAAACCGGGCGTTGACTTCAGGGGCAGACGCTCTGTGTACGTTGGTTATCCGCAGCCGCCGGCTTCCCACGCGGCGAAGAAGGTGGCGACATCGGTGCCGCGGTGAGGGTTAAAGGCGGCGGGGCCCGATTTCTCCCGTGCTGCTTCCGGGTCGCACGGCTTGTTTCTATCATCCAGCGTGCCTCTGTCCCGCTCATCGCCGCCGCTTCCGAGCCTGCTTGCCGGGGCGGGATTGCTGTCCTGGCAGCAGCTCCTGATTCGCGCGGGCCTGCGCGAGCGGGTGGACGGTTGGCGTCGCGCGGCGTGCGTTGTTCTGCGCGATGAAGCGTCGACGTTTATTCTCTCTGGCTTCGGCCTTGCGGGCGCGTCGCATGAGTCGGCTTCGGCGGGCACGCTCACTGAGATGGAAGCTCTCATCCGCGGGCGCCTGGGCGCGTTCCTGCGGAACGAGCCGGCGACGCACGTTCGTATTCAGCGCTTCGCGCACGAGGACGTGATCGAGCGTGCGGATCATCCTTCGTATTCGCTGGGATTCGAGACGTGGCGTGACGGCCCTTCACGCTTCGTGCCTCCGGACCGGTGGCCCGGCGGGTTCGAGACTGGCGGGCCCCGTGCGCCGACGGAGAACCCGTTGCTTTGCTTTGTCGTGCGAGTCGGCGAGGAGGGGGCGTGTGATGTCTGGATGCGGTGCAATCACGCGGGCATCGATGGTGTGCCGGCCCAGGAACTGATGACTCGCCTTGAGAAGGCGTGGGGCGCCGGGCCGCGGGTTGTCGCGTACCCGACTCCGCGGGATTTCAAGCCCCTCGCGACGCCGCGGGGGTGCGGGCGGAACTGCGGATCGGATCTCGCCGAAGTACAGACTTTTCTGGATTTCGGGCCGCTGCTGGCGTGGAGAAAGGCACGAAACTCAACGCTGCCCGAGCCCATGACCCTGGGCGCGGCGATCATGTGGCGGCTGTCGCGGCACGAGCGGTTCGCTCGTCTGCACATCGGCACCACGGTTGAGGTTGGGCCCGTGGGTTCGCTCGCCCGCGGCGTGGGGGTTGTCGTCGCCCACGCGGGCGCGGCGCCAAGTGGGGGTCTTGCCGAGTTTGTTCGTGATTTCAACAGGCGGGTGGAACTGACGCGGCGTCGGGAGTCAAGCGGGTGCCGCACGCTCGACGCGGCGGCGAGATTGCACCCCCGGCTCGCCGGCGACTTGCTTCGGCACACGCTTCGTACGCAGCCGCGGGCATTCGGCACCATGGCCATCACGATGCTCAAGGATGCCAAGGTGTTCGGAGCGCCGATCGCCGACGCCGGTCACAGAGACGGATTTGTGGCGATTGGTGATGTGGGGCTGCCCGCCGCGGACGGCCGGCGTGTGGGCTGCATCTGTATCAAGGGGCCCCGGGGTGTGATCGCCGAGTATCCGGGGCTGTTGCGGAGAGTTCTCTCGGACGAAGTCACTGCGGATGCGGCTGGCTGATAAGGATGGGCATCGGCATTCAGACATTGAAGAAGTGGATCCGCGCGGCGGGGTTCAGCGGAGGAGCGTTCGCTCAACTGTCGATCGGCGGAACGGCTTGGCATGCGAGCGGGCGTCGGGAGTGTGTCAATGGTGCACGCGAACTCTGTCGTGCCGATTCATCCGCAGAGCCGGGTGCATCTGTGGCACTTGGTGAGCAGCCTGGCGCTCAGATGTTCTTGAGCTTGTTCAGGCCGTTGAGCGCGGCGACCTTGTAGCACTCGGCGAGCGTGGGGTAGTTGAAGACGGCGTTGACGAAGTACTCGACGGTGGCCTTGAAGGCGATGGCGGCCTGGCCGATGTGGACTAGTTCGGTGCCGTGGGTTCCTATTATGTGGACGCCGAGGATGGCGTGGCTCTCCTGGTGGATGAGGAGTTTGAGCATGCCGATCTCGTCGCCGAGGAGTTGGCCGCGGGCGGTTTCCTTGTACTGGGCGATGCCGGCCTCGTAGGGGATTCCTTCGGCGGTGAGGCGTTCTTCGGTCCAGCCGACCATGGAGATTTCGGGGATGGCGTAGATGCCGTAGGGGAGGAGGTTCTCGATGACGTCGCAGTGCTGGCCGAACATGTGGCAGGCGGCGACGCGGCCCTGCTCCATGCTGGTGCTGGCGAGGGCGGGGAAGCCGATGACGTCGCCGACGGCGTAGATGTGGCCCTTTTCGGTCTGGAAACGGTCGTTGACCTTGATGCGGCCGCGGTTGTCGGCGGTGAGGCCGGCGGCTTCGAGGCAGAGGCCGTCGGTGGCGCCCTGGCGTCCGACGCAGTAGAGAAGGCAGTCGGCGCGGAGCGTCTTGCCGCTCTCCAAGAGAGCCTCGGCCATGATCTGGTTGTCGGAGCGGGCGCCGGGGGGGGCGTCGACGAGCTTGATGCTGACGACCTTTTCGCCAAGGCGCAGGGTGACGCCGCGTTGGCGGAGTTGGTATTGCAGGGCCTCGATGATCTCGCTGTCGACGAAGTCCAGGAGCCTGGGGCGGCCCTCGACGAGGGTGACCTTGACGCCCAGGGCGGCGAGCATGGAGGCGTACTCGGTGCCGATGACGCCGCCGCCGACGATCATGATGGAGTGGGGGAGGTTCTTGAGGTGGATGAGTTCGTCGGAGGTGAGGACGTCGATGTCGTTGAAGGGGATGCTGGCGGGCTTGGTGGGGTGGGTGCCGACAGCGATGACGATGTTGGCGGCGGAGATGGTCTCGCTGATGTGCTCGCCGCAGACTTCGACGGTGTTGGCGTCCTTGAAGCGGCCGCGGCCCTGGAGGACGGCGATGCCGTTCCTGGCGAAATGGGCTCGGACCATCTCGATCTCGGCGGTGATGACGCGTCCGCAAGAGAGCCAGAGATTGGCGAGGGTGGACTTCTTCGCCGCGTTCATGAAATCGGCGGTGGTGGGGGCGATGGTGGGGCAGCCGCCGAGGTTGAGGATGGCCTCGCGCAGGGCCTTGCTGGGGATGGTGCCGGTGTTGACGGCGGCGCCGCCGACGGCTTCGCGGGCTTCCACGACGGCGACGGATTTGCCGAGTTTGGCTGCCTGGATGGCGGCTTTTTGCCCGGCGGGGCCTGAACCGATCACGCACAGATCGAAGCTTCGCATACGTGGGCAATCCTACCACGCGGCGGGGCTGTGTGCGTCCCCCGGGAGCGGGCATCTTTGGTCAGCGCGAGGCGGTGACGCGGAACTCGCGGCCGGCGCCGGTCGCCTTGGCGAGCGGCGGTTCAACGACTGTCTCGTGTCCGTCCTTGGAACGGATCAGCAGGCGGGTGACGATGTTGACGTTGCCGGCGCGATCGATGGTGAAGGGGACGGTGTTCAACCACGCGACCTGTGCGCCGCCCTTGGGGTGGACGGGCATTTTGCGGAAGGGGTCGAGCGGATAGCGGAAGCCTTGCGCGTCGATATCCTCGATGAGCAGCGGGACCCAGGGGTTGATCGCTGTGGCGAAGACGTCGGTGCGGCGGAAGGTGATCTGCAGCGCGGGCACGGCGCTCCAACTGGCACCGGTCCAGCCGAAGAGGACGCGGTCAAAGAACGCGCGGCCCGATGAGCCGGCGGCGAAGGAGTCTTCGAGCGGGACGAAGACGGTGCCGGGAGGGACGCTTGAGAACGCGGCCGCGAGTTGCCCGAGTTGGCGGGCGTCGGCGCGGGCGCGGTTCTGCATCGAGGCCTGGGCGCCGAGCATGCAGACGGCGGCGAGCATGGAGGTGAGGGCGACGCAGATTCCCGCGGCGGCGTGCAGGGCGGGCCACGCGTACAGGCGGCGGGTGGATCGAAGTAGGCCGTGCACGAGGGCGGCGACGATCACGGCGAGTCCGATGCCCACGGCGTAGCAGGTGCGGGCCTCGATGATCTGGTTGCGGATGACGACGATGGGTCCCCACGCGGCTACGAAGGCGACGACGCCGAAGAGCACAGTCCAGAGCCACTGCGCCTGCGCGGCGCGGCGGACGGGGATGGACGCGGACATGGGCGGGACGGTGGCGCGCCGCCAGCGACTGAGGAAGAGGCCGCCGACGATGCCGACGCCGGCGACGGTGGCTGCGCCTGCGGGGCTGTTGAGGAGCGACCAGGCGGTGTGCAAGCCTCCGATGAGACTGTCGGCGAGCTTGCTGGTGAAGTGCCACTTGGCGGAGGTGAAGGTGACGCGGACGCGGTCGACTGCTTCGGCGGGAGAGGAGATGAGGCTTTGGGAGCCGCCGCGGACGGTGGGCGGGGCGGTGGTGACGATGCACGCGACGTAGACGGCCATGCCCAGTCCGCAGGAGGCCAGGAGGGCGGCGATGCGTGAGAGGCTCTTGAGGAAGCGTTCGTGGGCGGGGCGGGCGGCCATGTACAGGAACGGGAACGCGCCGACGAGCGCGGCGGGTTGCTCGTACCAGCACATGATGAAGAAGGTGAAGAGGGTAAAGAAGATGTGGATCTTGAGGCCTCGGACGTGCTCGCGGGCGTAGCGGGCGACGATGAGGCAGAGCAAGATGGTGAGTCCGGCGGGGATGCCGGTGGTCATGGCGGTGGTCCAGAAGACCACTTCATAGTGGAACGGGAGGAGCATGAAGACCATGGCGCCGGCGAAGGCGGCGTGGGGGATGAGGTTGAGGCGGCGGAGGAGGCGGTAGAGCAGCGCTGAAGCGACGCCGTGGGCGGCGGCGTTGAGCAGGTGGAGGATCCAGAGGTGGTGCCAGCAGAGCAGAAAGGCGTAATGAAGGAAGATCTGAAGGGCGGGCCGCCAGAAGTAGTTGCGGAGGAAGACGGGAGAGTCCCAACGAGCGGCCCCGGTGACGGGATCGATGACGTGGGCGGCCCAGTCGTCGGAGTAGAGGCCCAGGTCGCCGCGGAGGTAGGCGAAGGCGAGCCACCAGAGCGCGAACGCGAAGATCGCGGCGGGCAGGCCGAGGTGTGGGCGGAGGGTGTGTCGCTCGGGGTAGGTCAAGGCCAAGCGTATTCCCGCGCGATTTGTGCGTTGGGGGCGGGGTGGATGGGTGGGGGCGCGAGCGTCTCTATCATCGGGCCGCATGATCCCGCCGTGGCAACCCGAGCAGCCGATCGCACGCCGAGCGGCGGCGGCGGTGTTTCCGGCGTTGCTGTTCGCGGTGGCGTTCTTCTACCTTCGGGGGGACCTGGGGCGGTATTACGACGATTACGTGTTCGCGGGGCGCGACGCGGTGCGTGCCGCGACGGACTGGACGGGGAATCCGTGGCGGAACGCGCCGTACTTCTGGCGGCCGCTGCTGTTCCCGTTCCTGTATTACGTGCTGGCGGTGCTGTGGAACTCGATGGCGGTGATGCATGCGATCAATGTGGCGGTGCATGCGTGCGTGGCGCTGGGGCTTTGGGCGCTGCTGCGGCGAGTGACGACGTCGCGTGCCGCGGCGGCGGTGGGGGCGATGGTGTTCGCGTTCTATCCGCTGCACTTTGACGTGGTGTTCTGGTCGACGGCGGTGACGAGTTCAATCCCCGCGGGGCTGGTGATGGTGCTGTGCGTGCTGTTCGTGCGGTACGCGCGGGGGAGCGGGTATGGGTTGCTGCCGGTGCTGGCGGCGCTGGCATTCGTGAGCGCGTGCTGGTATGAGCAGCCGGCGACGGTGGTGCCGGCGCTGGGGCTGCTGTACATGGGCGTGTGCGCGAAGGAGCAGGCGTGGCGGACGCGGGTGGTGCGGAGCGGCGCGGCGGTGGTGGTGATGGGCGGGGCGTTGTGCGTGTACCTGGCGCTGATGTTCGCGACGGTGCCGCGGGGGAGGCGGGGGGGCGCGGCGAGCATCGTGCCGGCGGCGGAGTTGGACGAGCGGGTGCGTTTTTGCGCGGGGCAGATCTGGCGGCTGATGACGGTGCACTTTCGGGAGTACACGCTGGGGGCGTTCAATCTGGGTTGGCAGACGATGGGGCGGGTTCGCGGGATGGTGGTGGTGATGCTGGTGTTGCTGGCTGTGGGGGTGTGGGTGCGGTGGGTGGCGTGCGCCGGGGGCGAGGAGCGGGACCGGGCGAGGCCGGACCGGGCGCAGCAGGAGCGGGTGGGGCGGTGGTGGGTGGCGGGGTTCGGGGCGTTGTGGTGGGTGTTGGCGTGGTTGCCGTTCGTGCCGGTGCGGGACCAATGGATTACGCCGCGGTGCTTCTATGTGCCCATGCTGGGCGTTGGAGTGGTGGCGGCGGTGGTGGTTGATTGCCTGTTCGATCGGACGCGGCGGTGGCGGATGGCGGGCGCGATGCGGGGCGCGGTGGGCGCGGGCGTGGCGGTGTGGGTGGTGGTGTGCGGGGTGGCGCTGGTGGGGTGGCAGGCGATGTACCGGGCTCGGAATCGCGCGGACGCGGCGCAGGTGGCGGACCTGGTGGCGCGGGTACCGAACCCGCCGAAGGACGCGGTGTTCGTGGCGATGAAGGATGAGTTCCGAGCCGCGGCGACGGGGAGGCTGCTGTTTGACGTCGGGCTGCTGGGGTGGACGGGTTCGCAGTCGACGGTCGAGGCGATGATCAAGCAGGCGTATCGGCGCGGGGACGTGCATTGCACGCAACTGGACTTCTGGAATCCTTCGGCGGTGCGTGCGGTGGACGCGGGAGGATTGTCGTATCCGCTGGCGTTCGCCGGGAACGCGGATGCGGCGGGGGGCTCGCGCATCTCGTGGGAGAGGGTGGTGCCGTTCTGCATCGGGGCGGATGGGAGGATCGTGCTGGTGGACCGTCTGGCGGTGAAGCGGGCGGATGGGCGGGTGGAGGAGTTCGTGCCGCCGCTGGTCAAGAGCGCAGCGCCGGGGCCGGTGCGCACGCTGGAGTGGGCGGCGAAGTGAGCGGGGCGGGAGGCGCGGGGACTATTTGGTCCAGGGTTCCAGCACGCTGCGCGAGTTGGGGATGAAGAGCTGGTTGCCGCCGCCTGAGCTGTACTGGGCGGGCTTGCCTTGCGGGATGCCCCAGATGGCGAAGGTGTCGGAGGCGGTGCTGCGCAGGCAGGTGAAGGCGCAGGTGGTTCGGAAGAAGCGGGGCTGGGTTTGACCCTTGAGGATGGCGAGGGTCTGCGGGTCTGTCGAGGTGAAGGTGTACCAGTTGCCGTAGGACTGCTTGTCACCGGGATCGCGGAAGGCGACGAGCTTGTAGGACTTGTCAACGTGGAAGCAGTCGTTCACGCCGTTCTCGAAGCGGATGGCCTGCATCCAGGCGCACAGCCGCGTCACGCGGCCGCTGAGCGTGAGGCCCCAGGGGTTGGGGCCGATGTCGAACTGGGTGGCGCGGTCGGCCAGAACGTTGCGGGGCACGGAGCGCTTGAAGAAGTCAAAGGCGCGGCGCATCGCGTCGAGCACCGGGCCGCGGGGCGGGGCGTCGCCGCCCCAGCGTGCGGCTTTGACGAAGTCCTCGATGGTGGCGGGCAGGTAGGCGGCGTTGGGGTCCATGAAGTCCTCCTGCGGGATTATCGCGGGGAGAGGATGCGGCGTTGCCTTCCGGATTGAAATTCCGCGCGGCGAAAGCGTCTACGGTTCGCGATGCAGATTGTCATTGCTACAGGGAACCCGCACAAGGTCGAGGAGATCAGGGCGATCTTCTCCCGCTTGGCGCCGGGAGTTGAGCTGCTTGGGCTGGGAGATCTCGGAGGCACGTTCGAAGAGCCGCACGAGCACGGCGCGACGTTCGAGGCCAACGCGGGGATCAAGGCGCTGGGATACGCGGCGCAGACGGGGCGGTGGTGTCTCGCGGATGATTCGGGGTTGGAGGTGGATGCGCTGGCGGGGCGGCCGGGGGTCATCTCGTCGCACTATTGCACGGGCGGGCGCGAGGAGGGGATGACGCGGGCGCAGCGCGACGCGGCGAACAACGCGCTGGTGCTTTCGCAGTTGAGCGGCGTGGAGACGGCGCGGCGGGGTGCGCGGTTCGTGTGCGTGATGGCGCTGGCGAAGCCGGGAGAGATCATCGCGAGATCGCGCGGCACGTTCGAGGGACGCATCGGCGAGCCGCCGCGGGTGCCCGCGGGAGCGAACGGGTTCGGGTACGACCCGTTGTTCCTTGTGGCGCCTGGATTTACGCGCACCGGCGCGGAACTGACGAGCGAAGAAAAGAACCGGGCCAGCCACCGTGCTCGCGCGGCTGAAGAGATGGCGCGCGAGGTGCGGTTGCTGGCCCGGCCTTGATGTTGCGAGAGAGAGTTACTGCGCCGGGGGCGCGGATTCCATGGGCGCGGGGGCCGGCGCGGGTGCGGGTTCCGGCGGCGGCGCGGGGGCCGGTGCGGGGGCGGCCGCGACGGGCGCCGGCGCTGCGGCTTTGGCGCGGGGCTTCATCGCGCGGCGGGCCTTTTTCTTCGGGGCCTTTTTCGCGGGCTTGGTCGCGGGCTTTTTGGCCTTGGGCTTGGCTTTGGGTGCGGGTTTGCGGATGGCCTTGGCCACCTTCTTTTTCGAGGCTTTCTTCTTGGACTTCTTCTTTGCCATGAGTTGCTCCGAATGTTGAAGGGCGGCGTGAAGCGCGATGGATCGCGTCGCCGCACAGGGCACAGATTACAGCGCATTGTGCCGCGGAGCAAGCGGAAGTGACGGGATCGCATGAAACTCGTGCGGATCGGCGCGAGTTGCGAAGCGTTTATTACGTTGATACGTAGTTTGTTAGTATATTGAGAAGGGGGGTGGAGAAGGTGGCGGAAGAACAAAAAAGCACAGGCCCCGGCGTGCGGACCGGGGCCTGGGGGGCGTCTCGCGGCGTCTCTCCTCGTGCGCCGCGGCGTGTGTGTCAGTTGTGATTCCAGGCCGCGCCGCCATAGCCGCGGTTGCGGTCCATGGTGCAATCGGTGATGCGTGCGCCGCTGCCGACGAGGAGGCCGAAGCCGCCGTTGTCGAAGAGGCGCAGGTTCTGGGCGCAGGAACCGATGGCGTTGGAAAGGTCGACGCCGTCCTGGCCCCAGCCGCGGACATCGCCGTTGCGGACGGTGATGTTGGCGGCGACGGTGGTGACGGTCACGCCGTCGAGCGAGCCTTCGACGCCTTGGAGGGTGTGGCCGCCGAGGTCGAGGGTGACGTTGTCGGCGTCGATGCGGATGCCGGCCTTGCCCGCGACGGCGCGGAGGTCTGCGGTGAGGACGTAGGCGCCGGGCTGGGTGATGACGATGATGGCGTGATCGTCGCCGCGGAGGGCGGAGAGGGGCGTAACGCCGGAGATGATGCCGGCGAGACGGTTGGTGGTGGCCTGGGCGTGCTGTTCGCGAGGGGTGGGTTTGCCGGCGTTCTTTTTCATAGCTCGGTCCGTGATGGTGCTGCGGTGAAGCATGGCGCTACCTCCGCCCGCTTGTGGGCGGGCGATCCCTACGAGTGACTGTGTGGTTCGGCGGTTGGCCGGCGCGGCGGGAGGGCGGTGTGTGGCGCCCGTTTTTCCCGCGTACCTCCGATGCCGACCTTGCGTTCCTTGTTGCCGGCGGGACGTTCCCGGCGGCGACACGGCCAATGTCGTTCCGTGTACAGGTTAATGCGAAAAACGGACGTTTTGCGGTGACAAAATGCGCTCAGAATGTGAAATAGACACCGAACAAAGCCGGTGGTTTAGCGGGCGCGCGGAAAGAACCCTGGATTTCAAGGGGCGGCGGCGGGGAGAATCAGTGCTTGGAGCCGGCCAGTTTGGCCATGGTCGAAGCGCGGGCCTTGGCGCGGTTGCGCTTGGCGGAGTCGGCGTCGGCGGGGACCGACTTGATCTCGGCTTCGGCAGCGCCGGGGGCGATATCTTCGGCGGCGATGGCACGCTCGGCGAGGATGGTCATGACATCGTCGGCCATCTTGATGAAGCCGCCATCCACCATAAAGGAGCGGTGGCCGCCCTTGCCGGAGCCGTCGGCCATGTCGAGGCGGAGCTCACCGATGCCCAGTTTGCCGAGGAACGCGGCACGACCCGGCAAAAACCCGATCAGGCCGTCCCAGGCGGGAACGCTCGCGTAGGACACTTCGGCCTCCAAGAGGGCGGCGGCGGGGGTGACCAGTTTGCACTTGAAGGACTTCTTGGCCAAGGTTCGGGCTCCGAGGTGAGGGGCCGAAATAGTAAGAGCGATGGGGGGCCGGGACCAGCGGAGGGGCTCAGCGCTCCTTGATGGCTTCGGGGAAGCCGGTCCATGCGTCCAGATTGAGCAAGGCCCTTGAAGGGAACTCCTGCCAGGGCAGGAGGGGGCGGGGCCAGGAGGCGCGGGCGCCGGAGGGGTCGCGGCGCATCAGGCCCAGGCGGAGCAGGCCCTTGCGTTCGATGGCGTTGTCGGGGAGGGGGATGATGCAGGTCCAGCGGTCTTCGGCGCGCTGCACGGGGATGATGATGGGAGGGCCTTCGATCACGCTCTCGCGGGGATCACGCGAGACGCGGCCGGTGGCGTCGATCGCGAGGTAGCCGTTGGGCGCGCCGGGCGGGCCGAAATAGATGCTCACGCGGTCGGAAGCGGACGGGGCTTCGCCGGGGGGCGTGTGGCACTCGATGAGGATGCTCCAGCGGCGGCGGCCTTCGGCGTCGGCGGCGGGGCGGAAGACCAGGGCGTTGAGCGCGCGGTCGGCGACTGACGCCCCCACCTGTGCGGTGAGCCAGCGCTGCATGGAGAGATCGGGGAGCAAGGGGCCGACGATGAGGCCGGGGGGCTCGACGGGGATGGGCCTGGCGGCGACGGGTGTCGCGGCGGACCACTTTCCCAGCGCGACGGAGACCTTGGGCGCGGCGTCGGGGGATTGGGGCATGCCGCCTGCGACGGTGAGCAGGCGCGCGGCGTAGGCGGGGATGGGCGTGAGTTCGGTGCCGGGGAGTTCATCGCCGAGCGCGGCGCGGGCGAGGGCATCCTTGCCGGAGAGGTTGGCGATGCCGATGGTGGGCAGGGGCTGGGCGGAATCGGCGGCGAGGACAGCGCAGTCGTCGGCGACCCACACCACGCCCTGCGGCTGCTCGGCCAGGAACTGCTCGACGCGGAGGGCGACCGCGCCGGCCTTGGCGCCCAGCAGATCGTTCACGAGGCGCTCCAGGCCGGGGCGATCGGTGGGCCAGGCGGGGACGATGGACGATTTGGAGAACTCGACGAGGGCCGAGAGGCGCTGCTTGAAGCGCTGGCAGGCGGCGGGGTCTTCGCGGTAGACGCGGGCGAGGGCGACGCGCCAACGCTGCTCGATGTAGAGCGCGAAGGACTCGATGGTGGGGTCTTCGAAGCGGGTCGGGGGTACATCGGCCGCCATGCCGTCGAGCAGGAGGCGCACGCGCCAGCGGTCCAGGGGGTTGCGTGCGGCATCTCGCAGGCGGGCGAGTGCGTTGGCGTTTCCGGCGGCGAAGTTGGGGAGCGTGGGCTGCCACGCGGCGGGGGAATCGCCCGCGATGTCACGCGGGGAGAGGAGCCACTGCACGTCGTGGCGGGTCTGGTTGATCCAGATGCCCTGGCCCTTGGCCTGGGGCGGTAGCGTGAAGATGAGCACGCGCAGCGCGCCGGGGGTTGGGGAGGGCAAGGCCTGCCAATCGCCGATGGGGCCGAGCCAGGCGTCGGGCTTGACTTGCGGGACGGTGAGGAAGGACTGCGTAGCGAGCAGTTCAACACCGTCATCGAGGCGGACTTGCGGAACGCCCGGGGGCGTGTCGGCGGGGAGGGGCAGGACTGTGGGCTCGCCGGCGAAGGCGTCGATGCGAGCGGGGATGGGCCAGGCGGAGAGGGTGACGGCGGAGGCGCGGGCGGCGGACTCTCGCTGCTCGCGCGGGGCCGATTCGCAGGCGCCCAGGAAGAGAAGTGCGGACAGGGAGCACGCGGTGAGGGGCGCTGAAGGCACGCGTAGATGGGGCCGGGATTCAGGAAGCATCGGTCGGGAGTGTGTCGGTGATGTTGGCGATGATGGAGTCGGCGGTGACGCCCTCGGCGTGGGCTTCAAAGTTGAGGATGAGGCGGTGGCGGAGGGCGGGGAGCGCGGCGGCGCGGAGGTCTTCGGTGCTGACGGCGGCGCGGCCGTTAAGCAGGGCGCGGCACTTGCCGGCGAGAAGGATGGACTGCGCGGCGCGGGGCGATGCGCCCAGGCGGATGTACTTGCCCACCATGGGTGTCGCGAACTCGCGGTTGGTGGGGTGAGTGGCGAGGACGAGGCGGACGGCGTAATCCTGGATGCTGGGGGCCACGGCGACGCGGCGGACCAGGCGCTGGTGGGCGAGCAGGGTGGGGCCGTCGATGGCGGGGGAGACGGAGGCGTTGGCGGCGGTGGTGGTGCGGTTCAGGATCTCGCTGAGTTCGGCGCGGTTGGGGGGCAGGCTCAGGACCTTGAAGAAGAAGCGGTCGAGCTGGGCCTCGGGCAGCGGGTAGGTGCCTTCCTGTTCGATGGGGTTCTGCGTGGCGAGCACCATGAAGGGCTCGGGCAGGGCGTGCGAGACGCCGCCGACGGTGACGCTGCGCTCCTGCATGGCTTCCAGCAGGGCGGACTGGGTCTTGGGGGTGGCGCGGTTGATCTCGTCTGCGAGGACGATCTGGCCGAAGATGGGGCCGGGCTGGAATCGGAACTGACGCTCGCGGCGGCCGTTCTCGTTCTCGATCTCCATGACGACGGTGGTGCCGGAGATGTCGGCGGGCATCAGGTCGGGCGTGAACTGGATGCGTGAGAACGAGAGGTCCACCGCGCGGGCGAGGGTGCGGACCAGCAGCGTTTTGCCGATGCCCGGGACGCCTTCGAGCAGCGCGTGACCGCCGACGAAGAGGCAGGTGAGGATGGACTGGACGATATCGGCCTGGCCGACGACGGCGTTGGCGATCTGGGCGGTGACGGCGGCGAAGTCATCGCGGAACTTCTGTGCCGCGGCTTGGATTTCTTGCGGGGATTGCGGTGGGGAGTCCGTGGGCATTGGGATCGTGAAGGTAGGGTATCAGGCGGTGCGGCCGCGTTGGACGAGGACGGCGGCGATGACGATGAGGCCCTTGACCAGGCCCTGGAGGTGGGCGATGTTGATGCCCTCCATTCCCAGGCGTTTGAGGGTCTCGGTGCTGGAGATCATGTTGAGCATGTTGTTGATGACGCCCAGGATGAGGACGCCGACGACGGTGCCCCACATGCCGCCGCGGCCGCCACGCATGGAAGCGCCGCCGACCACGACGGCGGCGATGGCGTCGAGTTCGTACATCGAGCCGGTCTGGGCGCTGGAGACGGAGTTCATGCGTGAGGAGACGAGCAGTGCGGCGACGGCGCAGAGCAGGCCCATGAGGGCGTAGGTCGCGACGCGCATGCGGCCGAGGTGGATGCCGGCGTAGTGCGCGGCGTGCTCGTTGTCGCCGATGGCGTGGACGTGGCGGCCGTAGGTGGTGCGGGACATCACGATCGAGAGGACCACGGCCAGCCCCAGGAAGACGCAGGTGGGCAGGTCGAACCGCAGGTCCACGAGCTTAACCGCGGCGTCGGCGCCGGCGGGGGTGTAGCTGATGGGCAGCGTCCAGGAGGCCCCGCCGATCTTCTCAAAGCCGGGGACCGAGGCGCGGTACTCGCCGCCGTTGGCGAACAGGAGGGAGAGCGAGCGGAAGATGGCCATGCCGCCCAGGGTGGCGATGAAGGGCGGGATGCGGCCGGCGGCGACGACGAACCCGTTGAACGCGCCCAGGGCGGAGCCCAGCAGGAGCATCGTTGCGGCGCCCACGCAGATGCTCGCGGCGGTGGAAAAACCGGCGGCGCCGGCCTTGTTCATGGCGAGGATGCCGACGCCGCCGACGAGCGCGACCATGGAGCCCACGGAAAGGTCGATGCCGCCCAGGACGATGATGGCGGTCATGCCCAGGGCGATGATGCCGACGAAGGAGTTCTGGCGCAGGATGTTGGTGAAGTTCTGGACGGAGAGGAAGGAGCCGTTCTGGTCCAGGGCGGTGGCGAGGGCGATGAGCAATAACAGCGCCAGCAACGGGCCCAGGCGCCCGAGCAGGGAGAGGAATGCGGCCGCGTGGCTGCGGGGGGGGGTGGGGGGCATGGGTGGTGCGGGTGAGGGATCAGAGCCTGGATTCAATGGCGAGTTCCTCACGCACCGCGGCGGCGAGGTATTTGTACTGATCGAGCGAGTTGTACAACTGCGCGGAGATGCGGAGGAAGCGTTCGGGCTTTGCGGCCAGGCCCCAGAAGGGGACCTGGATGCGGTGCTTCTTCAGGATGGCGTCCTGGATCGCGTCGTGGTAGCGGCTGGGGCGCTGGGCGAGGCGCTGGCGGCGGGCTTCATCGTGCGCGGGCAGGATCATGGTGCAGATGGAGCCGACCATGTCGTCGGGGGCCGTGGGGGTGATGCCCAGTTCGCGGCAGATGATGTCGCGTCCGGCGAGGCACAGGTCGTGGTTGGCTTGCATCACGCCGGGCCAGCCGCCGGGGTGCATCGCGCCCATGCAGCGGATGGCGTCGGGGATGGTGAAGAAGGCGGAATAGTCGTTGGTGCCGATGTAATCAAACTCGGTCAGGAACTGAGAGCGGCCGGGCTTGGGCTTTTCGGCGTTGTTGGAGAGGACCAGCGGGCGGATGGGGGCGTCGCCTTCCTGATAGTCCTTGCGGACGTAGAGGAAGGCCGAGCCCTTGGGAGAGCAGATCCACTTGTGGCAGTTGGCGGTGTAGAAGGATGCGCCCAGCGTGGTGAGATTGAGCGTGGGGACCATGCCGGGGGCGTGGGCGCCGTCGACGAGCGTTGCGATGCCGGAGCCTTCGAGTTCACGGACGACTCGCTCGACGGGGAAGACCAGGCCGGTGGGGCTGGTGACGTGGCTGATGAGGGCCAGGCGGGTGCGCTTGGTGGCGTGAGAGAGGATGGAGTCCGCCGCGGCGTCGGGGGAGGGGCAAGGGAAGGGAACGGGGGCGGCGACGATCCTGGCCCCGGCACGCGCGGCGGCGCGGCGGAGGTTGTTCTGGCAGGCGGGGTATTCGTGGTCGTTGGTGAGGATCTCATCGCCGGGGGCGAGGCGGCCGGAATCGGCGAAGTTCTCGACGATGGTGGCGACGGCGTTGGTGGCGTTGGGCATGGGCGCCAGGTCGCGCCAATCGCAGTGGAGGAACGCCGCGAGGGAGCGGCGGGCGGCGTCGACGAGCGATTCGAACTCTTCAACGAAGAATCGTACGGGCTCGGATTCCATCTGCTCGCGGACGCGGGACTGGGCCGCGAGAACCTCGCGCGGGCAAGCGCCGAAGGAGCCGTGGTTGAGGAAGCAGGTGGTGGGGTCGAGCGTCCAATGGC
>JBGAMO010000019.1:0-41737 GCA_044222845.1 Phycisphaerales bacterium
GGTGGGGATGATGCACGAGGGGCAGATGCTCCTGGCGTCGCTCATGCCCGCCCGCAACCCGGGGCTGATGAAAGCCCTGGCGGGCCGCAAGGTCACGGCATTTTCAACGGACGCCATCCCCCGCACGACGCGTGCGCAGGCGATGGACACGCTTTCTTCCATGGCCAACATCGCCGGGTACAAGGGCGTACTCCTGGGCGCGGTTGAACTGGCGCGTTACTGCCCCATGTTCATGACCGCCGCGGGAACGATCTTCCCGGCCAAGGTCTTCGTCATCGGCGCGGGCGTCGCGGGGCTGCAGGCCATCGCGACCGCCCGCCGTCTGGGTGCGCAGGTCTTCGCGACCGACGTGCGTCCGGAGGTGAAAGAGCAGATCGAGAGCGTGGGCGCCAAGTACGTGGGCATCGAGCTCAAGCAGAGCGCGGCTGCGGGCGGCGGCTACGCCAAGGAGCTCTCCGCCGAGGACAAGGCCCGGCAGAGCCAGATGCTCGCCGAGCAGTGCGCGATCTCCGACCTGGTCGTGACCACCGCCCTGATCGGCGGGGTGTTCGCGCCCAAGCTCATCAGCGGAGACATCGTCCGCAAGATGCGGCCGGGCTCGGTCATCGTCGACCTGGCGGCGGAGGGCGGTGGCAACTGCGAACTTTCCAAGCCCGGCACGACGATCGTCGAGAACGGCGTGAAGGTCGTGGCCCCGCTGAACCTGCCCAGTTCGATGCCGGCGGACGCCAGCACGCTGTGGTCCAGGAACATGCTGAACTTCCTGATGGCCTTCTGGAAGGACAAGAAGTTCAATCTCGACATGAACGACGAGATCATCAAGGGCGCCGCCATCACCCACGGCGGCGAGATCCTGCACGCCAAGACGAAAGAGGCGATCGCGGCCGCGGGCGGCTGACAACCCCAGGCCCGGCGTCGCGTTCTTTCCCTACAGACTTTTTTCGCGAGGACACCATGACCCGATTCTCCAGAACCGCATGCATGCTCACGCCGGCCCTGCTGGCGTCGGTGGCGTGCGCCCAGGGCGTCGATACCCCCCCGCCCGCCCACGGCCCGGTGCAGCTTGACCTGATCTCGATGCTCTTCGTGTTCATGCTGTCGACGTTCATCGGCATCGGCCTGATCCGCCGGGTGAGCCGGCTGCTCCACACCCCGCTGATGTCGCTGACGAACGCGATCTCGGCGATCGCGGTCGTGGGTGCGATCATCGTCGCGGGCGGCGAGCACTACCCGGTCTGGGTCCGTGCGATGGGCGCCGTGGCCCTCTTCGCTTCGATGACGAACATCATCTCGGGCTTCATGATCACCGACCGCATGCTCAAGATGTTCAACGCCCCGACGGGAGGTGGCAAGTGAATACCTCCTTCGCATTCCTGGGCGACATCCTTTCCACAGCCAACCGCAACACGCTGATCGAGCTGGCCTACCTGCTCGCCGCGGGGCTCTTCATCTTCTCCATCCACTGGATGGGCGATCCCAAGACGGCCCGGCGCGGCGTGTTCGCCGGGGTGGCCGCGATGTCCCTGGCTGTGCTCTTCACGTGGGCGCGGCCGGAGGTCACGGGATACCTGTGGATCATCGTTCCCATCGCGCTGGCCGTGGGGCCCGGCGTGTGGCTGAGCAACGTGCCGCTGACGGCGGTGCCGCAGCGGACGGCCCTTTCCCATGCCTTCGGCGGCCTGGCGGCGGGGTTGGTGGGAACGGCCAAGTTCCTGTACTGGTACCTGCACACGCCGGCGGACCTCACCTCGTTCCGCGTGGGCGCCATCGTGCTGGAAGTGCTGCTGGGCTATCTCACGTTCACCGGCTCGATCATCGCCGCGGCGAAACTGCAGGAGGTCAAGTGGATCCCGCAGCGTCCGTGGGTGTACCCGGGCCAGAACATCGTCAACTTCATCTCCTTCGGCGTGGCGGTCATCCTGGGCGTGCTGCTGGTGGTCAACCCCACCGGCCCGTACGCCCTGTGGATGTTCGCGGGCGTGGTCTTCCTGGCCTTCAACTTCGGCTGGATGCTGGTCATGCCGATCGGCGGGGCCGACATGCCCACGGTCATCGCGATTCTGAACGCGTACGCGGGGCTGGCCGCGGTGGCGATGGGGTTCGTGCTGGACAACAAGCTGCTCATCACGGCGGGCGCTCTGGACGGCTCGAGCGGCCTGATCCTGTCCATCATCATGTGCAAGGCCATGAACCGCTCTTTCTCGAATGTGCTCTTCGGCGCGTTCGGGCAGGTGCAGCAGAAGGCCGTCGGGGGCGAGCAGAAGACGTACAAGTCCGAGACTCCCGAGGACGCGGCGGCGATCATGGGCCAGTCGAGCCTGGTGGTGATCGTGCCGGGGTATGGCATGGCGGTTGCACAGGCTCAGCACAAGGTTCGCGAGCTCTACGACCAGCTCAAGAAGCGGGGCGTGGATGTGAAGTTCGCGATCCACCCGGTGGCCGGACGTATGCCCGGTCACATGAACGTGCTGCTCGCCGAAGCGGAGATCCCGTACACGGACCTGATCGAGATGGACGAGATCAACCCCGATATGCCGCAGTGCGACGTGTGCCTGGTGCTGGGCGCCAACGACGTCGTGAACCCCTGCGCCCGCTACGACAAGAACAGCCCGATCTACGGCATGCCCATCATCGATGCGGACAGGGCCAAGACGGTGTACGGCGTGAAGCGCAGCAAGAACCCGGGCTTTGCCGGCATCGATAATGAGTTGTACTTCCTTGACAAGACCAGGATGCTCTTCGGCGACGCGAAGGCGGTCGTCGGCGAACTGGTCAAGAACCTGGCGACCGGAAGCGGGATGCACTAAGCCCCACTTCCGCGGACCAGGGGAGGTTGTGCGGAATGTTCCAGGTACGTATCCACGGACGAGGCGGTCAGGGTGTCGTGACCGCCGCGGAGATGCTCTCGGTCGCAGCGTTCCTTGAGAATCGGTGGGCGCAGGCGTTCCCGAGTTTCGGATCCGAGCGCATGGGCGCCCCGGTGATGGCGTTCTGCCGGATCGACGATCGCGAGATCCGCTCGCGCGAGCCGGTGACGCAGCCCGACGCCCTGATCATCCAGGACCCCACGCTGCTGCACCAGGTGAGCGTGTTCGAGGGCCTGAACCCCAAGGGCTATGTGCTGATCAACTCCGGGCGCGGCCTGGATCAGCTGGGGATCAACGATTTGCTACATTCGCTCCCGCCGGGGCATGCGTGCGCGATCCCGGCGACTGAGCTTTCGGTTCGGCACGTTGGGCGCCCCGTGCCCAACGTGCCGCTACTGGCCGCGTTGTGCGCGATCACCAGAAAGCTGTGCCTGTCGTCGGTCGAGGCGGCGATCCGCCAGAAGTTCAAGGAAGCGGTGGCGGAGAAGAACGTCGCCGCGGCCCGCGAAGCGTTCGAACTCGCGGGCGGCGTAACGACCCCGAAGGGAGCGTTGGCCCATGCTTAAGCAATGCGAAGGCTCCATCGCGATCGCGGAGGCTGTGGCGCTATGCCGGCCGGAAGTGATCTGCGCGTACCCCATCACGCCCCAGACGCACATCGTGGAAGGGCTGGGCCTGCTCGTGAAGAGCGGGAAGCTCGCCAACTGCGAGTACATCAACGTGGAGAGCGAGTTCGCGGCGATGTCTGTGGCGATCGGCGCTTCGGCGTGCGGCGCGCGGGCGTACACCGCGACGGCCAGCCAGGGCATCCTGTACATGGCCGAGGCGGTGTACAACGCGTCGGGCCTGGGACTGCCGATCGTGATGACGGTGGGCAACCGCTCGATCGGCGCCCCGATCAACATCTGGAACGACCACACCGACAGCATGGCGCTGCGCGACGCGGGCTGGATCCAGCTATTCGCAGAGAACAACCAGGAAGCCACCGACCTGCACATCCAGGCCTTCAAGCTGGCGGAAGAACTCAGCGTGCCGGTGATGGTGTGCGTCGACGGCTTCATCCTCACCCACGCCTACGAGCGGGTCGACGTGCCGGAACAGTCAAAGGTGGACGCCTTCCTGCCGCCCTACGAACCCCGCCAGGTTGTTGATCCCGACGAACCGGTCACCATCGGCGCGATGGTGGGCCCCGAGGCGTTCATGGAGGTGCGGTACCTGGCGCACCACAAGCAGATGCAGGCGTTGGAGCGGATCCCGCAGTTGGCGGAAGAGTTCCGACGGATCTTCGGGCGCGCCTCAGGCGGCCTGCTGCACACCTACCACACGGAAGACGCCGAGACCGTGATCGTCGCGCTGGGCTCGGTGAACGGCACGATCAAGGACGTGATCGATCAGATGCGTGCCGAGGGCGTGAAGATCGGGTCGGTGAGCCTGTGCTCCTTCCGGCCGTTCCCCACCGCCGCGCTGCACGCGGCGATCGGCCACGCCAAGCGGGTGGTGACGATCGAGAAGAGCCTGTCGGTGGGCATCGGCGGCAACGTCTCGCACAACCTGCGGATGGCGCTGCAGGGGCGGGACACGAAGGTCAGCACCGTCATCGCGGGGCTGGGCGGCCGGGCCATCACGCAGACGAGCCTGCGCAAGGTCTTCACGCGGGCGATCCAGGACACGCTCGAACCCCTCTCGTTCATGGATCTCAACACGGCGGTGATCAACCGGCAGTTGGAGCGTGAACGCGTCACGCGTCGGACCGGGCCGACAGCAGAGGCCATTCTCCGCGACATCGGCACCATGGCGGCACGCGTCAGCTAGAGAAGGAATATCCCATGACCGGCGCATCTCGCGTCAAGTTCTATCAGACGGGCACGTTCACGGTCGGCAACCGGCTGCTGGACGTGTCGGTCCGCAGCGTGCAATCCGACGCCGACCGCAACAACTCGCTCAACTCCGGCCACCGAGCCTGCCAGGGCTGCGGCGAGGCGCTGGGGGCACGCTACGCGCTGGACGCGGCGATGCGGGCGGTCAACGGGCGGCTGGTGGTGGCCAACGCCACGGGGTGCCTGGAAGTCTTCTCGACGCCGTACCCGGAATCATCGTGGCGGGTGGCGTGGCTGCATTCGCTGTTCGCGAACGCCGCGGCGGTGGGCACGGGCATGGCCGCGGCGATGAAGGTCAAGGGCCGCAAGGACGTTCGGGTCATTGCCCAGGGCGGCGACGGCGGCACGGTCGACATCGGCTTCGCGTGCCTCTCGGGCATGTTCGAGCGTGACGACGACGTGCTCTACATCTGCTACGACAACGAGGCCTATATGAACACGGGCATCCAGCGCTCCAGCGCGACGCCAGCGGCCGCCCGGACGATGACCACCCCCGCCGCGGGGCAGGAGCCGGGCAACGTCTTCGGCCAGGGCAAGAACGTTCCGCTGATCGCGATGGCGCACGGCATCCCGTACGTCGCCACGGCGTCCGTCGCGGACCTGCGCGACCTGGAATACAAGGTCGGGCGTGCGATGGCGATCCACGGCGCCCGGTACCTGCACGTGCACGTTCCCTGCCCGCTGGGCTGGGGCTGCGACACGGGCGACACGCTCAAGGTGGCCCGCCTGGCGGCCGAGTCGGGGCTGTTCCCGATCTTCGAGGCCGAGGCGGGCGAGGTGACGGGCCGGCGGACCATCCGTCGCCGCGTGCCGGTGGAAGACTATCTCAAGATGCAGTCGCGGTTCTCGCACCTGTTCTCGCCCAAGCGCGATGAACGGCGGATCGCGATGATCCAGGCGATCGCGGACCGCAACATCAGGCGGTTCGGGCTGCTGGACAAGTCAGAGCAGGGAGCACACCCATGAACAAGCCCTTTGCCATCACGCTCGACGTGGGATCGAGCCTGGCGAACAAGACCGGCTCGTGGCGCACCGAGCGCCCCGTGTACGTCGACCGGCTCCCTCCCTGCAACCACGCCTGCCCGGCGGGCGAGAACATCCAGCAGTGGCTCTTCCACGCCGAAGAGGGCAACTACGAGGCGGCGTGGCGGCAGATCATGAAGGACAACCCGATGCCCGCGGTGATGGGCCGGGTCTGCTACCACACCTGCGAGGGCGCGTGCAACCGCGCCAAGCTCGACAAGCCCGTGGGCATCCACGCGATCGAACGCTTCCTGGGCGATCTGGCGATCGCCGAGAAATGGAAGGTCAACGTCGAGGCCAAGGCGTCGGGCAAGAGCGTGCTGGTCGTCGGCGCCGGCCCCTCGGGGCTCGCCGCGGCGTACCACCTGGCGCTCTTGGGCCACAAGGTCACCATCCGCGAGGCGGGCCCCTTCGCCGGCGGCATGATGCGCTTCGGCATCCCCAAGTATCGCCTGCCCCGCGAGGTGCTCGACGCGGAGGTCCAGCGCATCGTGGACCTGGGCGTGAAGATCGAACTCAACACCAGGGTCGATGACCTGGACGCGGTGCTGGCGACGGGCCGGTTCGACGCGGTGTTCCTCGCGGTGGGTGCGCACCTGGCCAAGCGGGCGTACATCCCGGCGGGCGACGCTTCCAAGATCCTGGACGCCGTTTCCCTGCTGCGGGGCATGGAGACCGGCGAACAGCCGCTGCTGGGCCGGCGCGTGCTGGTGTACGGCGGCGGCAACACCGCCATGGACGCGGCCCGCTCGGCCAAGCGCCTGGGCGCCACCGAAACGATCGTTGTGTATCGCCGCACCCGCGAGAAGATGCCCGCCCACGACTTTGAAGTGCAGGAGGCGATGGAAGAGGGCATCATGTTCAAGTGGCTCTCGACGATCAAATCCGAGAGCGGCGGCACCTTCACCGTCGAGAAGATGAAGCTCGACGACAAGGGAAAGCCGCAGCCCACCGGCGAGTACGAGGAGATGCAGGCGGACTCGCTCGTGCTCGCCCTGGGCCAGGACGTTGACCTTTCCTTCCTGGGCAAGCTCAAGGGCCTGTCGATCAACGACGGCGTGGTGCAGGTTGACACCAACATGATGACGGGGTGCAAGGGCGTCTTCGCCGGCGGCGACATGGTGCCCGCGGAGCGCACCGTCACGGTGGCGGTGGGCCACGGCAAGAAGGCGGCCCGCTGCATCGACGCGTACCTCAAGAACAGCGTGTACGCCCCGCCGCCCAAGCACGAGCTGGCGGTGTTCGACGCGCTTAACTCCTGGTACTACTCCGACGCGCCGGCGACGGTGCAGCCGATGCTCGACCTGGCGCGGCGTGAATCGACGTTCGAGGAGGTGGTGGGCGGGCTGGACCAGTCCAACGCCCTGTTCGAGGCCCGGCGCTGCCTCTCGTGCGGCAACTGCTTCGAGTGCGACAACTGCTTTGGCGTCTGCCCCGACAACGCGGTGATCAAGCTCGGGCAGGGCAAGCGCTACGAGTTCAACTACGACTACTGCAAGGGATGCAGCCTGTGCGCCAACGAGTGCCCGTGCGGGGCCATCAAGATGGTGCCCGAGACGATCTGAACCGCTCACACGACTCCCGCCCGGGAGCGAGCGAACCGAGGTGACCAGTGACCCATATCCCCGATGCCCCGGCCAGCGGACCCGTGCTGCGTGACGCGCACCCGACCCTGGACGATGCGCACGCCGTTGTCGAAGCGCAGGCGTGCCTGCAGTGCGGCGGCCCGTGCGCCCTGGCCCCGTGCGCCAACGCCTGCCCGGCGGGCATCGACGTGCCCGGGTTCATCCTCGACATCGCCAACGGCAAGCCGCTCGCGGCGGCCAAGAAGATCTTCGACGCCAACATCCTGGGCGGCACGTGCTCGCGCGTGTGCCCCGTGGAGGTGCTGTGCGAGGGCTCGTGCGTGCTGCTCAAGGAAGGCCGCCGCCCCATCCACATCGCGAGGCTGCAGCGCAACGCCACGGACCACGCGATGGACTCGGGCACCCATGTCGTTCACGCCTCGGCCAAGAAGCACCCGCAGAGCGTGGGCGTGCTGGGCGCGGGACCGGCGGGCCTGGGGTGCGCGGCGGAACTGGCGCGGCTGGGCTACGCCGTGACGGTGTACGAACGCCGCGACTTTGCGGGCGGCCTGGTCACCCGAGGCATCGCGCCGTACAAGCAGCAGTACAAGCCGCTGCCGGCGGAGATCGAACAGATCAAGTCGCTGGGCGTGAACGTGCGGATGGGGGTGACGATCGGCAAGGACATCACGATCGAGCAGTTGCGGGCCACGCACGACGCGCTGTTCCTGGGCGTGGGCATGGGCGACGACATGCCCGCGAAGATCCCCGGCGAGGACCTGCCGGGCGTGTGGGAATCACTCAAGTTCATCGAGGCCCTGAAGCTGGGGCCCGCCGGCGGCCTGCGCATCGGCGCCCGTGTGGCGATCATCGGCGGCGGCAACACCGCCATCGACGTGGCCCGCGAGAGCATCATTCTGCGAAGCACGGCGGCCACGGCGGCGAATACCGCCGTCGACGTGGCCCGTCAGTCGGTGATGCTCGGCGCCGCCGAGGTCATGATGCTCTACCGCCGCTCGGAGGCGGAGATGCCGGCGTTTGCGCACGAGATCGCCGCGGCGCGGCGAGAGGGCGTCCACATCATCCCGCTCGTGGCCCCGGTCGAGTTCATCGGCAAGGACCGCGTGACGGGCGTTCGGTGCGTGCGGATGAGGCTCGGCAAGCCCGACCAATCCGGCCGCCCGCGTCCCGAGCCGATCGAGGGCTCCGAGTTCGTGCTCGAGGTCGACACCGTCATCAAGGCCATCGGTCAACGGCCGCACACCGATCTGTTCGCGGCGCTGGGCGTTGAGATGCGAGGCAGCATCGTGAAGGTCGACGCGGAGATGCGCACCAGCCAGCCGAAGATCTTCGCCGGCGGCGACTGCATCAACGGCGGCGCCACCGTGGTGCAGGCCGTCCGCGACGGGCGCGAGGCCGCACGGGCCATGGCCCGGGTGTTCGCGGGCACGGCACGCCCGGCGCATGAGGAAGCGCCGCCCCCGCGTGTGGAGCCGGTGGACGGCACGCTGCGTCACTTCCAGATGGACTACCGCCTTACCACGGCGCCGGCCGCGTGCAAGGGCTGCAACATCTGCGTCACGAGCTGCCCCGTGAGCACGCTGGCGCTGGACCAGGCGAACAGGATCATCGTCAAGGACGTCGGCACGTGCGTCTTCTGCGGGCTGTGCGAGGCCAGGTGCCCGGACTTTGCGATCTGGATCGCCAAGGGCGGCTCGGACCGGGCCCGGACGATTGCGTATGAAAACGAGGTGGCTTCATGAGCGCTCAGAGACTGATCCAGGGCAACGAGGCGTGCGCCTTCGGCGCGCTGTACGCCGGCTGCAACTTCTACGCCGGGTACCCCATCACGCCCAGTTCCGAAGTGATGGAGATCCTGTCCCACGAGATGCCCGCTGCGGGACGCACGTTCATCCAGATGGAAGACGAGATCGCCTCGATCTCGGCCATCATCGGCGCTTCCTGGGGCGGGGCCAAGGTGCTGACCGCCACCAGCGGACCGGGCTTTTCGCTCATGCAGGAGGGGATCGGGTACGCCGCGATCACCGAGACGCCGTGCGTGATCGTGAACTGCCAGCGCTGGGGCCCTTCCACGGGTCAGCCCACCAAGGGCGCGCAGGGCGACGTGATGCAGGCGATCTGGGGCACGCACGGCGACCACCCGGTGATCGTGCTCACCGCCTCGACCGTGCGCGACACATTCGAAATGACGGTCAAGGCCTTCAACCTCGCGGAGACGTACCGCGTGCCGGTGATCCTGCTGATGGATGAAGTCCTCGCCCACATGCGTGAGAACATCCCCTGGCCGGAGCCGGGCGAGTTGGAAGTGCTCAACCGCAAGGCCCCCACCGACATCAAGGGGTTCCGGCCGTTCGCGGACGAGAGCTTCCTCCCGTTCGGAGCGGGCGCCCGCTTCCATGTGACGGGCCTGGCGCACGGGGCCGAGGGGTTCGCCGTGGCGGACGAGGCGGCGGCGAAGGAACTGCGGCGGATGATGGGCAAGGTGCAGAACAAGGTGCGCGATCTGGCGATGTACGACCGGTACCGCCTGAACGACGCGTCGATTGCTTTCGTCACGTACGGCATCACCAGCCGTCCGGCGCAGGCGGCGGTGGACATCCTGCGGTCGCAGGGCGTCCGCGCCGGGTTGCTGAGCCTCAAGACGCTGTGGCCCTTCCCCGATCACATCGTCCGCCCGGTCGCCGAACTGGTTGACCGGATCATCGTGCCCGAACTGAACATGGGCCAGTTGGTGCGGGAGATCGCCCGCGCCGCCGAAGGGCTGTGCGAGGTGACTCCGCTCAACCGCGTGGACGGACACTTGCTCACCCCGGACCAGATCGCCGACTCGGCACGGGTCAAACTGGCGGAGATTCCCCAAGGAGTGCAGATATGAGCGAGGACTACCGCAGATTCCTCAGGGCCCGTCAGCTCCCGCACGTCTGGTGTCCCGGGTGCGGCAACGGCACGATCGTCAAGTCGCTGCTGGACGGCATCGGAGACCTGGGCCTCAACCAGGACAAGGTCGTCGTGGTGAGCGGCATCGGCTGCTCGGGCCGCACGCCCTTCGTGCTCGACTTCAACACGATGCACACCACCCACGGGCGGGCCCTCACGTTCGCGACGGGGATCAAGCTCGCGAACCCCGAGTTGCACGTGATCGTCATCATGGGCGACGGCGACGCCTCGGCCATCGGCGGGAACCACTTCATCCACGCCTGCCGACGCAACCTCGACCTGACCGCCCTCATCTTCAACAACGGCATCTACGGCCTGACGGGCGGCCAGCAGGCCCCCACCACCCCGACGGGCAAGCGCAGCACCACCTCGATGGCGGGCGCGCTCGAGCAGCCCTTCGACCTCGTTCAACTGGCCTTGGGCGCCGGCGCGGGGTTCGTGGCCCGCACCAGTTCGTTCGATCACAAGCACATGACGGCCCTGATCAAGCAAGCCATCACGCACCGCGGCTTCTCCGTGATCGACATCATCACCTCGTGCCCCACCTACTTCGGCCGGATGAACGAGGTGTCCGAGCCCTACGACATGCTCAAGTACCTGCGGGACACCACCTCTCCGATGCAGGATTGCACCTGCGGCGAGAGCGACGAGCCGGAGGTGCACACGCTGCCCACCGGCATCTTCCGCGAAGAACTCCGCACCGACTACGGCACGCTCTACCAGCAGAAGATCGCCGCGGCGGCGGGGAAACGGAGCCGATCATGAACGACCCAGTACAAGTCCGGTTCAGCGGCGCGGGCGGCCAGGGCTTGATCACCGCCGGGGTGATCCTCGCCGAGGCGGCGATGCTCGAGGGCAAGAACGTCGTGCAGACCCAGACGTACGGCCCCGAGGCGCGGCTGGGCTCGAGCAAGGCCGAGGTGATCATCTCCGCCGGGCAGATCGCCTACCCCGAGGTGACGGTGCCCGACGTGCTGTTGTGCATGTCGATGGAGGCGGCCAAGAAGTACCTGCCCAAGGTCCGCCCGGACACCACGGTGATCATCGACTCCACCAACATCGGCCCGGAGGTCACGTGCGGCGGGCACGTGCACCGGTTGCCGCTCACGCAGGCGGCCGTCGACACCGGGAGCAAGGTGGTCGCCAACACCGTGGCGCTCGCGGCGATCAACCGCATCGCGGGGCTGGTGAGCACGCAGAGCCTGAAGAAGGCCGTGCTGGCACGGGTGCCCGCGAAGTTCCGCGAACTCAACGAGCGGGCCATCGCCGCGGGCGAGGCGCTGGTGCAGGCCGCGCCGGCGACGGCGTAAGAGCCCCGGCGGCGCACCACTCCCCCGGCAGCGCACGGAGGCGCCGATGTCCATGACCGAACCGAAGCACAACGCCGCCGATCACCAGAAGCATGAGGCCGACCCGCGCCTGCTGCTGGACCGGCTGGACTCGCTCGTCACCGACATTCTCGACCTTGAGCAGGCGTGCGCGGCCGAGCAGGGCGTGGTGCCGCGGGATCAGCGCGACAGCCTGCGCAACCTCGTGCATTACCTGGCGCTGCGTCGGCACGACCTGCGCGACACCCAGCACGCGCTGGCGGCGCTGGGGCTTTCATCGCTGGGGCGCTCGGAATCTCACGTGCTGGGCACGATCGACGCCGTGCGCAGCGCACTGGCCGCGCTCGCCGGGCTGGCGCCCCCGCCACCCACGGCCGCCTCGTTCCCGATGCGCCGCGGCGAGGAACTCCTGCAACGCAGCACGACGCGGCTGTTGGGCCACGCGCCCGCGGGCCGGCACGTGCGCATCATGGTCACCATGCCCTCCGAAGCCGCGACCGATCCGCGCCTGGTGCGGGAACTCGTCGCGGGCGGCATGGACGTCATGCGGATCAACTGCGCGCACGACGACCGGGCGGCGTGGGCGGCGATGATCCAGAACCTGCGCGCAGCCGCGGCCGACGGCGACAGGCCCCGTCGCGTGCTCATGGACGTTGAGGGACCCAAGCTCCGCACCGGGCCCATCGCGGAGGGTCCCCGCGTGGTCTCATGGAACCCGCCCCGCTCGGTCGTCGGCGATCTGTTGAGGCCGTGCGTGGTGTGGATCACGCGCCAGGAACGCCCCGTGGCCCCCGCCGTGATCACGCCGGAAGCGACGCTCATGCTGCCGGGGGCGTTCGTCGATCAGCTCCGTCCCGGCGAAAGAATCACGTTCACGGATCAGCCCGGACGATCTCGCCTGCTCACGGTCAACGCGAGCGAATCGGGCGGAGTTCTGGCGCAATCAACCCACTCGGCGTACGTCACGCCCGGGACCGAGTTCCGCACCGAATCAAACCCGCGTCTGCGCTGCACCATCACCAACCTGCCGGCGGTGCCCGGGATCATTGAACTGTCACCCGGGGATCAACTGGTCGTCACGGCGGACCCGGAGCCGGGCCGGGCCGCGGTGCGCGATGATGCCGGGCGGATCATTTCCCCGGCGTGCATCTCGCTCTCGCCGGGGCAGATCTTCACCGATCTGCGTCCGGGCCACCGGGTGATGCTCGACGATGGCAAGGCCGTGGGCGTGGTAGACCGAGTCGACCAGCGGTCCGCGGTGCTGCGCATCATCCGCTGCCGCGGCGGGCGGTTCAGGCTCGGGCCGGAGAAGGGCATCAACCTGCCCGACACGGACTTGAACCTGCCGGCGTTGAGCGAGGACGACGCGGGCCACCTGCCGTTCATCGCGGCGAACGCGGACATGATCGGCTTCAGCTTCGTGCAGCGGCCGGCGGACATCGACATGCTCCGCGACGCGTTGGCCACGGCGGGGCGGCCGGACCTGGGGCTGGTTCTCAAGATCGAGACCGCCGCGGCGTTCGCGCGGCTGCCGGAACTGCTGATGTCGGCGATGCGCAGCCCGGCGGTGGGCGTGATGATCGCGCGCGGCGACCTGGCCACCCAGATCGGTTACGAGCGGCTCGCGGAGGTGCAGGAAGAGATCCTGTGGATCTGCGAGGCGGCGCACGTGCCGGTGATGTGGGCCACGCAGGTGCTCGAGACGCTCGCGAAGAAGGGCCTGCCCAGCCGGTCGGAGATCACCGACGCCGCGATGGGCGAGCGGGCCGAGTGCGTGATGCTCAACAAGGGGCCCTTCGTGCTCGACGCCGTGCGTCTGCTGGACAACATCCTGCGGCGCATGGCGGGCCACCAGAGCAAGAAGCGCTCGATGATGCGTCCGCTGAGCATCGCGCGGCGGTTCGGGCATTCGTGAATCAACCGGACTTTGCCGCGCAGAATTGCCGCGGCGCTGAGACGCGATCTCATCTGACTTCGCACCACGGACAATCCGCGCCGGCACTGAAACACCACGACCGTTTCATGCATATACAGATGTAGTTATTCATGACTCCGGGTGGAGCGTTCGTTTCCGCTGCGACTCACTCTCAACCAGAGGCGGGGTCGTGCGCCCCGCCTGTCATGCCAGGAGAACGCCGATGTTCAAACATCTTCGGAGGATCGCCGTCGCCCTCGCCGCGCTGCCCTCGCTGGCGGCGGCGCAGTCCAGCGGCAACTACGTCGTCATCGCCGCCAACGACCTGGGCATGCACTGCATGCAGAACGACTACTCGCAGTTCATGCTGCTGCCCCCGTACAACACGCTGCGGGCGATCGTGATCCGGCGGGGCGGGGAGCCGAGCATCGCGGGCAGCAACGTCACGGTGAACTTCGAGATCCCCGGGAACACGCACTCGACGGACAAGACGAACTTCTGGAACTACGCGCCCCAGCTCTTCGGCGTGCCGCTGGCGCCTGACATGGGGCTCAAGGGCTTCAGCCTTTCGGGCGCGATGCGCCGCGACTCTGCGCGGCGCGACTTCGTCGCCGAGGGCATCCCCGTGACGCCCATGGACGACGACGGCACAGAGAACGCCTACTCGCTCGCGACCGTCACCGTGAAATCCGGGAACTCCGTGGTCGCCAAGACGCAGGCGGTGGTGCCGGTGTCGTGGGAGATTTCCTGCAACCTCTGCCACACCAGCGAGGGCGAGACGGTGGGCACCAATATTCTCAAGGCCCACGACCGCATTCACGGCACGCATCTCATGCAGCAGCAGCCGGTGATGTGCGCCTCGTGCCACTCCGACAACGCGCTGGGAGCGCCGGGCAACCCGGGCATCGAGAGCCTCTCGGGCGCGATGCACACGGGCCACGCCTCTCGCATGGGCGCGGTCAACCTGACCAACGAGTGCTACGCGTGCCACCCAGGCATCCGCACCACCTGCCAGCGCGACGTTCACGCGGCGCGGGGCATGGATTGCAAGACCTGCCACACCTCCATGGCGGCGGTGGGCAGCGCGTCGCGTCGCCCGTGGATCGACCTGCCCAGGTGCGACAGTTGCCACAACGTGCCCGGGCACGATTACGAGCAGACGGGAACGCTGTACCGCAACTCCGTGGGGCACAGCGGGGTCGCGTGCTACGCATGCCACGGGAGCCCCCACGCCATCGGCCCCGCGATGACCCAGGCGGACAACGCGCAGGCCACCCGCCTGCAGGGTCACTCGGGCGTCATCAACACATGCACCGTCTGCCACACCTCCACGCCCGGCGAGTCGTTCTTCCACCGCCGCGGCGACTAAGGGGCCGATCAACACACACCGGAGGCACCGATCATGACACGACTCACTCTCACGCTGATCGCCCTGGCGGGCATCGCGCACGCGGCCCAGGCTCAGGAATACCAGTTGGTTGATCTGGGAACATTCGGAGGCGAATCCCAGGCGCTCGCGGTGGGCCCCACCGGTGCCGCGGCGGGCATCGCCACGGGGCAGGACTCGCACTTCGACGCGTTCCTGCACGATTCATCGCTCACGCCGATCCCCATCACCGATGTGTACGCCGAGCACGCGGCGTTCGCCATCACCGCCGGCGGCAAGGTGTACGGCTACTCGTTCGACATGGGCGGGCTGAGCCGATCAGCGTTCATGGTGGACGCGGGGACGCTCGTGCCGCTGGGCGCGTTCGCGGCGCGTGCCGCGAACGACGCCGGGCAGGTCGCCGGCAGTGCGCTCATCGCCAGCGGCGGGCTCACCGTTGAACGCGCGTGCAGATACGCGAACGGATCGATCTCGACGCTTGCAACCCTGGGGGGAGAATCGTCCAAGGGCCTGGGCATCGACGACACGGGGCGCATCGTGGGCAGTTCCACGACCGCGGCGGAGAACGGGCAGCGGCCGTGCCTGTGGATCGGGACGACGGCGAAGGACATGGGCACCATCGGCGGCGCGCAGGGGCAGGCCCGCGCGATCGTCTCGGGCTGGGCCGTGGGCGCATCACAAACCTCCGACGGAACCTGGCACGCCACCCGCTGGCAGGTGGATGTTGACGGTCACATCCTGCACGTGGGCGATCTCGGCGTGCTCGCCGCGGGGACATCGAGCTTTGCGATGGGGCTGAACACGCACGGCGATGCCGTGGGCGTGAGCGCGTACCGCGCGGTGCGCTGGCGCGACGGCGTGGTGACCGATCTAAACACGCTCGTCGCGTCCGACCCCAACTGGCTCATCGAGAAGGCCAACGCGATCAACGACTCGGGCGTGATCGCCGCGACGGCGCGGCGGGTGGACACCGGCTATCAGCACGCCGTGCTGCTCCGCCCCACCGGAACATACACCGGCGGCACGGGGGGCGGGGGCGGCAGCGGGGATGGCGGGGGCGGCGGCGGCAACAAGCCCGACGCGCCCGTGCTGGATACCGCCAGCGATCTGGGCATCTCCTCCGCCGACGGGCTGACCTCGTCCAAGGACCTCAACTTCGTCGGCAACGCCGAGGCCCGCGCGCAGGTGCGGATCTACATCGACGGCACGCAGACAAACCGCACGGCGATTGTGAACACGAGCGGGCACTACCGCGTGAAGGTGACCAACGCACCCACGGGCGTGCACGCGTACCAGATCATCGTGAAGAACCGCGCGAATCAGCTCTCCGGCCTCAGCGATCCCACGTACGTCACACGGGATTCGGCAGCGCCGCCGACGCCGGCGGCCCCCACGCTCAATCCCGCGGACCGCGTGACCACCAGCAAGCCCAACGAGATCGCCACCCGCAACACGCAGCCGACCATTCTGGGGCAGGCGGTGGCCGGGAACACGGTTCAACTGCTCAGCGGCTCGCGCGTGCTGGGCACGGCGATCGCGGACAACGCAGGCAACTACTCCATCCAGCCCACGACCCCGCTGAGGGCAGGTTCGACCGTGTCGCTCAAGGTGCTGCAGATGAAACCCTCGGGCGCGGTCAGTTCCAAGAGCCGTGAGCTCAAAATCAAGGTCCTGCAGTAACATCACGATCTGCTGTTTCCACTTCAGCATTCGCGGGTCTGTGAATCGCGGCACCACCGCCGACGTTCATGGGCCCGCGGTGCTGTTGGCCATCGGGCTGGGAGCCAGACCGCCGCCCGACGCTCATCGGGGCCCCACGCTATTCTCCCGCCTCACCCCAGGAGCCCCGCCGTGAACACCTCTTCGCTCCGATTCGCCAGCGCCGCCTCGCTCGCATTGCTCTGCCTCCGCGCCGTCGCGGCGGACGACCTGGCCTCGGGCTTTGCGCAGCCACCGGATTCAGCCAAGCCCCACACGTGGTGGCACTGGATGAACGGCAACGTCACCAAGGAAGGCATCACCGCCGACCTCGAGGCGATGAAGCGGATCGGGCTGGGCGGGGCGCAGATCTTCAATGTCTCGGAAGAGATTCCCGAGGGGCCCATCGCGTACAACTCGCCGCAGTGGCGGGAGATGGTCAAGCACGCCGCGGCGGAAGCGCAGCGCCTGGGGCTGGAACTGTGCATCCACAACTGCGCGGGCTGGTCGAGCAGCGGCGGTCCGTGGGTGCAGCCCCAGGACGCGATGCAGACGCTGGTGACCAGCGAGACCCGCATCCACGGCCCGGCGCGCTTCACTGAGAAGCTCGCCCAACCGCGCACCAATCACAACTACTACCGCGACATCGCGGTGCTGGCCTTCCCCACCCCCGCCAACGACGCCGCGAGGATCCCGGACATCAAGGCCAAGGCCCTGTACGAGTACAAGTACGGCCTGCAGCCGTCGCTTGACGCCGCGCCCGCCGGGGCGGCGATCGCACGCGGCGCGGTCGTCGATCTTTCCGCCAAGTTCAAGGATGGAACGCTCGCGTGGGAGGCGCCCGCGGGAGACTGGACGGTGCTGCGGATCGGCCACACGCCCACCGGCGCGGTGAACGCGCCATCGCCCGTTCCCGGCCGCGGCCTGGAGGTCGACAAGCTCAGCCGCGAGGCCTTCGAGCATTACTGGGCCGGCGGCATGGAGCCGCTCATCAAAGAGTTGGGGCCGCTCGCGGGCGCGTCGCTCCGCAGCGTACTCGTGGACAGCTACGAGGTGGGGTGCCAGAACTGGTCGCCGCGGTTCCGCGAGGAGTTCCTGGCCCGACGCGGGTATGACCCGCTGCTGCTTCTGCCCGTCATCACCGGGCGGTACATCGAAAACGCGGACACTTCCGAGCGCTTCCTGTGGGATCTTCGCCGCACGGTCGGGGATCTGTTCGCGGATAACTACTACACGGCGTTCGCGCAGACCTGCCGCAAGAACGGCCTGCTCTCGTCCGTCGAGCCGTACGACGGCCCGTTCGAGTGCACGCAGGTGGGGAGCGAGGCGGACATCATCATGGGAGAGTTCTGGGTGAACGCCGACATGCGGTACTCGGTCAAGCTCGCCGCGAGCGTGGCCCATGTGTTCGGCAAGAGCATCGTGGGCGCGGAGAGCTTCACCGCGGCTCCGGGCGCCGGCCGCTGGCTCAATCATCCGGCGTCGCTCAAGGCGGTGGGCGACCTGATGTTCGCCGAGGGCATCAACCGCTGCATCATCCACCGCTACGCCCACCAGCCGTGGCTCAACATCGAGCCGGGGATGACGATGGGCCAATGGGGAACGCACTTTGAGCGCACCAACACCTGGTGGGAGCACGGCGGCCCGCAGTGGGTGCAGTACCTGACACGCTCGCAGTTCATGCTGCAGCAGGGGCGCTTCGCGGCGGATGTGCTCTATTTGGCCGGCGAGAGCGCCCCCAACGGCGCCCCGCACCACCCGGAACTCAAGGCTCTGGGGTACGACTACGACTCCTGCGGGCCCGATGCGCTCCGCAACGTGAGCGTCAAGGACGGTTCGATCGTGCTCGCAAGCGGCATGGCGTACCGCGTGCTGGTGCTGCCGGACACGCCGTTCATGACCCCCGCGCTGTTGGATCGCATCGCCACGCTGGCGCAGAGCGGGGCCACCATCATCGGCCCCGCCCCCAAGCACTCGCCGAGCCTGCGCGACGCCCCCGCCGACGCCGCGCTGCAAGGAAAGGCTCAAGGCCTCTGGCATGTTGCACCGCAACCAGACAGCGCGCCTCTGCCGGCCGGGGCGGTCTGGTCGGACCTGACGGTTGAGCGCGCACTCTCCCGGACCAACACCGCGCCCGACGCCCTGTTCACGGCGTCTGTCGGTGGTACGCCCAATGTCGCGTGGATCCACCGCACGGTCGGCGACACCGACATCTACTTCATCAGCAACCAGAAGCCTCGCTCGCAGGAGATCACCTGCTCGTTCCGAGTCCGGGGCAAGGCCCCCGAGCTCTGGTCCGCCGAGTCGGGCGCGATGCAGCCCGCGCCGCTCTGGCACGAGCAAGCCGGCCGAACCGCCGTGACGATGAACTTTGAGCCATCTGGTTCCGCGTTCATCATCATGCGGCCGGGGTCCGGCCCGACGCACGCCGCGTCGCTCGATGCGCCGAGCGACCCGACCCGGGCCACGCCCAAGGTTTTGATTACCAAGGCGATGTACGAAGCCACCGACGGCGCGGGGGGCGTGGACGTCACCGCGAAAGTCGCCGCGATGGTCGCTGCGGGCAACACGCAGATCCCGGCCACCAACGCCGCGTTCGGCGACCCCACGTACAACCATCAGAAGCGGCTGCGCATCGAGTACACCATCGACGGCAAGGCCGTCACGCGCCAGGCCCCCGAAAACTCCACGCTCGAGCTCTATGAGCTCGGGCCGGACAGGCCCGCGCCTTACGAGTTGTTCCGCACCGCCGAAGGCGTGGAGCTGCGCACCTCCCAGCCGGGAACGTTTACCGTGCGCACGGCCGACGGCTCGCAGAACCAGATCGGCATCGCGTCGATCCCAACACCGATCGAGGTCACCGGGCCGTGGACGGTTGCCTTCCAAGGCGGGCGCGGCGCACCGGCGAGCATCACGCTCGACGCCCTGGCTTCCTGGACAAAGCACAGCGACGCGGGCGTCAGGTACTTCTCCGGCACGGCGACCTACGAGAAGGACATCGATCTGCCCGCCGCGACAACGCAGCAACAGTTCATCCTGGATCTGGGTGAAGTCCGCGATATCGCCGAGATCTACCTCAACGGCAAGCCGGTCGCGACCCGCTGGAAGGCCCCGTTCGCAACGGACATCACGCCTTTCGCGACTCCGGGCAAGAACCATCTCACGGTGAAAATCACCAACATGTGGGTGAACCGCCTGATCGGCGATGAGCAGCTGCCCGAAGACACCCAGTGGGCCCGCGCGACACCCAGCCCGCTCCACGGGTGGCCGCAGTGGTTCGCGCCGCAGGCCAACTCCGCGGCGGCCTCCATCAAAGACCGGCCCACCAAGGAGCGGCTCACGTTCACCACCTGGAAGCACTGGCAGAAGGACTCACCCCTGCTCGATTCCGGACTCATCGGGCCGGTCTACGTCCGCACCGCCGAACGCCGGCCCGTCACCGGCCGCTAGCGCCCCTTGGTCTCCTCCACGATCCCAAACATCCAATCCATCACTCGTTTCTGCGTCCACGCGTGCATGGGGTTGTAGCGCATCCGCATCAGCAGCCCTTCGGAGATCGCCAGTACGCCGCGTTCGCCCCTCCCGGTCAGCACGCCCAGCGGGAGTTTCATCCCCGGCCCCGCTTCGCCGTAGACCGGATCATCCGGCGGGATCGGCAGCGCCACGTGCGAGAGGGAGAAGACACCATTGGGCCAAGAAGCGCCGATTTCACTATCCTGAACCTGCGCTCCCCGGCGCGTCCGGACCTCCAGTTCGGCGGTCTTGGGGGAGCGGTTGGTCACGAAGTTGAAGGTGAAGGAGAGGTCCGCACGCTTCAGCCGCGGCACCAGTTCCCTGGCAAAGTCCCTGCTCACCAAGCCTTCCATCCACGATGCGCGGTTGATGTCGAACAGGATCAACTCGCCCCGCCCCGGCGACACGCGGTCCATCAGCCCATCCACCATGCGCGTCGCGAGCACCGTCGAATCCGCCGCCGATTGCACGGTCAGCAGTTTCGGGAACTCCTTCATTCGCCCCGCTGCGGCGAGCGTTGCCAGCCGCGCTTCCACATCCTGCGTCATGCGGTAGCCCTGCAGGCTCCCGTTGATGGGCCAGGAGCTGTACTTGAAGGGGTCGATTTCGGGCTCGATGCTCGACCACTCGAGCTTTTCCTCCCCGCTCACGGTCGCCGCGAACGGATAGACCTCGGTGAACGCCGCCAGCGGCGTCAGCCCGATCATGGGCGAGTAGAGCACCAGACCGTCCGGACGGGGACGGCGGGGATCATCCATCGCCGCGGCGGCGTACTGCACGCAGAGCGCCCCGCCGTTTGAGTATCCAACCATGAGCAGCGGTGTTCCGGCGGACACACTGTCGTGCAGGCCTTTCATCGCGATCCGCACCGCCGCGGCCCAATCCTGCCACTGAGCCTCGGCCAGCGCGGAAGGGCAGGTGCCGTGCCCCGGGACGCGCAGGCCGATCACCGTACACCCCGCATTGCGCAGTTCCAGGCCCAGCGATCTCAGCGAGTACGGGGAATCGCTCAAACCGTGCACCAGCAGCACGCCCGCCTTGGGGGTGGGAGCCTCGAGCACGAAGGTGCGGTTCCAGTTGCGGTCGAGCAGGGTGAAGGGGTTGCAGGCGGATTCGGTGTGGAACCGGCAGTACGGCCCCACTTCCTCGGCCGACCACGCGCCCTTCATGAGCGTCTCCAACTCCGCAAAGACGCGGTCTTCTTGAGCCAGGTACTCCTTGAAGCCAAACCCGGGCTGCTCGTCGGAAGCGTGGAACTCCGATGCGGGCCGTTGGATGTGCCATCCGTGCAGGGCGGGCAGACGCCGCGCCGCGCTCGTCCACGCGTACAGCACGGCCGAAACGGCGATGACCGCTATGACAACCACGTTGATCAGCGCCAGCAGCGCCAGGCGCAGCATCCGCCGCTTGATCGAGACCGTTGGCTTCATGTCCAAACGTATGGCCCCGCGGGGGAGATTCGGCGGGCCCGACTCGCCGCTGTTTCGCGTCCCCGGTCTCCGCCGACTCCTGAGTTTTGGCGGGCGGATCGCGGCGAAAGGGGGACCATTTCGCGGGGCCCGCGCTGATTGCCAACCGCCATCTCCCTACAATCCCCCGTTCAGCGGTATACCGCCCGCGGCCCATGATCGCCGGGCTACCGTCAGACTTAGACACCACCTACGAGGCCAGACATCATGCCCACCGACGCATTCCACGCCAGAGAAGAGAGTTTCGAAGAAGGATACTTCCGCACCAAAGACGCGGAGTTGGTCGACAAGCTCAAGAAGGTCTTCCAGACCAAGGTCGACAAGGATGAACTGCGCGCCGCCACCGGCATCACCAACGAGGAAGTGCTGGATCGCCTCGTGGGCGTCAGCGTCCGCGGCGAGATGCTCGCGGTCTTCAAGCTCTATCCGCTCGTCGAGGTCGCTTGGGCCGACGGGAGTGTTTCCAAGAGCGAGATTGAGGCGGTCCTCGCCGCCGCGGTCAAGCTGGGAATGCCCCAGGACGGTCAGGCCATCGCCCGACTGAAGGACTGGCTGCACCGCGGCCCCAACGACGATGCCCGCGCCGCGTGGCGCATGTACGCCGGGGAACTCCGCAAGATCCTCTCGCCCGCCGAGCTCAAGGAGTTCCGCGAAGACCTTGTGAAGTTTGCGAACAAGGTCGCCACCGCCAGCGGCGGGCTGTTCGGCATGTTCCATCAGGTCAATGTCCGCGAACAGCGGATCATCGACACGGTGACGCGGCTGCTCTCGTAATTTCCCGCGGATAAACTCCGCGATGCAACCCGCCACCAATCGACCCGCCGGGCTGGCAACAGCACGCCGTATCGGTTGGTGGTTTTCAATTGCAGTGGCCTTCACGTGCATCGTCGGCTGGAGCGTGAGCTACCCGGGCACGCCGCCCTGCATGATCCCGGGCACCGATTGGCAGGTCAAGCTCCAGCAGGGCGGCCTGGTGATTCAGACTGGTCTGCCCTCGGCGCGCATCCTGGTCGCTCCCTCCACGGTGCTGCAAACGTTCTTCTGGAGCGGCTGGGACGGGCGCGTCGCGACGGTGACGGTGGGTGCTCGCACCATCTCTCTGTTCCTACTGCCGTTGTGGATGCCCCTGGCGCTGAGCGCTCTGGCCGCCGCCCTCACGCGCCGGCCGCCGCGCCTCCCCGGCCACTGCCCCGCTTGCCAATACGACCTGCGCTCAACGCCCGGCGCATGCCCCGAATGCGGGCACCGACCATGAGGCTTTCACTTTGCCCATCTCGGTCGCTCGGGACCCAAGCGGGTGGGCGTGCTGGAACACATCGACGCCGCGCGGCCGCACATTGGCGAGCATTCACGACACCATCCGGGCTGTCCGCCTCACACACGGGACACACCTGGCTCGCATCACAACTCCGGAATTCATTCGAGAGAACATGACACGACACCGCTTCGTCCGCACCTTGCTCGCAATTGCCATCCCCGTTCTGCTTTCCGCCGCTCCCGCCGCGGCGCAGAGCTGCTGCGGGGATATTCCGCTGTCAGTCGTATGCACCGGCACAGGTCAACACTGCGACAGGCCGGTGTACGTCACGATCGGGTCGGACGGACCCGCGACGCTGGTGCTGACGGCTTCCCCAGGTCTGTGCTCACCCGTCTCGTTCGACCTGTTCGTCGATGGAGACTTCCTGGCCCGCACCGCCTTCCTTGGGGCGGGTGAGTCATCCGCCGCCATCGATCTGGGTTCGTTCACCGGCACCCGCACCATCTCCGTCGATGCGGTTGGTGGCGAGGGTGGTTGCAACTCGGGGGTCTTGAGGGACTGGGCGGCCACGCTTCACGTGTGCACCACCGGCGCACCGCGGGTGATCGAACATCCGCACGACGTCAGTACCTGCGAAGGGTCCGGAGCCTGGTTCTGGGTCATCGAGGCTTCCGGCGGGCCCGACACGTATCAATGGTACATGAATGGCCTCGCACTGACGGACGAACCCGGCCGATACTGGGGATCGCAGCGATCGGTGCTCATCGTCTCCGCCGTGCAACCTTCGCAGCACAACTCTCTCATCACGTGCGCCATCACCAACGCCTGCGGAGAACAGGCGATCACCTCCGCGGCGGTGCTGCGTGTGAACGACGGTGATCCGCCCCGCTATGTGCGCGAGCCAGAGAACACCGCCGCGTGCCGGGGCGCCGACTTTCAACTCGCCGTCAACGCGACCGCCGACACGGTAGTTTCCTATCTCTGGTTGAAGGACGGCGCGGCTTTGCCGCCCGACGACGAACACATTGAAGGTGTGCACTCTCCAACGCTCACGATCAGAAACGCTCGGCCGGCGGATGCGGGAGACTACTCCTGCACCGCGAGCGTGCCGTGCGCCCCTGTCGCGGTGTCATCGATCGCCACCGTCGCCGTTGTTGATTGCACTTTGTGCCTTTCGGATTTCAACCGGGATGGCGGCGTGGACGGCACGGATGTCGGAGCGCTTTTCACGGCGTGGGAATCGGGCGACGTCGCCGCGGACGTCAACCACGACGGCGGCGTCGATGGTTCCGATCTTGAGTTGTTTTTCATCCACTGGGAGACTGGATGCTGAGCGGCGACATCAGCCGGTGGCACCCGACCACGGGCGGTGTCTTCATCCCCACCCCCTCTGAGCGCCGATCCCCCGGGGATGCAATGGCGAGTCGTTCGGCTCGCCCCTGATTCCGCTTCGGCGATGCGGGGACCGCACCAGAATGTGAGTTTGTGCGAGTGACGCGCCGCATCCCAAGGCAAGCACCGGCTGAGGAGGGCGTTCGGTGGCGTTCCCGGATCGCAACACCGGGAGCAAACGCCGCGACCCAACGAAGCTCTCGCGACATCGATTTCAGGCGACGCCATGAGTACCCTGCGCTCGTACGCGTGGAGCATCATTCCGCTTCAAAGGAGGACAACCGTGAATTCTGAAAGGCCCTGGGGCCCGACCGCACCCGACGAGCCGTCCGCCCCCGAGTACGCCAGTTGGCACGCGCTGGTCGGCAAAGTCATGATGGGATATCGCCACACGATCAATCCTGCAACGAAGCGATTTGGGCCCCCCGAAGAGCGCTTCTTCAAGGTCGCGGAAGCCAGGGTTTCTCGCGACATGGCGTTCTTGCGGCTCTTGGTCTGGACTCCGCCGTCGATTCCCCGCGGCGAGGATCTATGGGTTGGGGGTGTCCGCGATGGCATGTACTCCATGTGCCTGCGGCCCGACGGCGGGTTCCAAGTGGCGGGCGACAAGTTGGTGCCGATCGACGATGAAGTCATCGAGTTCATGTCCGCAAAGTTGGATCCCGCCGCCTTTCAAGAGCTCAGGGCGTTTCTCGATGCGCCGTTGCAGGCTCCGTGAGCCCGCGGGAACTGATCGATCCGGCGCCGGATTTGCCCCCGCGTGAAATCGCCGGGCGAATTCTCCCAAAGACCCTTGACACGCTACGACGCTTGTAGTAGACTATCTACGACAGTTGTAGTAGATACCTCCGATCCTTTTCACGCCCGCGACCCCCATGACCCGATGAGCAAACGCGATTACGAACTCGGCGAGGCGGAACTCGAGGTTCTGCGCATCCTCTGGGAGAATGGACCCCTGACGGTCCGCGACGTGCTGGCCCGCCTGCACGACCGCAACCGCAAGGTCGCCTACACCACCGTCCTCACCTTTCTCTCCCGCCTGGAGCAGAAGGGGTACGTCGGGAGCGACAAGGACGAGCATGCCTACCGCTACAAGGCCAAGGTGTCGCGTCAGAGCGTGGCCAAGTCGAGGGTGCGGGCGTTGCTGGAGCAGTTGTACGACGGGGCCGCGGGGCCGATGGTGCTGCAACTCATCGAGAACGAGAAGTTCACCGACGATGAAATCACGCGGCTGCGGAAGCTGATCGACGGGCTGGACGGCTGAGCGGACCCGCGCACTGCCCGCGGCGTGCGTGTGGTCAAGGATGGTTGTGTTGGTGTCTCGCCCCCACGTGTGTGCCGGGGCGCTCCCAAGTTTTTACGGCGGCAGGAACAGCGCATGGAACTCGCCTCGCGCACCACTGAACTGCTCTGGATCGGCTCGCTCGCCGCGGCGCCCCTCTCGCTGCTGGTGTGCGCCGCCTGCCGCTGGCCGGGGTGCCGCCCCGCGACGCGTCACGCGATGTGGTTGGCGGTGATCGCATCCTTCATTACACCGCTCTTGGCTTCGCTCTTCTGGCGGCCCACGTGGTTCCAATCCGCCCGGGTGCTGGATGCGTCGCGTCACTGGGTCGCGGCGTCGGAACATACCCCGACATCGGGCCCGCGGGAGGCACCGGCGCAGCCCGCGGCCGTCTCCCAACCCGCTCCCGGGACTGCCGCAGCGACGTTCGCGGGCTCAACGTCGCCGGCCATTCATCCGACGCACACGGAATCGCTCGCGGAACCGGCGGAGTTGGTGGACGCGCCCGCCGCCCTTTGGGCTGGAGAGTTGAGCAGCACCGATTTGGCCGCGCCATGCGAGGACATTGACCCGGCGGCCGCGTTCCCACTGCCCCTCTTTAGTCCGGTCGTAACGCCCCGCGCGGTCACGCCGCTCGCCACCGCACCGCGGGTTGAGGAACTCATGGCGACTCCGGCTCCGTTGGTGACGCCTTCCGCGCCGTCGCGAGTGAGCCCCTTCAGCGAAACTCAACCGTCCGCAACCGCTCCGGCCCCGGCTTCATTGCGTCTGGCAGCACATGATTGGCTGGCCTGGGCGCTGCGAGTGCGGGATCAAGTGTCACAGGTCCCGCCGCTGCCTCTGTCAGTGTGGCTGGGCGGCGTTGGGGTGATCGCGCTCTGCTGGTCGGCGCGGATGGTCGCCATGCGGCGCATCCTCTGCCGCGCCAGTCCTGCATCGCCGCCGATGCTCGCCCTGGTTGATTCCTGCGCCCGGCAGGCCGGCCTCTCCTGCGCCCCGCTCACGCTGCAGACCCACGATCGGCTCTCGCCGATGATCGTGTGCGGTCTGAGGCCCCGTCTCATCCTGCCAGTGCCGCTTTGGCGCGAGTTGGACGACGATGCCCGTCGCTCCGTGGTGCTGCACGAGTTGGCGCACCTGCGCCGGCAGGATCACCGCATCGCGTGGCTCGTGGCGCTGGTGAGCATGGTGTACTGGTGGCACCCGATCGTCTGGTGGGCCCGCCGCCGCGTCCGCGATGAAGCCGACACCTGCTGCGACGCGTGGGTAACCAGCCTGCTGCCGCAGAGCCGCCGCGCCTATGCGCGGGCGCTGCTGGCGACCAAGTCGTTCCTCAGTCTTCCGAATCAGCAACTGGCCGTGCGGTGTGCGCCGCCCGGCCTTGGGGTGATGTCCGGTGGAGCCAAGCGTTTAGCAAGGAGAATCACGATGGTGATGACACAGAGAACCGCCCCCAGGCCTTCGATCCTGGGAGCCGCAGCCGCCCTTACGATCGCCGCCGCGGGGATGATCGTCATGCCGGCTCTGGCCTGCCCCCCCACGGAGGAGTCAGAGACCCCGAAGGCGACAGCCGCCGCGGCGCCCAGGGCGAAGGTGGTCGTCGGCACGTCGAAGGGCCATGGCCAGGCACACGCCGGTCAGTCCGAGTTCTTCGGTGAAGCCCCCGCGCTGGCCGCGATGCGGGCGAGAGAGCTCGCCGGCGCCGCGGCGGCCGCTTCAGCGGGCGCCGGGAGGCAGAGCGTTGACGTGACACAGATCGAGAAGGCCGTCCACGAGTTGGAGCAGCGCCTCCACAAGATGGAAGCGGAACTGGACCGCCAGGATGGGCGCCAACGGCCGCGTTCGATGAATCAGTTCGGCCCCGCGCTGGCGCCCTCGCCGAACTCCACCCCCGCTCCCACCGCCCGCGCCTTCTCGCCGATGACGGGGATGCACGGTGTCGTTTCCGTTCCCGGCCAGCCGGCGCAGGCCCTGCGCGTCTACCAGGGACGCGGCCTCTCGGCCACGGCACCGCTCGCGATCACCTTGGACAGCGGCGAAGAGGTCGTTCGCACGTACGTCCTGCCCGAGGGCAAGCTCGAGGCCCTCACCGAACTCATGAGCCGCAGCGATGTGCCGATCATTATCGAGCCGCATGCGGACAAGATCGTGGTGCACGCCACGGAAGCCAAGCAGAAGGTCTTCGCCGCGTTCGTTGAGTTGATCAACCCCGGTTCCGATCCGGTGGCGCGGGTAGGCACGAGCCGTGCGGGAAAGCCGGCCATTGCGTTGGACAAGGCGCTGGCCGAGTACCAGGCGGCCCTGGGGCAGCACAAGCTGCACGCCGAGCATCAGGCTTTGAGCAAGGAGCATGTTGCCCAGCTTCAAGCGGCTCTCAAGGCACTGCAGGCCCAGCAGAGGACCGTGAACAAGGAGGCCGAGAAGGTCCGCAAGCGGTCGGAGAAGGCCCAGGAGCAGTCCGACAAGATCGAGCAGCAGGCCGACGCAATTGAACAGCGCATCGATGACGCCCCCAATGACGACGCCCGCGCCAGCCTGCACGCGCAGCTCGCGGCCCTGCACGAGCGCATGGCCGCCGCAGCGGCGGAGGCCGGCGCCCTGGAAGCCGCGGCCGACCAGATGGAAGGAAGCGCTGAGCAGATCGATTCCGCGATCGAGGAACTGGAAGGGCAGATCGAAGCCGCGGCGCAGGCCCTGGAGGACCAGGCCGAGAGCGGCGATCGGCACGCCGCGATCGAGATGCCTGAAGTCGCCGAGGTTCCCGAGGCACCGCAGTTCCCGGAAGCCCCGCAGGCCCCGGAAGCTCCGCAGGCTCCGGCACCGGCCGCAGCCCCCGCGGCCCCTGCCGCTCCTGCCGCCCCGGCCGCTCCCGCACCTCCGGCACCTCCCGCGGCGCCTGACGCCCCCGCCTCTGCCGCCTGGTAACTCTCGCCCGGATCACCCCACCTCCGAAGCGCGGAACCGAGACATCGGCCCACGCTTCTTGCCTGCGACCCGTTCCTGATGCGTTCCGCACGACCCGCGCCCGTCGCGGTCGTGGTGGCTCGCGCTCACCGCTGGGAAACTCCCATGTCCACCCCGTCGCGCCCCCTGATCCATCTTTTGGCAGCCGCGTCACTTTTCTCGGTGGCCGCGGCACAGCCCGCGGGCGGCGATGCCGAGCGTGCCTATCGCGCGGGCACCGGGTTGCTCAACCGCGGCATGAACGACCTCGCCGCGGACGAGTACCGCGCATTCCTCCGCGATCATCCCGACAGCCCCAAGGCCCCGCAAGCCCGGTACGGCCTGGCAGTGTGCCTTGTGCGGCTCGGCAAGCACGCGGAAGCCGCCGCCGAACTGGACAAGGTCGTGACGCTCAAGAACTTCGAGTTCGCCGCGGACGCGAAGATGCTCCGGGCGCAGTGCTGCCTCGCGGCCGGTGACGCCGCGTCCGCCGTGGATTGGCTACGGCGTTTGCTGAAGGATTCCCCCAACTTTGCCGGTGCCGACGCGGCGACCGCCCTCCTGGGTGAAGCCGAGTACACCACGGGAGACTTCACCAAGGCCCGCGCCACGCTCGCGGACATCATCGAGAAATGGCCGACCAGCCCGTCCCGCGAGCGGGCCGAGTATCTGCTGGCGCTGTGCGAAGCCGCGAACGGAAAGGACCAAGTCGCGGCAGATCGGCTCGCGAAGTGGCGAGAGTCGCACGCCGCGAGCCCGCTCCTGAAGCACGCCACGCTGGTTGAAGCGCAGTGCCGCCATCGCGCGGGCGATCCCGAAACCGCTCTGAGTCTGTACGCGGTCGCCGCCGCCTGCGGCGATCCGGCTATCGAGCCCGACGCGCTCGTCGGCAAGGCGCAACTCATCCGGGCCGCGGGCCACGCCGATCAGGCGCTCGCGACGTTGGACGACCTTGCCGTCCGCTACCCGAAGTTCGCCGCCGGCGCTGCGGGCCAACTCGAACGCGCCCGGTGCCTGGCGGAAAGCGGCAAGTTCACGCAGGCGCTGACAACCCTTGACGCCATCCCCAGCGAGCAAGCCGAGCCGCTGGGCGCTGAAGTCGCGTTCTGGCGGGCCCGCTGCGAGCTGCGGCTCCATCACGCCGAGAAAGCCGCCGCGGTTCTGAAGCGTGCCGTGGAGACGTACCCCAAGAGCCCGTGGGTGCCCGATCTGCTGCTCGAACGCGGCGCCGCCCTGACCGCCGCGGGAAACGATGCGGACGCCGAGCCTGTCTACCAGTCGATCGCTGACAGCGGTGCCGCGGCTCCGCTCAAGGCCCGCGCCCTGCTCGCCCGCGCCGGCACACAGCATCGGCTGGGCAAGTTTCCCCAGAGCCTCGCGGCGTGCCGCGAGTATCTTGATGACAACCCCGCCGGAGCGGAAGCCGCCGACGCCCGCCTGCTCATCGCGGAGAACGAGTACCTCCAGCACGCGTACGACAAGGCCGAAACGGCGTACGCGTCGTTTCTCTCGCACGATCCCACGCACCCGCAGGCGTGGCGGGCGGGCGTCCGCCGCGGCCTGTGCCTGGTTCAACTCAATCGCCCGGCGGACGCAGCCCCGCTCCTGCAAAAGGCCGCCGAGAGCGCCGACACGGGCGACCCCTCACTCCTCCGCGCCGCGGTGACTGCCTTGGGAGATATCGCCTTCGCCGCCTCAGATTGGACTGCTGCCGAGCGATGGTTGCGGCAGGCCACCGACGGGGCCGCGCCCGATTCGCAGGCAGCGCTTCTCAAGCTTGGCTTGTGCCTGCATCGTCAATCCAAACTCGCCGAGGCGGTCGCGATCTACGAGCGCGTCACAGCCGGCAACAGCCGGAGCGACGCCGCGATTCAGGCGAGTTTCGAACGCGGCCAAGCCCTGGTCGAACTCAAGCGATTCGACGACGCCAAGGCCGCGTTCGAACAGACGCTCGCCATGGAAGCCAAGTCCGAATCGCCCCGATTCAAGACTCATTCGCTGCGTCATCTCGCGGCCATCGCCTCCGCACAAGGGCGCGACGCCGACGCCGCGGCCCTGCTCGATCAACTCGCCTCGGCGCCCGGCGCGGGTGAAGCCGGTGTCGACGCCGCCCTCGATCGCGCCGGTCTGCTCCTGCGCCAAGGAGACTACGAACAGGCCGAAGCTGCGTACGCCGCGATCGTGAAGGCGCACCCGACGCACGCCCGCGCCGGAGAAGCCCGCGTTCAGCACGCCATCGCGCTCTGCCGCTCCGGGAAACTCGAAGAAGCGATCAAGGAGTTTGATTCTCTTTCGCCGAGCAGCGCCGTCGGCGATCCGACCCTTGCCGCCGCGGCGGCGTATGAGCGAGCGTGGGCCCTGGCTCACCTGAATCGCACGCCCGAAGCGATCGACGCGTATGCGGCCCTGCTGAACAGCAGTCCCCCGAAGAACATCGAGGCCCATGCCGCCGTCGAGTTGGCGCAGCTTCACATCTCCAAGTCTGATTTCGCCGCGGCCCTCCCACTGCTGGAACGCTGCCGCGCCGCGGCTTCGAGCCCAAACGACGCGGACGCCAACCCTCTGCTCCCGCGCGCCGTGTATCTGCGTGCCGTGTGCGAACTGCGCACCGGCCAACCGGGCGACGCCGCCAAGACCCTTGCGAACTTCGCGAAGGAGTTCCCGCGGAGCGACCTGCTCGATTCCGCCGGCGTTACGTACGGCGAGGCCCTGCTCGCCACCGGGCGTGCGGCGCAGGCCGCGCGGGAGTTCAGCGCGGTCGCCGACCGCACCACCGATCAACCGCTCCGATCGGCGGCGCTGCTGCGGCTGGGAGAGGCCGCGGCGGCGACCCAGGACTGGGCCGCGAGCGAGCGTGCCTTCTCGCGTCATCGCGAACTGTTCGCGGACAGCGACCAGTGGTTCCGCGCCGCCTTCGGCATCGGCTGGGCGCTCGAGAACGCGGGCAAACGCGAGGACGCGATCGCGGCGTACCGCGCCGTGGTGGAGAAGCACGACGGCCCCACCGCCGCCAGGGCCCAGTTCCAGATCGGCGAGTGTCTGTACGGTCTTGGCCGCCTCGATGAAGCGGTGCGAGAGTTGCTCAAGGTCGACATTCTCTATCAATACCCGCAGTGGAGCGCCGCCGCGCTCTACGAAGCGGGTCGCTGCTTCGCCGAACAGAAGAAGCACACCGAGGCCATCGCTCAGTTCGAGCAGGTCGCCAAGCGATTCCCCGATTCTCAATGGGCCAAGCCCGCCACCGAGGCCGCGGCCGCCGCCCGGCCGGCGCCGTTGCCCGGGCGCACCAGTTCGGTGGATCAACCCGCGTCGCTCCCCGTCACCCCCGGCCGACTCAAGTGAGGTCCGCTCCAGATGCTCGACACTCCCACTATCGCCCTGTCATTCACGCTCGCCGCCGATGCCCCCTCAACCGGCATGCCGCTTCATTCCGTCTGGGACCTCATGATCAAGGGCGGATGGATCATGGTGCCCATCGGGTTCTGCTCGCTGGTGGCGCTCACGATCATCGTGGAACGGCTCATCGTGCTGCGCCGATCCCGGGTCGCGCCGCCCGCCCTCATCGCCGAGATCCCCTCGCTGCGAAGCGATCCTCGGCAACTCATCGATCGCTGCGCCGCCGACGCCAGCCCGCTCGCCGCCGTGCTCTCGGCCGCGGCACGAGCGGCGCACGAACCCCGCGAGACCCGTGATCGCCTCATCGAGGAGGCGGGTCAGCGTCAGGTGCTGGCGCTGCGTCGGCGGATGCGACTGCTCTCGGCGATGCCCCAGGTCGCGACCATGCTCGGGTTGTTGGGGACGGTGATGGGCATGATCCGCACCTTCACCGTCGTCGCCGCGTCGGGCGATTCTCTCGGCAAAACCGAGCGCCTGGCCCAGGGAATCTACGAAGCCTGGACCGCCACCGCAGCAGGTTTGGCCGTCGCCATCCCGACGCTGATCGCGTACCACATGATCATGGGCCGCATCGACGCGGCCGCGGGATTGCTCGACGCCGCCGTGGGTCAATGGGCCCAGCAGCCGTTGCCCGCGGCTGAACGCCGGCCCGCTACCGAAGTTCCCACACGCATCGTGACTCCGGACGCCGAGCCGGTGATGAACGTCGTGGCCGCGACCGCCTGAAGGAACATGCCATGCTCATCCGCAACGCCGATTCGCACGCCGATCTTCACCTGGACTTTGTGCCGATGGTGGATGTGCTCTTCAATCTCCTGATCTTCTTCCTGCTCGCCACCAGCCTGCACCAGACCGAGCGTGAAATGCAGATCGCGCTCCCGCAGGCCAAGGCGTCGGGCCCGCTCACCGCCGCGCTTCGCGAGATCATCGTCAACGTCGACGCCTCCGGCGCGATCATCGTCGGCACCAGGAGAATCTCCGAAGAGGATCTCGCCCAGATGCTCCGCGGTGCGGTGGCGACCAACCCCAAACAGAAGGTCAGCCTCCGCGGCGACCGCACCACGCCTTACGCAAATATCGCCCGCGTGCTGGACATCTGCAAGGCCGCCGGCATCCCCGAGCCCTACCTCGAGACGATCCCCACCGGCGCCTGATTCTCCCTCACGCGGCCCCGCCCGCCTTCACGCCATGTCACCCGCCACCAAAGCCATCGCCTGGACGCTCGCGGGCATCTCTGCCTTGGGTGTCACCGCCGCCATCGCGTGGCAGTTGCAATCGGCCCGAACATCGATCTACACCGATGGCGACCGCATCGCAACGCCTGCACCGCAAGCGCCGCTGCGCTCCATCCTCTGGCAGCCCGCGGTGGAAGTGCCCAACGGGCTGAACACCACCGCCGACGAGTACGAGCCGCGGATCAGCGCCGACGGCGCCCGCATGATCTTCGTGCGAGGCAAGCCCGGCTCGAACGCCGATCTGTACGAGTGTCGCTGGACGCCCTATGGGTGGTCGACGCCCGCCCCGATCACAGGTTTGAACACCACCAACGACGAGTTGGGCCCGGAACTCAGCCGCGACGGAACGCGGTTGTACTTCTACTCCGATCGCCCCGGTGGGCAGGGCGGCTACGACATCTGGGTCGCCAGCGCCGACGGCACGGGTTGGCGTCAGCCGGAGAATCTGGGCCCCGCGATCAACTCCGAGCACAACGAATACGGGCCGGCCCTCTCGCCCGACGGCGCGACGCTCTACTTCTCGTCAAACCGCCCACGCGCGGGCGAGCCGCCCCGCCAACGCGATGCCTGGCCCGCCACCGTGCGTGAATCGCGCGACCGGCACGACTACGACCTGTACAAGGTCGCCCTGACGCCAGATCGTTCTGATCGGCCGGCGCCGGTCGACTCGCTCAACACGCCCTTCGATGAGGGCTCGCCCTGCATCAGCCCCGCCGGCGACTTCCTCTACTTCGCCTCGGACCGGCCCGGCGGCATGGGCGGCTTTGACATCTACCGCGCCCGGCTCTCCCGCGGCGAGGTCGGGCTCCCCGAGCCCCTCGGCAGCGCGGTCAACTCCACCGCAAACGATCTCGACCCCGCCCTGAGCATGGACGGATTCCGGCTCTGCTTCAGTTCCAGCCGCGCTTCGGCCGTCCTCGCGCCGCGTGAAAGTCCCGCCGATGCTGTGGACTACGGCCTCTGGACGACCAGTTCACGGGAGGTCTACCTCCACTCCGATGCGCAGGCCACGCTCGCGGCGCTCTTGCTCCTGCTGCGCGGCATCGCGCCGTGGCTGCTCCTGCTGCTTCCGCTCGGCTTGCTCTTCTTCACGCTGCGTGATCCTCGCTTCCGCCGCGGCTTTGGAAAACTCAGCCTGCTGGCCCAGTGCGTGCTCATCTCGCTCATGATCCACGCGCTGGTGGGGTCGCTCCTGGCGGTGTGGAAGGTCGGCTCCCGGATCGGCGAATTCCTCGCCGAGGGCGGCGGCAATCGGGTCATCCTCGCATCGTCCGGCGTCGCGGACGGCGCGATCCTTCAAGTCCGGGGCGATCTCACCGATCCGTTCACATCATCCACGGATCTGCCCACGTCCCGCGCCGACCTCATCTCGTCGCCGGTGCGCATGCAGCCCGTCTCGCTCGCAGCGCCGCGGGGTGAAATCCAGGACCAGGCCGCCCCGCTCTCCGGCCCCGCGCCCGCGCCGGCGCCAACGAGTTCACCCTCGATTGCGTCCACCGCGCTCTCGCCGCTCGAGCCCGATGCACGCACACCCGACACCATCGCGGCATCGCCCGCGGTGGATGAATCTTCGCTCAAGACCCCCGCCCCTTCGACATCGAACTCACTGATGCCCGCGTTGACCGCTACGCCGATCAGCGCGACGCGTGTGGCAATCTCGCCCTCCAGCAGTGTGTCGGCATCGTCGGATCAGGCCCCGGCCCTACAGCCCACGCCCCAATCCTCATCCACGCCGCTCGTGGCACCAATGGCGAACGCCGCGCCGCAACTCCCCGCGCAAGGTTCGAGCCACACGAACACCCGCACGCCAACAGCCGCCGCGCCCGGTGCCGCCGTCACGGAGACCGCGGTCTCAACGCCCGCCCCATCCGGCTCCGATTCACCTGCCAGCCTCAGCGCCCCCACCATCACCGCGACGCGAGCCACTGTCGCGCCGATCGCGGGCGCCGCGATGCAACCTGATCGCGCCGCCGCGCTGCCCGCGGCGTCACCGTCGGCAACGCCGGGCCCATCGGTCGCGCAATCGCCAGTGGCGCCCACACCGACTACCGGCATGGGCCCCGCCACCACCTCCGCCATCGCTATGCCACAGAACGCGGCGGCTGCACCGCACGCGGGCGCCGAGCCCACCGTGCCCGAATCCATATCACGCCTCACCGACCTGCCCCGCGCCGCAGTCTCGATCGGCTCGCCGGCATCACTGCCATCCGTCACGACACGCGTCGAGACCGCACCCGTGCCCGCCGCGGCGAGTGATTCAGGGCGGTTGCCCATCGCCGCCGGGCTCAGCACGCCCGAGCCATTCGCGTCGGGCCCCGCGACAGGTCCAGCATCACGCCCAGCGCCGGTGCCGTTGTCCGTGGCGTCCGGTGAAGCGTCGCGCCTGCCCCCCATCGAGCCTGATCCCAAACCGCTCGACACGTTCGCTCAGCGAGCCCCGGAATCCCGAGGCGAGCTCCTCAAGAAGATGGGCGGCAGCGAAGAGACCGAGCGCGCCGTGGGCCTCGCCCTCGACTGGCTCAAGTCGCACCAATCTGCCGATGGCCGCTGGTCCGGGCGACGCTTCGACGACGGGCACGAGCCCGCGGGGGGCGCGGCGGAGATCGATTCCGACGCCGCGATGACCGGCCTCTCGCTGCTCTGCTTCCTGGGTGCCGGTCACACGCACATGGTCGATGGTCCATACCGGGCGGATGTGCAGCACGCGCTGGATTGGCTCATCGCGCGGCAAGCCGCCAACGGCGACCTGCGGCGCGACCCCGCCCGCCCCGATGCCCCCGGCGAAACGATGTACAGCCACAACATCGCGACCGTGGCGCTCTGCGAAGCCTTCGCGATGACGCGCGACCCCAAGCTCGCCGGCGCGGCCCGGCGCGCCGTGGCGTTCATGATCTCCATCCAGGCCAACCCCGACCCCAACCGTCGCGGCAGCCGCGCCCGCGCTGAAGACACATCCGTCATCGGCTGGCAGGTGATGGCCATGCACAGCGCACGCCGATCGGGATTCACGGTGCCCCAATCCGCGTTCGACGCGGCGTCGGCATGGCTCAACACCGTCGCTTCGCCCTCCCAGCCCGGCCGGTACGCGTACACGCGGGGCGAGCCGCCCAGCGCCGCGATGACGGCCGAGGCGATGTTCATCCAGCAGTTGCTCGGCCACACCCGCGCCGAGCCCCGCATGGACCAGTCCGCGCGATTCGTGCTCGAAACCCCGCCGCGCTGGGCCGACGGCGCCCCCACCCACTACTGGTACTACGCCACTCTCGCACTCTTCCAGCACCAGGGCGACGAATGGCGGGCGTGGAACGATCAACTCGTGCCCGAACTGCTGCGCCACCAGCACCAAACCGGCCCCGCCGCGGGCACGTGGGACCCCAAAGACGAATGGTCGCGCCTGGGCGGACGCATCTACCAGACGGCGATCTGCACGCTCAGCCTTGAGGTGTACTACCGCTACAAGGCCCCGCAGCCCTGACGGCCGCGGGCCGGCCGATGCGTGCGGCGATCACGGTACCGCCGCGATGTGTCGACTGGCCCGGTGGAGTTTGAACCCACACGCCCGGTGAAAAGCTGCGGATTTGAGGCGGTGAAACGCCCTGTAGTTACCGCGAGAGTCGAGTTCCGTAAAACAAAACAGTGGGTTTGGGGTATCTCCGAGGGCCGGGGGCGAGGTGATTGAAAAGACGGGATTGGACCCGTTCGCGGGTGTGTGTACACCCACTCGGTCCTGTAATGCCGATCGGTGTCTACGAGAACCACGTGCTCCCATATTGACAGTTTATGAGAGGTGGAAACAAGCGCTCGACGAAGAGCTCGTTACATCCGTCACGACACAATTCCGGATTCTGCCGATGAGGAGCAATCAGAGATGGCGCACTAGCGCCGCCGAATGCCGAGCGCGATCGCAGACATGCCAATCGTCATCATCGCGGTCGGCGCGGGTACGGGCTCGGCCGTGATTCTCGCGGTCGTATACCAACCCGGAAGACCGGTGTTCCCATTCGGATCTCGCTGCCATTGTCTGGACTCCGTCAACTGCTCGAAGAACCAGCTATCGGCACTGCCGACAACGGGAAGGCCGATCCGCCCGGCGTTGCCGAAGAGGCTGGTTGTCGGTCCGCCATGGAAATCGAAGTTGCTGTGGGAGATGGCGAGAAAGACAGAGTCGGGAAGCACGACGTTGAGGTCGAACGTCGTGCGCTGCGGAGTGAGTCCCGCCGTGCCTTGGGCCAGCGTGAGTCCCACGGAGGTGTCTTGCCAGAGCAATGCGCCAGGAAGCACGTCTGTGCCGTTGGGAACGGCCGCATAGATGCGAAGTGTGGCATCGAATGTGATTGGTGCCGCTACGGTGTACTGCTCATACCACGCGTCAATCTGAGTGACTCGACGGTTTGCACCCGCCAGATGAATGTACTGGGCCCACTGCGCCTGATTCTCTGAACCGCCAGATCTTTCATCTGTGCTGGACATCTCGCCGGGATCGTGGCAAAACAGTACGACGTGCTGCCCAGCGATCGGGCTCGTGTCGTAGATGACCTCAGCGCCGTGAGCGCGGAGCGCGCAGGCTGCGAGGAGCGTGACTACTGCCGCGGGGGGGGGGCAAAAGTGACGACTCATGTTGACTCTCCAGGATGTAGTTGGATCGGGAAACTCTGACAGCTCTCGTAATTGTACCGGAAGGTCTCGCCAAGTGTTCACCAAATCTCGGATTTCGAGACCTCGATGTGTGAATTGTGGTGGACCAATCAGCGTTAGGGTTATATGTGCATGTGTCACACCGATGACACGGGAACATCAAGAAAACCCAGCCAACACAGTGAATTCCAACTGGCCCCGATGGAATTTGAACCCACACGCCGGGTGAAAGGCTGTGAATCTTGAGTCCGCTGCGTCTGCCGTTCCGCCACGGGCCCTCAGTGCTGATTCTACAGGAGATACGGCGATTCTGGAGGCGATTCGGGACAAGGATTGGGAGCGTCTCGGCGGATTGCGTGTCGCCGCCGACGCCGAGTGACGCTTCCTGCCCATCGCCTGGGCCCTCCTGAAAGCCGGCCAGAGTACGAGACTCCGACCGGACTGGGTTCAGGGGGGAAGGTCACTCACGGATTGGAGCCTTTGAACAACGTGACCATCCAGGTCCGGTTGGCGTATACGGTGGGGTCGTTGCCCATGTTCTGGATACGGATTATGACAAAGTAGTCGGTGGCGCGCGCATATGCCAAGACGTCCGAGTCCTCGAGCGCTCCCCCCGCAGGATTGACCATCACGCCCATCCCGGTCCTCGCTCCGGCCACCGGTAGCGACCAAGTGCTGTATCCCCGAGCGGGCACGATATGAACATCCGAGTCCACCACCGCCTGAACGTTCGGCGCGGAGGTGATCACCGCGCCGCTTGCAAGCCGGATACCCAGGCTTGTCTCGAGCATCGACACGACGACGCTGCCGCTGCCCGAATTCAGATTGAGCTTCGAGGCCGCGCCGTTGAAGCGAGCGATGATCCCGTCGTTGTTGATGAGCAGGCTGTTCGTGCGTGCGGCGCCCGTCATGATGTACCCGCCGCCGAGCGATGCTTCCTGGCCGCTGGCGACGTGGAGAGTCCCCGACGATTCGACCTGTGCGTCGCCGCCGCCGATGATCACGCGGCCCCCGTAGGGGTTGATCGCGAGGTCGGTCCAGTACGTGAAGTTCGGGTCGTTGCCGCCGATCGTCGCATCAAAGCCGAGTTCACCGAGAACCACGGTGGAGACCGCGCCGCCCGCGGCGAGGCCTCCCTGCCACGGTCCCGATCCTCCATTCAGCTTCATGCGGAAGAAATCGGAGGGAGCGCCGCCGACACCGACGCGGTCGTTAAAGATCGCCAGACCAGAGAAGGTGTTCGGGGCGTTCCGCAGCGCGACGTTCGGGGAGAGCCGTGCGTCGGCGAGGGTTCCGGCGTTGACGGCGCCGGCGTTGAGATTCTGCAGATTATTCAGGCCCGCGCCGTCCCCGGAGAACGTGCCGAAGTGGGCGCCCGTGAACGTGTTCCCCGGGTTGCTGAAGAAGCTCAATCCGGAGAAGGCGTTGGTGGTCGTCAGCCGGGGCACGCTCGTCGGGACGACCGCGTCGGGCAGGGTGCCGGTCAGGGCGGCGGCGTTGCGGAGGTCGGCGGCGGATTGGCCCCCGACCGTGCGCGCGTCCGTCGCGAACGCCGCGTACGGGGTCACGGTAAGTTCCTGGCGGGGCGAGAGCACCTCGTAGACGCCGCCGCCGGCCGGGTTGCGGACCGAGATCTCGAGCCAGCGGCGTTGCCCGTTGAAGGCGCCCGCGCCGAACTCGTTGCCGGAGTTCAGGGTCACCGTGAAGCGCCCGGAGGAGACGTCGACGGCCAGGGCTTGCACGGTGGCGCCGAGTTGGGTGCCGCCGGTTGCTGCCGTCCAGAGGGTGAAGCGCAGGTCGGCGGGCCCGTCGACGGGAGAGCCCGAGGTCTGCAGTTCGCCCTGGTAGGTGAAACCGTTGGAGATCGGCTGGGCGAACGCCGGACCGGCGATTCCGGCGAGGGCGATCAGGGCGAGGGCGACGGGGAGGATGCGGAAGTGCATGCGAGACATGGCTTTGCTCCGAGGTTCCGGGATACGACGGGCCTCTGCTCACGGATTGGTGGGTGGGAGCAGCGTGAAGATCCAGCGCGAGTTGACGTACGCGGTGGCGTCGCTGCCGTTGTTCTGGATCCGGATGATGACCGAGTCGTTGGCGTTGACGCGCGCAAACGCCAGGACATCGAAGCCCTGAAGCGAATCCACAGGATTGGCCACCACGCCCATCCCGAGCCGCGCTCCGGGAACCCGCATCGCCCACTCGCCCCAGCCCCGCGCGGACACGGTTCGAATGGTCGTGTCCCCGGCCTCCTGGACGCTCAGCACGGAGGTCATCACCGTGCCGTTCGAGAACCGGATACCGAGGTCTGTCTCCAGCATCGGCACGGTAACGGCGCCGCTGCCCCGATTCAGATAGAGCTTCGAGGCCGCGCCGTTGTTGCGAGCGATGATCCCGTCGTCGTCGATGAGCAGATTGGGCGTGCCCGCGCTGCCCACCATGATGTACCCGCCGCCGCCGAGCGATGCCGGCGCGCCGCTGGCGACGTGGAGAGTCCCCGACGAGTCGGTCTGTCCGCCGCCGCCGATGATCACGCGGCCGCCGGAGGGATTGATCCTCAGATCGGTCCAGTACGTGAAGGCCGGGTCGTTGGCGCCGATCGTCGCCCGACCGCCGAGTTCACCCAGAACCACCGTGGAGATCATGCCGCCCGCGGCGATGCCTCCCTTCCACGGCCCCGAACCTCCCTTCAGATGCATGCGGAAGTACTCGAAGGGAGCGGTGCCGACGCCGACGCGGTCGTTGAAGGTCGCCAGACCAGAGAAGGTGTTCGGGGCGTTCCGCAGCGCGACGTTCGGGGAGAGCCGTGCGTCGGCGAGGGTTCCGGTGGTGACGGCGCCGGCGTTGAGATTCTGGAGATTCTCCAGGCCCGCGCCGTTCCCGGAGAACGTGCCGAAGTGGGCGCCCGTGAAGATGTTCCCAGGGTTGCTGAAGAAACTCAGGCCGGTGAAGGCGTTGGTGGTCGACAGACGGGCCACGCTCGTCGGGAGGGCCGCCTCCGGCAGGGTGCCGGTCAGGGCGGCGGCGTTGCGGAGGTCGGCGACGGATTGGCCCCCGACGGTGCGAGCGTCGGCGGCGAACGCCGCGTAGGGCGCTGCCGTGATTTCCTGGCGGGGTGAGAGGACCTGGTAGACGCCGCCGCTGTCGGGGGTGCGGACGGAGATCTCGAGCCAGCGGCGTTGGCCGTTGAACGCACCCGCGCCGAACTCGTTGCCGGCGTTCAGGGTGACTGTGAAGCGCCCGGCGGAGACGTCGACGGCCAGGGCTTGCACGGTGGCCCCGATCTGGGTGCCGGCGGTTGCTGCCGTCCAGAGGGTGAAGCGGAGATCGGCGGGCCCGTCGACGGGAGTGCCCGAGGTCTGCAGTTCGCCCTGGTACGTGAAGCCGTTGGAAAGGGGCTGGGCGGAGGCCGAACCGGCGGCCGCGACGAGGGCGATCAGGGCGACGGCGACATGAAGATGGATGCGAGCCATAAGTTTGCTCCGGATTTCCGGGATACGACGGGTCTCTGCTGACAGAAACACGATCCGCGGCGGCGGAGCGACAACTCGGCGCGACGATTTCTGGGGTTTTCGGAGATTGTGCGTACATTTTCAGGGATTATGCGTACAGTGGAAGCAGTCCAGAGCGGTGCCGAGCGACGCCAACCAAATCCAAATGCTCCTGAACGACTTGGCCAAGGGCGACAGGGAAGCCACCAAGCGGCTGCTGCCGTTGGTGTACGACGATCTTCGGGCGATCGCTTCGAGGCTCCTGCTCTCGGAAGGTACCCCGCACACGCTCCAGCCCACCGCACTCTGCAACGAGGCCTGCGTTCGGCTCATGAGCTCTGCACCAGCGTCCTGGAACGGAAAGGAGCACCTGCTGGCCGTTGCGGCGATGGCCATGCGGCAGATCTTGGTGAATCAGGCTCGGGCGAGGAACGCTCTGAAGAGAGGCGGGGGCGCCCAGCGCTTGACGATGGTGGATGTGGCCGATAACCGTCCGGAGTCGGCGATC
>JBGAMO010000234.1:0-6099 GCA_044222845.1 Phycisphaerales bacterium
GGGACGACAGGCCACGCGACCGCAACACGAGACGATTGAAACGACGATTGGTCCGCGGTACGTGGCTCAACAAAACGCCCCGGCGACGCGTGGCGTCGTCGGGGCGGGTGAGTTTCAGATCAAACGGAGTGTCGAGGTTCGGGCTCAGCTATCGCAGTTGCCCTGCTCCCAGAACGCGTAGAAGAAGGACACATCGGCGCCGTCGATGCCGCCGTCGAGGTTGACGTCGGCGCAGGGCAAGCCGTTTTCCCAATCGAGGAAGAACGCCGCCACGTCGGCGCCGTCGACTCCGCCGTCCTGGTTGTAGTCCGCGGCGCAGACCGGGCAGGAGTTGTCGGGCGTGCAGGAGACGTTGAGCACGCCGCAGCCGTTACTGCCGAAGTAGCCGCCGACGCGGATGATGTAGATGCCCCCGACGGTGCCCTGGAAGGTCACGCGGGAACTGAGTCCGGCCACGCCGCAGGCGTCGTCGTTGCAACCCAGCGGATTCCCGGCGGGACAGATCTCACCCTCGTAGGCGTAGACCGCGAGTTTGGAGTCGTAGCCGATGGGCCCGCAGGTGCTGACTTCGACCTGACCATCGCACGTGCCGAAGTAGTAGAACCAGACATCCGCCAGGATCTGCTGTTCACCGGACACATCGGTGCAGAGGCCTGAGGGAGAACCGTCGGTGGTGGCGCCGCGGTTACTGAAGCCAACGGTGCCGTCGAAGACCTGGATGGGCCGGTCGCAGGAATCGTTGGGAAGGCCCGTGACCGCCATCTGGAAGTTGCCGGTCAAGTTGTTGTAGCCGTTGACACGGATGTAATAGGTTTGGCCGGCCTCGCCCTGGAAGACGGCAAAGGACGTGAGGTTCCCGCCCGAATCGTCATCGCAGCCGACCAGGTTCTCGACCGTGCCGGGGCACCCGGTGTGCACGGACACGGCGGTGTCGTAGTTGGTCGCGGCGCCGGAAGTGCTCGCGGCGTAGAACGCCGTGCAATCCGGGACGAAGGTGTACCAGACGTCGGGCGAGGTCTGAGATGCGGCGCAATCGGCTGAACCGTCATTGGTCGCGTACGTCGTGTGACCGAAGACGGTCTGACCGTTCGCGACGGGAATGGCGTTGCCGCAGGAATCGTTGATCGGCGTGACAAACGCGATGCCGCGGTTGTCTCCGATGCCCAACTGATCGGACATGTCACCCACGAAGGTGCGGGCGCCGGTGGTGAGGTCAACCGTGTAGAGGCCAGAACCGATGTCGGAGATGAACATCTGGTTCAACGTGGGCGAGTAACCCATCGCGAACGCCTCGCCGCTCGCGGTGCCGATGGGGGTGACGGTCTGGGTGTCGACATCGACGCTCTCGAAGAGAGCCGTTCCATTTCCGGAGGAGTGATACATCAGACCATTGGGATGAAACGCGATCGTCTCACCATCGGCGCCGTTGCCGAGCGGGAAGGCCAGGGTCATGGAAGCGTCAACGGTGGAGATCCGAAACAGGGTCTCGCTGGCGGTTCCGCCGTCACCGACTACGCCGTACAGGGTGCCATCGGCACGGAAAGCGATCGTCGAGACCGCATCGCCCAGCACACCGATCGGGGTGGCCACGCCGGTGGCGGGGTTGATGGTGACGAGCAAACGCCCGCTGTTGGGGGCGCCCACCGGCTGAACTACTCCCCAGAGCGACCCATCGCTCGGCCGCGCCGCCAGCGCCAAGGAACGCCCGACTTCAACGTCGGGAATTGTCACCTGCACCATGTTGCTCAGGTTGCCGGTGGCCGGGTCGATCTGGTAGATCATGTTGGCCGCGGGGGTTCCGAACCCATTGGAAATGCCGTATAGCGTCTGAGCGCTGGCGGCCCGGGCGGCGAAGGCGAGCAACAACAACACACCCCAAAGGGACGAAATTGGACGGTTCATTTTTCTCTCCAGGTCGACTCTGGCACCCGCCTCCGCCCACGCGACGGACCCAAACCTAGGCGGGTGCTTTCCGCTTGAGTCTAACAGAAACCCGCGGTCAACGCAATAGATTTGCCGGCCAAGACGAGATAATTGGCCCCCACCCGGTCACCGGCAGGCCAGATCGGTCAGTTCCAACTCCACTTTGGACCCGCCAAAGTTGGACACCACCGGGCAGACCAGGGCATCAACTTCGCCCCCCACCCGCACGCGCGACAGCGCGTGCGCCCAGTTCCAGCCAAACACTCGCGTCAACGCTCCGCCAGCGTCCGCGGCGCCGACGAACATGGAAAGGTGCTTGTTGTTACCGCCGAACGTGCCCGGGCGGCCCGCAACGCGCAGTCCGCGGAGGAGGAGGCGGACCCGAGGGTTGCACCGGCCGAAAGGCCCCAGCCGCTCCAACTGCCGCACCTGGGGCAATGTCAGTTCCGAAAGAACGGCCTCGCAGTCGTACGAGGAGCGCCCCGTCAGGGCTTCGGGGCCGATGGTGGCGTTGCACGTGTCGATGAACGAACGCGCGAAGGCGGGTAACTGCGTCGTCGGCAACTTCATGCCCGCGGCCATCTCGTGCCCGCCGTACTGCGTGAGGTGCTCGGCGCAGCGGCTGAGGGCCCCGTGCAGATCGAACCCGTCCACCGATCGCGCCGAGCCGTGGCACACACCGTCCTTCTCGCACAGCAGGATCGTGGGCCTGTGGTATCGCTCCACCAGTCGCGAGCAGACGATGCCCACCACGCCCGCGTGCCAGTCCGGGTGGGACAGCACCACGGCGCGGGAATCGTCGCGCGTCATGCCCGCTTCCTCGGCCATCGCGGCGGCTTGCTCGAAGATGGCCCGCTCGGTGGCGCGCCGTTCATCGTTGAGCCGCGTGAGTTCCTTCGCGATCGCTTCCGCACGCGCGCCCGCCGCGACGGTGAGCAGTTCAACGGCCTCCCGCGCGTGGCCCATGCGTCCGCAGGCGTTGAGGCGCGGCGCGAGCTTGAAACCGACATCCTCGGCGTTGACGTTCTCGCCGTCCAACCCAGAAGCCTTGACCAGCGCCCGCAACCCTGAGAACCGGGAGCTCTTGATCTTGCTGAGTCCGAAGCGCGCGATGACGCGGTTCTCACCCACCAGCGGCACGACATCGGCGATGACGCCCAGGGCGGCGAGGGCGAGCATCTCCAGCAGCAGGGCCCGCAGATCGTCGCGCACCTGCGACGACCCGCACCACATCGTCGCCAATCGCCACGCCACCTTGAACGCCACGCCCGCGCCGCACAGATCGCCGAACGGGTAGGTTGAATCCGGCCGCCTGGGGTGCACCACGGCGTACGCCCGGGAAGTTCCGCCAGCGTCTGCGGGGGCGTGTGGTGATCGGTCACGATCAGATCGACGCCCAGTTCCGCCGCGACGCGGGCGAACACGCCGCCGTGATCACACCGTCGACCGAGCACGATCACCTTCGCCGCCGGCAGCGATCTCGCGGATCGCGTCGAGATCTGCGGGTGGAGGCGTACGGCACGGTGGACGAGGCCAACGCCGCCCTGGGGGCGTGCCCGCGACGGCGCGGAGCGTGTGGAAGAGGATGGCGGTGGCGGTGATGCCGTCGACGTCGTAGTCGCCGTAGATCACGATCGGCTCGGAGGCCTTGATCGCCCCGACGATCCGCTCGCAGGCGCGGTCCAGATCGGGGATGAGCGAGGGATCGTGGAGTTGCTTGAGGGCGGGGCTGAGAAACTCCGCCGCGGCGTTGGGGTCGGCCAAGCCGCGGGCGGCGAGCACGCGGGCCACGAGCGGGAGGGGTTCGCCCGCGCATACTTCTTCGCTGCGGCGGCGCCACATCGAGGCCAGGCCGCGGGCGAGCGGGCCGGCCGGTGAGGTCGCGGGCAAGGGGTTTTGGGTGTGGGTTTCGGCGAGCATGTGGCCGTCCGTGGCGTACCGTCTGAGCGTACGCCCACGCCGCGAGCATTCCACACTGGAACCGAGCAACATGGTCCGACTTACCAAGATTTACACAAAGACAGGCGATGACGGAACGACGGGGCTGGTGGGCGGCCGGCGGGTCCGCAAGGACGATCTGCGGGTGGAGGCGTACGGCACGGTGGACGAGGCCAACGCCGCCCTGGGGGCGTGCATCATCGAGAACGACGGCACCGAGGCCGCCGGGATTGTCCGCCTGCTCACCGTCATCCAGAACGACCTGTTCGATCTTGGCGCCGACCTGGCCAACCCGATCACCCCGGACGAGAAGCCCGGTTCGGCCCTGCGCATCGTGCCCGAGCAGACCGCGCGGCTGGAGAAGGACATCGATCAGTACAACGAACGACTCAAGCCGCTCAACAGCTTCGTGCTGCCGGGGGGCTCGCGGCTTGCCTCGGCCCTGCACATCGCCCGGACGGTTGTGCGGCGGGCCGAGCGGGTGGCGGTGTCGCTGGCCGCGGCGGAGCCGCAGGCGACCAGCACCGAGGCGATCAAGTATCTGAACCGGTTGAGCGATCTGCTCTTTGTGCTGGCCCGCGTCTCCAATGACCTGGGCGGGCGGGATGTGCTGTGGGTTCCGGGCCAGAGCCGCGGCGGCTAATGGCGCGTTCGCGGGCTCGCTCCGGGGGGTCCGCGGCACGTACCATCGGGCCTATGAAGATCTTTGAGTTTCAGGGCCGCGACCTGCTCCGCGCGTACGGCATTCCGGTTCCCGCGGGGCAGGTGATCGAATCCGTCGAGAACGCGGCGGGGGCGTTCAAGGCTGTCACGGCGAACCAGACTTCGCCGCTGGCGGTGATCAAGGCCCAGGTGCACGCGGGCGGACGCGGCAAGGCCGGGTTCGTGAAGCTTGTGAAGTCCGCGGCGGAGGCCGAGACCGCCGCGCGGTTCATGTTCACCAACCGGATGAAGAGCCCCCAGACTCCGCCCGAGGGTCTTGAAGTCACCAAGCTCCTGGTCGCGGCGGCGGTGGACATCGCCGTTCGTCCGGCGGTGGTGGGCGACGGCCCGATCCCGCTGGATTCCGACGATGCGCACGAGGAGTTCTACCTCGCGATCACGACGGATCGCAAGACTCGCCGCAACATCCTGATCGCCAGCCGCGAGGGCGGGGTTGAGATCGAGACCGTGGCGCACGAGCGGCCCGAGGCGATCATCAAGGAGCCGCTGGACCCGCTGGCGGGGATGCACCCGTACCAGGCGCGGAACGTGGCGGCGGCGCTGGGCTTCAAGGGCAAGCAGATCTCGCAGGCGGCGGACGTGATGCTCAAGCTGTCGCGCCTGTTCGTGGAGAAGGATTGCACGCTGGCGGAGATCAACCCGCTGGTCATCACCGCCGGGAAGGACGGGCAGGTGATGGCGATCGACGCGAAGTTCTCGTTTGATGACAACGGCCTGTTCCGCCACAAGGACATCCTGGCGATGGCCGACCCCAAGGAAGAAAACCCGGCCGAGCTGCGGGCCCAGAAGTTCGGCCTGTCGTACATCGCGCTCGACGGCTCGATCGGCTGCCTCGTGAACGGGGCGGGCCTGGCGATGTCCACCATGGACATCATCAAGCTGCACGGCGGCGAGCCGGCCAACTTCCTTGACGTGGGCGGCGGCGCGACCGAAGAAGCGGTGACCGAGGCGTTCTCGATCATCCTGAGCGACCCCAAGGTCAAGGGCGTGCTGGTCAACATCTTCGGCGGCATCATGCGGTGCGACGTGATCGCCCAGGGCATCATCAACGCCGCGACCAAGTACAAGAACGCCGACGGCAGCATCGGCTTCAAGGTGCCGCTGGTGGTTCGCCTGGAAGGCACCAACGTCGAGGCCGGGCGCAAACTGCTCGAGGAAGCCCGGACCCGCATCCCGACGATGCAGGCGGGCACGGACCTCTCCGACGCGGCCAAGAAGGTGTGCGCGGCGATCAAGTGATCGCGGCGGGTGTGCCTGGGCAATGTTCTGAAATCTCTTGAACCCGCCGCGTGACGCGGCGGGTTTTTTGTTGCGCCCGGGGGGCTGGGTGCGCATGAAGTTTTGGTGCGGAGCACGGAGGGGGCCGCGGGGGGGCTCCCGGGGCTTGCTGGGGGGGGTGTGGAAGGGGGCGTTTGAACTTTTGGTGGCGTGCGCACGCGGCGCGGGATGGGGCTGGGTGGCACCAAAGGCTGTAATTCACGATGGATTCGGGCGGTTGTGGTAGCGGGTGCCGAT
>JBGAMO010000235.1:0-5890 GCA_044222845.1 Phycisphaerales bacterium
CGGTGCCCACGCGGGAACCGCTCGCGTCGGTGGGGTTGTAGCCCGAGCTGGTGCCGCTGAGCGGGTAGATCGCATCGCTGCCGATCGGGTGGTCGTTGCGCAGATCGGTGCCGATGTTGCCGCCGGGGCCGATGAAGTTCGTGCCGGTCATGCCACCGAAGCTGTCCAGGGCGACCGTGCCGTCGTGGCAACCCAGGCACATGCGGCTGCGCGAGTCGATGTTCAACGCGGCCGTGCCGGTGCCTTCATGCATCTGGTATGTGGCGTTGGTCAACGCGTGGTTCCACAGGAACCCGACGTCGACGTTGGCGTTGTGCGGCGTATGGCACGGAAGGCAGATTTCGCCCCGTGACCAGCCGTACGAGCTGAAATTGTGACGCGAAGTCGAGATCTGAGCCTGGGCAGAAGCCCCGGCCATCGCGACCACCGCGAGCACGCTGAAGAGTTGAGTTTTTGCGTTCATGACTGCTCCCTTTTCTCTCTTGGGTAGATTTGTAAGCCGTGAGAACTCGAACGGGCACGCCCTCATTCGATCCGAGGATCCTGATCCTCTCCCAGTGTAATGCAATTCCCGTACCAATCAAGGCTTTGCAGAAAACCCCTCTGAAAACGGAATTTACAGGCCCTACAGGTCGCATAAGGCGTTTTCTCTCCCGGCCGTGAGAAATCGCCACCTACGGCTTTCCCGGCTGAGAAACGATTCACGAAGCCCAAGTCGTGTTTTCCCCTTCCCGATAGACCTCGTAGTCAGCGAGGGGAACGAACATGGGCCGAATGAAAAAAGTAGGGCCGCAACGCCCTATTGAAGTACGAACTCGGCAGTGGTGGGCTCAGGGCCTGCCAAGTCTCATCAGCGCCGCCGCGGCCGCGCTGACGCTTTTGTTCGGATTGGCCGACCCGTTTCAACAGTTCGTTCACGCTGCCCGTCCGCAGCCCGCGGTAGGCGGTTCCTCGTCCGACAACGGAGCCAGAATCGTCCAGCGATGCGATTCCTGCCACCAGTTTGAGGCCGGCTTCTCCCATCCGACCGACGTCGTTCCTCGGTTAAACGTCCCGGGAGACCTCCCTCTCGAAAATGGGAAGCTCACGTGCCTCACCTGTCATTCTTCCGAAGCTGAAAAGGACCACGGTAACGTCCGAAATCGGCGCAACCCGATGCTCCGCCAGGGGCTCGACGCCTTCAACGCCTGTTCCGCGTGTCATGGCAACGCGCGGCCGCGGGGCGGTTCGTTTCACGCCACCGAGGTCATCGGCGCGCACCTCAAGCCAAGCACTTTCGGGTCCTCTGGAAGCAGCGGGTTCGACAACGAAACCCAGAGCTGCGTCTCCTGCCACGACGGAACGATCGCGAAAGACGCTGGCGGCCACAATTTAGGGTCTGAGCTGAGCTTGAGGGGATCCGCGGACCATCCGATGGGCACTCCCTACCGCTCCAAGCCCGCATCCGCCGATTCCGACGAAATCCGCCTGGTGCCAATGGGCGCTCTTGATCGCCGCGTCCGGCTTTTCAACAAGTCGGTTGGTTGCGGTTCGTGCCACAGCGTCTACTCGGGCCGTGAGAACCTCTTGGTGAAGTCCAACGTCCGTAGCGCGCTGTGCCTCTCCTGCCACGTGGAATAACCGCGAGGCGCGAACTCCCACCTTCGGGAATCGCCGCGGGCCGATTATCCCAACCTGTAGAACCCCGCCGAGGTTCAAGACAACGCCCGAACGCGGCGGTTGCCGGTCGGTCGTGGTAATCTACAAACCCACCGCTCACACCCGTCGGCGCCATCGATGGCACCCGGCTTGCATTGAATCAGCAATGCAGGGTGTACGATGCCGATCGTGAAGCTCAAACACGTCGCCGCACTAACGGTCATTGTCGGTGCGCTCGGGTATCTGGGTGCCGCCGGCTATCGCTCGGGCCTGGTGTACTACGTGGGTGTTGACGAACTGCTAACACGTACCGATCGGGATGCGGAGCGGGTGAGAGTCTATGGAACCGTCGGTGCGCAGACGGATCGGTCCGGAGTTTCTGAGGGCGAGACCCGCTTTGAACTGCTTGGCGTCCAGAAGGCGGTGTCTGTGGTGTACCGCGGCCCCGTCCCCGATGGCTTTGCGGCCGGACGCGAGGTGGTTGTCGAAGGTTCTTTGACCCAAGAGGGGTACCTCGCCGCCGATGTGCTCATGACCAAGTGCGCCAGCAAGTATCAGCGCGCCGAGCCGACGAAGAAGGTGGGCGAATGACCACCCTGGGTCTCATCTGCCTCTGGACGGCCGTGGCATTTTCCGCGGCGGTTCTGCTTATCGGCCTGCGTGCCTTTTCGTATCCCGAATGGTCCCGATGGCAGCGCCGACTCGCCGCGCTCCTTCCAGTTCCTTGGCTGGCCGCGGTGGCGGTGTTGCTCGTGTCGTTGTGCACTCGCGAGGATCGCCTCGCGTACGTCGTCGAGCACGTCGATCCCAATCTCCCGACACATTACCGCGTGGCCGCGCTCTGGGCAGGACAGGAAGGCAGCCTCCTCTCGTTGACAGCGCTGATCTGCCTCGTCGGTGCCGGTTTGGCGCTGACCCTCCGAAGCGTCCGGCGTCGAGCCGCGGTGATCGCAATCGTCGTGACGACGGCGCTCTCGCTGGGGATGGGGCTCATCCTTATTATCGGTGCTCCTCCCTTCCGCCCAGCTCCAGAGGATCTTGAGCTGGTCGGCGCGGGCCAACAACTCCGCCACTGGGCGATGTTGATCCACCCGCCGTTGATCCTTACCGGGTACGCGCTCTGCGCGGCCCCCTTCGCGATCGCCATGGGCGCCGCCACGGGCCGCGCTCGGTCCGTGCGCTGGGTGAACGCCGCCAGGTCATGGGCGTACGGCGCGTGGGTCGTTCTGGGCGCGGGCATCTCGCTGGGCGCATGGTGGGCGTACACGCAGTTGGGGTGGGGGGGGTACTGGGCGTGGGATCCGGTTGAAAACGTCTCGCTCTTGCCTTGGCTCACCGTGACGGCGCTCATCCACGGCATCGCCGTCTGCCGGGCGCGGGGAGTGTTGGGGACCTGGACCCATTCGCTCGCGCTGCTCTGCTTTGTCCTCTGCATGTTCGGGACATTCGTCACCCGCGGAGGCATGATCGATTCGATCCATTCCTTCGGGCGATCTTCGCTCGGGCTGTACCTGGGCGTGATGGTGTCCACCCTGCTGGCCTTGAGCATGTTCGCGGCGATCTACCGAGTCCGGCGTGGCGACATGCGGAGTGCGCAGGTTGAGCTTCTCGGCGGTGAATGGCTGGTTCTGGCCGGCACGCTCCTGCTCACGTTCGCCGCCGCGGCGGTTCTGGTGGGAACCGCGATCCCCATGATCGCTTCGCTCCTCCTCCACGGGCCCGCGTCGGTCACTCGGTCGTTTTACGAATCCACGATCGGCCCCGCGGCCGTTTTCGCCGCCCTGCTGCTGGCGGTTTCTCCGGCGCTGGTCAATCCCCGATGGAGTCCCGCCCGCATCCGCGGCGAGGTCTTCTTCCCCGCCGCGATCGGCACGGCGGCGGTCCTGATCGCAGCGGCGGTCGGTGTGCGCTCGGCGGCAATGCTGCTGCTGGTGTGGGCATGCATCACCGCCGCGATGTTGGCGGCGCGGGCATTGGTCCGTACCGCCCGCGAGCACGTGCACGTCTCAGGGGTGGGGCGTGCACGTGCCTCTTTGCTGGCTGTAGCGGCGAACCCGCGGGCGCACGGCGGTCGGCTCGCGCACGTCGGCCTGTGCGTCCTGCTCTGCGGAGTCTGCGCCTCGAGCGTGCTGGCGTCAACCTGGGATGTCACGCTGCACCCGGGCGAAACACGCTCTCTGGGCTCGTGGAAGATCACGCTGGTGCGTGTGGCGCCCGAGCACGCGATCGATTCGTTGTGCGTCCGCGCCGACCTGACTCTCGTGGACTCAGCCGGAACGAGCCTCTCTTTATCGCCGCGCCGCAGGCACTACGACCACGCCGAGGAGCCCGTGGGCGAAGTCGCCATCCGTAGCACCCTCATCCGCGACGTCTACGTCGGTCTGGGCTCCTGGGACGATGCGACCAACGCCGCGACGCTTCACGTGCGTGTGCTGCCGCTGGTCATGTGGATCTGGATCGGCGCGGCGTTGGGGATCGCCGGCGGCGCCATGTGCGTGATCCCAGTCCGGCGTCGTCAACCTCTCCCTGTACTTTCGGTTTCAACGCCCCCGATCGTCGGCGGCGTTGCAGCCGGCGCGGCTCCGCGAGAGGCCGTCGTGATCTGGAAGACTCAACCATGATTCGCTCTTGCACCAGCGTCTTACTCACCGTGCTCACCGCCGCCGTTTCAACCGCGATCGCTGCGCCACAGGTCATACCGATGCCCCAGCAGCCCCCGGGAGCAGCCGCGAGCGACGACGGTCTGGACGCCGCGGCGATCGAGCATCTGATGGCGGTTGGCGCCAAGGGCACACTGGCCATCCGGGCGATCCAGGGCACCAGCGGCGCGCCACAGGCATCGGGCGATGAAGTCGAGTTGATCCTCGTTCACCGCAACCAGCCGATCAAGCAGATCAAGTCGCGGCTTGATGAAAACGGCATCGCCATGATCGGTGACGTACCCATCGCCATCGAAGTGGTGCCCGTTGTCCGGATCAAGCACGCGGGCGTGCTCTATCAGGAGAACGGCCCGGCGATGAACCCTCAGACGCCGCGCGCGTCGATGAACATCACGGTGTACGAAGTCACCGATGATCAACCCAAGTGGAAGGTCGTGGCGAGGCAGGTCATGGCCGCGAGGCTCCCCGCCGAAATGGATGTTGTTGAACTCGTGACGGTCGAGAACCAGGGCGACAAGACCTGGCTCGGCAAGCCGGCGAACGAGCAGGGCCGGCGCGACACCGTGACCCTCGGCCTGCCGGAAAAAGCCGACAACTTCAACCTGGAGGCCGGTTTCCATGGCTGGTGCTGCACCGCGTACGACGACAACCAGTTGCACATCCAGATGCCGCTCATGCCGGGCCGCATGACGTACAAGTTCTCCTACACCGTTCCGATCGTCGATGGCCGCGCCGATATTAAAGTGTCGGCCCCGGTCGCGACCGATCTGGCCACCTTTGTGGTCCCGGACGACGGCACGCAGTTGGATACCGGCACGCTGCAGGCAGCCGGCTCCGAGACCGTTCAGGGTACCAAGCTGCGCCGATTCAACGGGAACGCTGTCGCTTCGGGACAGCCCGCGGGATTGATGCTCGTCGGTCTGGTCCCGCCCGCGGCCCCGGCTGCGGCGGCCCCGCCGCCGGCCCCGCCGATCTCGACGACGTGGTTGATCGCGGGAGGCGCGGCGGTGGTCGTCGCCGGCGGCGGGCTCGTCGTCTGGAAAAAGTCACAACGACGCCCCCGCTTTGGAGGCGGATGAACACGAGTCAAACGGTCGCAATGAGATGGCACTGATCACTACCAACTTCTCAACCGACGCCGCGAAGGCCGGCCCCGCGATCCAGCCCGCGGTGGTAGCGGTGGGGCTGTCCAAGGAGATCGATGGACGTTCCGTATTGAAGTTGGTGAACCTTTCGCTGCCGCCCGGAACCTGCTGCGCCCTCATGGGCGCTAACGGCGCCGGAAAGACCACACTCCTCAAGATCCTCGCGGCCACGGACCCGCCCAGCGGCGGCAGCCTTGAGATCTTCGGCCGCCCCGCCGCCCCGCGTGACGCGTTGCTGCGGCGCCGCATCGGTTTCATCGGCCACCACCCGATGCTGTACCGGGACCTGACGTGCCTCGAGAATCTGGTGCTCTTCGGCCGCCTCTACAGGCTCGATGGTGTTCTTGAGCGTGCGTCGCGGGAACTCGCTCGCGTCGGGATGGCCGAGCGCGCCGACGATCGGGTCGGCTCTCTCAGCAGCGGGATGATCCAGCGTGTGGCGATCGC
>JBGAMO010000020.1:0-41556 GCA_044222845.1 Phycisphaerales bacterium
GTTCTTCGTCGTGTGGCAGGCGGGTGATGGCGGCGCGGATGTCAACGCCGATGGCGGCGTCGACGGGGGGGACGTCGAGACGTTTTTCGTGGCGTGGGCGGCGGGGGGGTGTGGGTGAAGGGAAAACGTCGGGTAATGGCGGCGAGGCAAGATTTCGTCTCGAGGGGATTGGCCCTTATTGCCGAGTTCAGCGCCTTACCTTCAAGAACGAGGTCGCCGCAGGGGAGCGTTGTCCGCTGTATGTGACCATCACAATTTCGATTCTGTAGTCTCCAGCATCGAACGCTGCGCGGCCATCTTTCAGATCGTCGGGTTCGAGTGCCAATGTGTACTTGCCCTTCGAGTCGATCACGGCCGAAGCCTCCGCGGCAACAGAATCTTGGCCGGTTGGGCTGACGTGATAAATCGAGATGCGAACCAGCGACCCCTTCGTACCCTTGCCCTCAAACTTGGGCAACTGCTTGCGGGTCTGCATCGCCGACGACTTGGAGCCCTTGCTGCGGTCGGACTTGGTCAGGTCGATTGTTGGCGGTTTCAGGCGGGAGTTCAGCACGGGTTGTGCGGGCACGGGATTGGGAGCGCCGCCACCGGCATTGTTCGGAGGTGTGCCGGGAGCGCCAGGTTCCGCCCGCGGATTCGGAGGCGGAATCTGACCGGCCACGACCCTTCGGATGTTCTCATATCGGATGGCCCCGGGTGGGTGAGACGCATCCCCGGGGTTGTTGTACGACATCTCCAGAGCCGCGTACATCACCTGATCGCGGGTAAACCCGGCGGAGAGCATGAGCCTTGCGGCGTTGGCATCCGCGTCCATCTCCCTTTGCGGATTGAGCCAAGGTTGCGTGTAGTACTGGTAGGCGCCTGCATATGTAGCGTGCCCCAGCAGATGGTGGGACGCTTCATGCAGGAGCCAGAAATATTGTGTTGGAACCTGGTAACGAGCCATGATGACCGGGTTGACGAGGATGACGCCGTTGGGTTGGGAGATCCCGACATCCGGTACTTGGGGGCTGATGTACCAGTCGAACCGAGCCTGGGCGATGCGTTCAACGGTGAGCAGGCCGGTTCTCCACGGTTCGGAGAAAATCAGCGCGCCCGCGCCGAGCCCTTCCGAAGCTCCTTCGGATGGATCAACTCTCACCGCACTGGCGTTGAGTTGGGCGAGTTGCTCATCGGGAAGCTCCTGTACATAGGTTCTGTCGGGCCGGGTGTTCCATGTTCCGGGCGTACCCAGGGTGTGAATTCCATCTCCAAGCGTGCTGAACAGGTCCCCGATCTTTGCGATGGGGTACAGAACACCGCCCGAGTTGTCCCAATCTGCTCGTTCTTTCTCACTACTGCAGCCCGCAAGAATCACCGCCACGAGTACGCCCCACCCCAGTGCTTTCATAGATACTACTCCATTCGCAATAACGCGAGAATTCGACCGACTCGCTCGAGGACCCGCTGACCTATCAACGCAGTGTATTCCCCAACCAGAACTGAGATGATTAACGAGGAGCAATCTCGGCAAACAATTATCATGAGATAAGCCCGCGCGTTGCAAGCAACGCGCGGGCCGTATGTACGTGTGTCGGATGCGGACTACTTGGCGCCCGCCGCGGCGAAGCTGTCGCCCGGTTGTGGCACGGGTTCCTGCTGCGGGTTTGTGACGGCGTCGATGCCCTTGCCGGCGGGCTTGCCGAACGCATCGGGGTGGAGGTAATAGCCCTGCTGGCTCTGCGGCTTGGCTTCTTCCACGGGGGTGCGGTGGGCGTTGGCGTAGGCGTCCTGGCGGATGCCGGTGACCTGCCAGGAGACTTCAACATTGGGGACGCTGGTGCGGATGGTGAAGCGGTTGCCGCTGATCTTGCGGACCACCTTGGCCCAGACGAACTCGGCGCGGTCGTCTTCATCGATCACGGTGAGTTGGTAGCGGAAGTCCTTGTTGAGGGCCTGAAAGTAGTCCGGGAGCGTGACGGTGGCATAGCCCGCGGCGTCGGTCTCGACCACGCCGTCGTAGATGTTCTTCATGTCCGGGCTTTCGATGCAGGTGTGGGTGAGCGTCTTGTTCTCGGGGTCGAGGGGGTGGTCGATCTTGAAGGTCTTGGTCGCGGCGCCCACGTTGCCGTTGACGTACGCGTTGCCGTTCACGTACAGGGTGTACGCGCTGTTGTAGCCGTTGATGCCGGCGCGGCCGGCGCCGTCGTCGAGCGTCGTCCGGAATACCGGGCTGCCGGTGGTGTTGGTGAGCGAGCCGACACGTCCGTCGCTGGAGCGGGCGCCGAAGAACGACCGCTTGGAGCCCGCCGCGAGCACGCCCTGTGTTGCCACGTCGGGGTTGTACATGCCCATCTGGATGGTGCCGAACGAGTTCCACAGCATGCCGCCCACGGGGTCGTTGGTGTTGCGGACCCGCAGCGTGCAATCCTGGCCGGCGACCTCCAGGGCCTCGCCCGGGGTGGTCGTGCCGATGCCGACGTTGCCGCCGTTGGCGATGACCATGCGGCGCGAGGAGCCGAACTCGTCGATGTAGAAGTAGTTCGCCGCGGCGTCGTAATCGAGGCGCCAGGTCTTTGAGTCCGCGCTGTTGTAGATGCCGATGGGCCCGTCCTGCACGGTGAGCTTCTCGGCCGGTGCGGTGTTGCCGATGCCGACGTTGCCGGTATCGCTCAGGAAGAGCGAGGGGGTGGTGAGGTCGCTGCGCTTGAAGAAGAGGTCGCCGTAGCCGGTCAGGTCGGCGGAACCGGTGAAACGCATCTGCCAGATGCGAAGCGGCGAGCCGGAGGTGTTGGTCATCGAAAGGCCGGTGCCGAAAGAGGAAGTGGAGCTGAACGTGGCCGAGGATGACGCCGAGAGGGCGTTGGAGTTGTTCACCGTCAGGCCGGAGAATGCGGTCCCGGTGTCGAAGATTGCGCCACCCTGCGAGCGGACGCGGAACTGGTCGTTGGCGGTGGAGGAGTACGTGGAGAACTGCGAATCGGCCCAGACGAAGGCGCCCTGGTGGGCCGCGTTGGCGTTGGAGCCCGCCGCGAGGGAGTACAGCCCCGCGGCGGTGTTGCCCACGCCGCCGGGGATCATCGAGCCCCCTCCGGAGGCGGTGTTGCCGTACCCGCCGGAGATGGTCGAGGTGTCGCCGCTGGCGGTGTTCTGGCGGCCGCCGCCGACGGTGGCGAACGTCGCGTCAATCGAGGAGGCTCCGGCGTTGCCGGCGGTGTTGTCGATGCCGCCCGACACGGTGCCGCCGTCATCGTTCACGGTGTTTTCGCGCTGCACCTGCACGCCGTGGACGTCCTCGTACCAGCCGCCGCCGCCGATGGTCGCGGCGATGGCGGCGTTGTTGATGGCGTTGGTGTTCCACCCGTTGGCGATGTTGGTGGCGGTGTAGCTTTCGGCGAATGAAGCGCGGAGCATGGGGGTCGCGAGGAACGAGCGCTGGTTGTTGCTGCGCAGTTCCAGGGGGACGTTGTCGGAGGTGCCGATGTAGTTGAACCCGGCGATGGCGCCGCTGTTGCCGCCGGTGCTCCAGAAGACGCCGTTGGCGGGGGTGGGCTGGTACTCGCTCACATTGCTGTTCCACATCAGCACCGAGCTGCCCGACGGCGGGATCGTGCTGATCCGGTACCCCTGCAAGCGTGCGACCGTGGGGTTGGGGTATGTGCCCGAAAGGTCGCCGCCCGCGGCGCCGCTGGGCGGGAAAGACGCGGGCGCGCTGGTGATCTTGTTCCAGGCGACATCGTTCACCATGGTGTTGGTGATGGCGTTGTTCGGGATGGAGATCACCGTGCCGGCGATGTTGATGCCCGCGCCGGCGGTGTACGTGGTGTTGCTGTCGGCCCCGGGCTCCCACTGCAGGAGCGTGTTGTTCCACTTGAGGACCTGGCCCGAGGTGGGCGCGGTCGCGGCGACAGTGCGGCCCTGGAACTTCACGACCGAGGGGTTGGGGTAGGTGCCGCCGAGATCGCCGCCTGCGGTGCCGTTGGGGGGGAATGAACTGGGCGCGCTGGTGATCTTGTTCCAAGCGACATCGTTCACGAGGGTGTTGGTGATCCCCAACGGCGCCACGGAGAACGTCGAGCCCGAGAGCTGCAGGCCCGTGCCCGCGGTGTAGGTGTTGCTGGCGTCGGCGCCGGGCGACCACGCGGCGCCGGTCCACTTGAGAACCTGTCCCGCGGCGGTGGGTGCGCCCGAGAGGGGCGAGCCGTTGATGCGTGCGACGGTGGGGCTGGGGAATGAGCCGGAGAGATCGCCGCTCGCCGCCCCGTTGGGCGGGAACGCGGCGGGCGCGCCGGTGATCTTGCCCCACGCCACATCGTTCACCATCGCGTTGACGATGCCGCCTGTGGCGACCGAGACCGTGTTGGAGACGATGGAGATGCCCGCGCCGGCTGTGAGACTAGAAATGCTGTCGGTGCCCGGCGCCCAGCTCGTGCCGTCCCACTTGAGGACCTGGCCCGGCGTGGTGGGCATGGTGGCGCTGACGGGTTTGCCGCGGAGCGCGACTACGGAGAGGGCCGAGAGCAGGCCGGTGGCATCGCCCGCGGCGGCCTGGTTCTCGTTCCAGTAGCGCGCATCGGCGAAGGTGGTGTCGAGCGCGAACTGGTTGGAGACGAGGGTGAGGCCGGCGCCCGCGGTGTAGGCGGTGTTGGCGTCGGGGGCGGGCTCCCAGCGCTGCGCGGGTTGGTTCCACTTCAGGATCGCCTGGTCGAAGGGCGGAGAGGTGGAAATATCGCGCCCGAGGATGCGGGCGACTGTGTTGGCGCCCGCCGTGCCGGTGACGTCGCCGATCATCGCCTGGGTTTCGTTCCAGTAGCGCGCGTCCGCGAAGGTGGTGTCGAGGGCGAACTGGTTGGCGTTTAGGGTGAGGCCGGCGCCGGCGGTGTACGTGGCGCCAACGTCGGTGCCGGGCGCCCACGATGTGCCATCCCACTTGAGGACCTGGCCCGCGGCGGTGGGCATCGTGACGCCGATGGGCTTGCCTCTGAGGGCCACGACGGACAGCGCCGAGAGCAGACCGGTGGCGTCGCCCGCGGCGGCCTGGTTCTCGTTCCAGTAACGAGCGTCGGTGAAGGACGTGTCGAGAGCAAACAGCGTAGAGACAAGCGTGAGGCCGGTGCCCGCGTTGTAGCTGTTGTTCGCATCGGCGCCCGGCGACCATGCGGAGCCCGTCCACTTGAGGACCTGGCCCGCGGTGGTGGCGGAGCCCAGAAGCGCCTGTCCGTTGAGTTTGATAACCAGAGGGTTGGGGTAGGAGCCGGAGAGGTCGCCGCCCGCGGCGCCGGTGGGCGAGGTGGAGGGCGTCTGCCACGAGGCCAGGCCGGTGGCGTCGCTCGTGAGCACCTGGCCGACCGTGCCGCCCGGAATGCGGAGCATGTCGGCGGTCGCGAGGCCGGACACATCGAACGAAGAACGAGGCGAGTTGGTGTTGATTCCCACGCCGCCGGAAGACTTGATCAGGAACTGGTTGGGTGCGGTGGAGGTGAAGAACGTGTCGGCGGCAGAATCGGACCAGACGAATGTTCCGATGTCGCCGTTGGCGTTGCTTGCTTCTGCCGGGCTGCGGACGCGGGCCCGCTTGCCCGCCGCGAGCGAGTATCCCGCGCCGGCGGAGTTCGACCATCCGCCGGGAACGGCCGAGTAGATGGCGGCGTAGTTGTTCTCGCCGCCGGCGATGGCGCCGACGGCTTCGGCGATGTTTCCGGCGCCGCCCGCGATGGTGCTCTTTGGTCCGCGGGCCATATTACTCTGGCCACCCAGCACGGATGAGAACTGAGCGCTGGCGGAGTTGCCGGTGCCGCCCGCGACGACGGCGCTGTTGCCACCCGCGGCGTTGCCCAGCCCCCCGCCCACCGTGGCGTACACGTCGCCCAACGCGACGGAGCCGGGGCTTCCGGCGGTGTTGCCGCTGCCGCCGCCGACAGTGCCGAAGCTGCCGAGAACACGGTTGGGGTATGTGACTGTGTTGCCGCCGATGATCTGGGTGTTGCCGCCGCCGCCGATGGTGGCGCCGACCACGCCCGCCTCGATCGAGTTCGCGGGCCAGCCGCCCAGGATGTTCAGCGCCGAATACTGATTCACGGCATCGGAGACGGGATCGATTCGCAACGCCGCGGCGTTGTTCACCCGCACCTGAAGGCCCGTGAGATCGGTGGTGCCGATGAAGTTGATGGATGAGTTGGTGCCGGCGTTACCGAGCCGACCCCATGCGTCAACGCTGCCCGCCAGACCTGGAGGGCCAGCGGGTCCGGGGGGACCTTTGGGGCCGGTGAGCCCGGTGGCGCCGCGCGCGCCGTCGCGGCCGGGCAGACCCTGGGGACCCTGAATGCCCTGCGGGCCTTGCGCTCCTGGGTCGCCCTGCGGGCCCGGGGGACCTTGTTCGCCCTGAATGCCTTGTTCGCCCTGGGGCCCCGGAGGTCCTTGCGCGCCCTGGGCGCCGGTTGCTCCGGGCTGGCCTTGCACGATCTGGAGTGCGAAGGGTGTTGCGCAGAGTTTCTGCCGCGGGTTGAGCGTCTGCATGCCGCTGTCACCGGGAGCGCCGGTGGAAGGCGAACGCACGGCGAGTTCGAGCCAGCGGGCCGAGCCGTCGAAGGCGTCGGGGCCGAAGTCCAGCATCGCGGAGAAGCGGCCGTCGATGATGTCGCCGGGGGCGAGCGAGACCTGCATGGTGGGCCCGAACTGGTTGCCGCCGGTCTCCTGGTCGAACAGCTTGAAGCGCACATCGGCGGTGCCAACGATCGGCTGGCCGTTGCGGGCGAGCAGGCCCTGGTAGGTGAAGCAGGCGTCCGGCGGGGGCGCGCCGGCGATGGCGACGGCGTGGTCGAAGCGGGCGCCGGCGTTGCGGACGGGATAGGCGGGCTTGCGGCTGTTGAACAACGCCGCGTCGGCGCCCCAGAACACCAACTCACCGCTGGCGCGGACGCCCAGCGCGTAGCGGTCTCCGACATCCACGTGGATGAACGCGCCCGAGGGCACGGCGAAGAGGCCGTCGATGTTCTGGCCCCAGGCGGCGATCGTGCCGTCCGTGCGCAGGCCGATGACGGTGGTGTAGTTCGCAGCGACGAGCTTGTACCGACCGTTGGGGACCGCGATCGGTCCGTTCGCGTTCCAGGTCGCGGCAGAGCCGTCCGCACGGATGCCCCCGACGATCGTGTTCCCGATGCCGACGGTGACGCGGATCCACGGCCCGGCGTCCGGAATGCGGGCGGTGTACTGAGCGGCCTGAGGGCCGAAGAACCGCAGTTGCCCCGTCGATCGCACCGCGCCGATCAGGTTGCCGCCGGCGTCGACTTCCGTGTAGAACGAACCGTCGTATGTGACGGTGGGCCCGCCGAGCGAGACGATCCGTCCGTCGGTGGTGAGCGCCGCTGCCCACACGCCTTCCGCGGCGACTTGGCGGTACAGACCTGCGGGCGGAGGCTGCACCGTGCCCCATGTCTGCACCGCCCCGTCGTTGCGGAGTGCGATGCCGAATGCCTGACCGGCCGTCACCTTGGTGAACCACGTGCCCGGCGCTGCGACCGGCGGTGGAGGCAGCGACGTGCCGCCTCGGCTGAACTGGACGATCGAACCGGGTGTTTGCGCCGATGCGGGAGCGCAGGTAAACGCCGCGGCGATCAACCAGGAACAGAAGCAACGAATCAGAGTGCGCATGTCAGGCCCCTTGCGTGCGGTCGCGGCGGGGCTGCCGCGACGGTGTACTTCATTAGGAGCGGCGGCTCTCGCGAGACTGCGCGCGAAAAAGTGCGATTGCCGTGAAATCAGCTCGTTCGGGGCTCGTTTGTGGCGATTGTGAGTCTGGGCTGTCTGGTCACCACCTCAGCGGTCGGGCCAGGAGCGCATCTCGCGGAGTGCCTCGCGCAGGTCGTCGCTTTCGTTGTCGAACTTCGACACCCGCACCAGCCCATCGATGATCGTCTGGCGGTCGGTGGCGGGGCCGGCGAACCTGGCTTGACGCAGCCACGCTTCCGGGTGATCGGGGGCGAAGAGCAGGGCCATGTCGTAGCAGTCTCGGGCGGCGAACAGGTTGGTGGCCACGTGGGCATCGCCCAGAGCCACGGCAAGGTCGGCGAGTTCGTTTCTCTCTTCAACGGCGACCTTTCCGCGCTTGGCCGCGGCGGAAATCAGTTCGATAGCGTCATCGTCACGGTCGGTCGCGTGGTACGCCAGGGCGAGCGAGTAGATCGTCCAGGCGTCGTCGGGCTCCTTGGCCGCGATGCGTTCGAGCAGCGGAATCGCCTCGGCGGGTTTGTGCGATTGGAGCAGGTCCCCGGCCTTCATCGCGTCGATCTGTGTTCTGTTGAGGTTCAGTTGGATGCGCCAGACCGAAGCGCCGGCGAGCGAGAGCCCGGTGAGGACCGCCGCGAGCGATGCGAAGATGATGCGCCGCGGCGGGGCTGTGCCGATTGCTGCGCCGATCAGACCGCCGACGATCGCGCCCACGCCGTGGGAGATGTTGGCTACGCGCATCCAGCCCATCCACGTGGTGACGATGCAGACGAAGAACCATGCGACGAAGACGCCCGAGGTGCGGCGGTCGATGATGCCGCGGTAGCGCGGGTTGACCTTTCCCACGGCCCACAGCGCCGCCCACATGCCGTAGACGATGCCCGACAGGCCGATACCCCCAATGGTGAAGGCGTACTGAGCGGCGGCGCTCGCGACGGCGCTGACGATGACGATCCACAGCCACGCGACGCGGCCGAAGAAGTGCTCGATGTAAGCCCCCAGGGCCCAGCACCAGAAGAGGTTGAAGATCAGATGCGCCGGCCCTCCGTGCGGAAGGGCGGTGGTGAAGAGCCGCCAAGGCTGCATCCAGAACGCCCGATCGTCCAGGACAAACGGATCGATGGTGCTGCCGAACATGGCCAGCAGGAACACCACCGCCGCGGAACCGCACAAGAGCGTGGTGAGCGGGAAGTGTGGCGCGGCGGAGATGGGCGGAGGACGGGGCAGAACGAACGGTATGAATGAACTACTCGCGGCAGGAATGCCCGCTCGGGGGCTGGTCTTCTGCGCTCAAGGCGACTGTGCGCGCATCAAAACCACCCGATTGGGGGTGGTTCCCGACGGTTTGGAAATTTCCCACGGTGGAACGCGTGAAGACAACTTGACGGGATGCCGATATATGATAAAATGACCCATAGGTCAGTAATACTCGATTGGAACATCCATGCGCCGAACCATCAAAACCACCGTTTTTCTCAGCGTTTGCGCCGTTTCATGTTACTGCTTCGGTTCTATTGATGATCCGAAGGTGGCCAGTTCCGGGCAGGCGGAGGCCGCCGCGGCCCCGGTGCTGAACACAGCGCCGACCTCGGTGTCGGACAAGGCGACGTTCCTGTTCCGCAACACCCGACTGCACGACGACCCTAAGGTCGGCTGGGACGGCTTCCTGAGCGGCTTGCGCGGGTTCGAGCACTTCTACGAGCCGGTGGGCAACCCGATCTACTTTGAATCGCCCTTCAACAACACCGGCGTGCGCTTCCTGTACCTGTACCACGGATTCTCCGATGACTGCCAGCTCCAGGGCGGGCAGGTGAACGTCGTCGCGATGCAGGCCCGCATCGCCCTGACCGAGCGGCTGGCCTTCATCGCCGTCAAGGACGGGTACTCCTGGCTCGACACGGGTGTGGGCATCAACGACGACGGCTGGAACGACGTCAACGCAGGCCTCAAGTACACGTTCTATGTCGACCGCGAGACCGACCTGGTCATGGCCGGCGGCCTGCGGTACATGTCCGAGCGGACCGGCGAGGCCAAGGTCCTGCAGGGCGGCGTGGATGAACTCAGCCCCTTCTTCTCCATCGCCAAGGGTTGGGACGCGTTCCACATCATCGCCGACATCACCGACCGCATTCCCCTCGACGGCAACGACGGCAACAACGTTCTGCAGTGGGACGTGCACGCCGATTACGACCTGGGCCACGGCATCGCCCCGATCCTCGAACTGCACGGCCTGCACTATCTGAGCGACGGCGATCGCACGGCCCTCTCCGTGGGCGGTCTTGACTACTCCAACCTCGGCAGCACCGACGTCTCCGGATCCACGGTGATCTGGTTCGGCGTGGGCGGCCGCGTGAAGTTCACCCCGCACTCTTCGTTCGGTGCGACGTTTGAATACCCGCTGACCAACCGCAACGCCGACATCATGGGCGAAAGGTTCACTGTCGACTACAGCATGACCTGGTAAGTCTCTACATCTTTTTCGGCGGTGTCTCGGGGAGAGAACCGCCGTTCGGCACAGGCCCTGCGACATCGTGGGGCCTGTGTGTTTTTTGAGCCCGCGCCCACAACGAATACGCCCCGCCGAATGACGCCACACAGCGGCAATCGGCGGGGCAAGGCGTTGCGCGTTTGGTACGAACCGCCGTGCGCGCGGGTTCGTGTCGCCGGGCGCGAAACAGCGCACGTCAAGACCTATAACGGAACCACTCCTCATCTCAACGTTGGAATCTTCGAAAGAATGATCGAAACTCATATCGCGGTGGATTCGGGGCGGCGCGGCGAGGCTGGAACATCCGAGTAAACACCGGTTTTCGGCGGCAACTTCCCAATTTCGATCCGCCCAAACACCATACCGGGCACAATGTCAGCACTCCGGGCATACCCTCCTCCCACATGACTTTGGTCTCTCATGCCGCTAGAACTCCCCCCGCGGTGGTGGGGATTGAAGCCCTCACACCTCCTAAGGAGGAGACATCCGGCCGGGTTCCCGCGTCCGAAACGGGCGCACAGCAGCAGCCTGGCCAGCGCCCCTGGCGCATCGCCGCGATCTGCCCCTGTTTCAACCGTCCGCAGGATCTGGAGATCCTGCTGACCGATTTCGCGCGTCAGAACCTGCGCGGCATCGAGCTCACGATCACCATCGTCGACAACGCCTCCGCCCAGCCACTCTCCACGCTCAAGCGTCCCGAGGGGCTCAACGTCGAGTTTCTGCGGTTGGAGCAGAACTCCGGCGGTTCCGGCGGTTTCAACGCCGGCATGGCGCACGTGCTCAGCGGCGCGGGAATCCAGGGCCGGATCGGTCCGCCCGACTTCCTCTGGTGGGTTGATAGCGACGCCCGCGTCGGCCGCCGCTGCCTGCGGGCGCTCGTCAACATCCTGGAAAAGAACCCCCACGTGGGCGCGGTGGGCGCCGCGCTGGGCGAGATCGCCACCGCGCAGATCTGGGAGTGCGGCGGAAAGATCCTCAAGGCCCGCGGTACCTTCGGTCCCGCCGCGCGCGACGACATCGATCGACGCGCCCTCGTCAAGTGCCGGTACGTTGCGGCGTGCTGCGCCCTGGTGCGGGCCGACGCGGTCCGCGCCACGGGGCTCTTCCCCGAGAACTTCATCTATTACGACGACATCGACTGGTGCCTGCACATGACCCGCACCACGGGCCTGCGGTGCCGCGCCACCCGCAAGGCACGCGCGTTCCACCCGCCGGGCATCCGTCGCTTTGCCACCTGGGGCCGGTACTACATCGCCCGCAACGGGTTCGCGCTTATCGACATCCTCAAGCTCTCGCCGCTGGCCCGCTTCCGCCGCGCGTTCTTTGAGCTGCCCCGCGCCGCCGCCCAGACGATGATGGGTCTGGACGAACTCGCCGCCCTGCACATCCGCGGGCTTCAGGACGCCGCGAACCACCACTTCCCCGCCATCGAGCCCAAGGACCTGGCCAAGCCGCTGGGTTTCAAGCCCTTCGCGAAGCTGCCCGAGGCGGTGAAGGAAGAACTCGCCAAGTTCGGCCCGCACGCGACGCTCTACGTGCACCCGATCCTCAAGAACAGCATCCCGGGATTCGAGGGCCTCCGTACCGCGCTCAAGACAATGACGCTCTCCTGGCCCAGGGGCTGGAAGAAGTGGCGCCGCCGCCAGCAGGGCGGGCACTTGATGCGCGATGTGCTCGGCGCGGCGGGCCGCGCCCTGTTCGGCCCCTCCGCCGATGTGGCGATCGTCCCCACCGGCTGGCCCACCAACTGGTTCCGCGGGCGAGTTCTGTTCCAGGTCACGGCCGACGGGTTTCTCGTCCGCCGCGTCAATCCTTTCGTTCAATCGTGGCGGGCGTTCAAACTGCTCGTGCGCGGCGTCGGGCTGGCGACGCGCATCACGCTGCGGCCCCCGACCGCGCGCCCGCTGCCCCCGGCGCCGGCGTGGAAGGGCGTCCAGCAGCGGGTGAACGCCGAGGCCGCGGCGTGCTCGGCCTGAGCATTGTCATTCTGAGTTACAACCGGCGTGAAGCCCTTGCGCACACGCTGCGAGAGATCTTCGCCCAGCCCTGGGCGAAGGGGGCGCAAATCATCGTGGTGGACAACGCCTCGGCCGACGGCTCGGCCGAGATGGTTCGGCGCGAGTTCCCGGGTGCGGAACTGATCGCGCTGGATCGCAACACCGTCATCGAGGGGTTCAACATCGGCGCCCAGCGGGCCCGCCATGAGGTGCTGCTGATCCTCGATGACGACTCCTGGCCGCAGCCCGGCAGTGTCGAGGCTGCGCTCGAGCACCTGGAGCGCCACCCCGGAGTCGCGGGTGTCATGCTGCACCGTCGTCACCCGCGCACGCAGCGGCCCGAGTGGCCCTTTGACCAGCCCGACCTGACGGACCTACAGACCGGCTGGCCCGACATGGGGTGCGGCAACATGATCCGCCGCGCCGCGTGGACCCGGGTGGGGGGGTACGAGGTCGGGTACTTCCTGTACCGCAACGACACCGATCTGGCGCTGAAGCTGCAGGGGGCCGGGCACGACGTGGTGTTTCATCCGCGATGGCAGGTCTGGCACGACAGCCCGGTGGTGGTCCGCAAGAGCAACCGGTGGCTGCGGCTCTCAACGCGCAACTGGGTGTGGATGAGCAAACGTCACGGGCGCGGCGTGTCGCGGGTTGTTGGAGTTTTGCTCGGCTGGCTGCACGCTCACAGGCTCGCGGGACTGCGGCCGGCGGGGCAACTCTGTGTCCTTTGGGGGGCGCTCGCGGGAGTGTTCCGCCCCTCGCCGCCGCTGCCGGCCGGCGTGAAGCCCGACGGAGCCGCGTACGCACGGCTGCTGAAGCTCAAAATGCGCTGGCGTTAGCGGATTCTCGTGGGATGCGAACAGCGTCCGAGTTGATTGAGTTTCCGGAGAAGATGCTGATGTGCCGCGGAACGGACCCCGCTGTTATAGGACAAGACGTCTAGTCACGTTACTTCTCTGCTAAACCGGTCAGTTAGCGTTGACATGGTGGCCGTAATTACTACCCTATACAGAGAGAGAGTCTGCACGGTGATTTCTCCGTGCAAACCCCAAAAGCAGGGCTAAGGCCGGCCCATCCGCACGCGGTGTCGCCGCGTCCGGGACGGGATGTCGCACTCCGCGGCCAGTGGATATTCGCGAGGTGGTTCCCCGAGGAACACGCGAACGGCGGCTGTGCGGCGCAGAGCAACGTGATTGTATTGAAGAGTGTCGAGTCGAAAACCCAGGCATCATCAGGGAGTTCACGCATGAAGTGTCGTCTTTTGTCGGGTATTGTCGCGGCGGCCGGATTGTGTTTTGCCGCGCAAAGCCAGGTCATCATCTCCGAGGTTGTGAGCGGCTCTCTCGTGGGCGCCAACCCCAAGTTCGTTGAGTTGTTCAACGCTTCGGCGACCCAGTCGGTCACACTGGGTGCGGGCTGGAAGCTCCGGCTGTACTCGAACGGTGCGACCACCGCGAGCGCGACGAACCTTTGGGACTTCTCCGGCATCAACGAGGTCACCCTGCTCCCCGGCCAGACCTGGACGATCGCGAACCCCGCGAACACCGGCGCCGCCAAGTGGGACCTGGCGTACCCCGGCAACTCCCCCTCCGTGCCCTTCGGCGTGGCGGGCAGCGCGGCGAACAGCAACGGCGACGACGTCTACACCCTTGAGAACAACGACGTGATCACCGACGCCGCGGGCAACATCGGCGAGCAGCCCGCCGTGGGCGCCACGTGGAACTACGTGCGTTCGTACCTGCGCCGCAAGCCCAATGTGTGCGCTCCCCGCGCCACGTTCGACATCAACGAGTGGCTCGTCGGCGGCAGCAATGCCCTGGGCACCGCCAGCAGCGACGCAAACCTTCCCGCCGTGCAGGCCAACACCAGCCCCAACAGCCACTCCAACATCTGCGCCACCGGCAACGACTGCAACGGCAACGGCCGGCCCGACGCGACCGACATCGCCACCGGCTTCTCCCGCGACTGCAACCAAAACGCCATCCCCGACGAGTGCGACATCTCCAGCGGCGCCTCGCGTGACTGCAACACCAACGGCGTGCCCGACGAGTGCGAGATCGCGGCCAACCCGGCCCTGGACTGCAACGCCAACGGCGTGATCGATTCCTGCGAGATCGCCGGCCACGACTGCAACAACAACGGCATCCTCGACGCCTGCGATATCGCCGCCGGCCGCGAGGCCGACCTGAACGCCAACGGCATCCCGGACTCGTGCGAGCCCTTCGTGTTCGACTGCAACGGCAACATGATCGAGGACGCGACCGACATCCTGAACGGCACCTCGCAGGATTGCAACCACAACATCATCCCGGACGAGTGCGAACTCGCCACCGGCATGCTGACCGATGCCAACGGCAACGGCATCCCCGACTCTTGCGAAGGCGCGTACGTCGGCGAGTGCGTCCAGAACGCCACCGTGCAGCCCAGCCCCTTTGGCGTCCGCAACGGCTCCAACGGTCTGGCCTTCTGCAATGTTGAGGGCTCCAGCTTCCTGACGTTCGCTTCTTACGGCGGTCTGCGGTTCGACATGGCCGCCATCAAGGCCCAGTTCGACGCCCAGTTCGGCGCCGGTCAGTACGCCATCGACAGCATCTACCTGCACCTCAACCAGGCCAACGCGCCGTTCAGCGCCCCCGGCCCGGTCGACATCGTCCACTCAGGCAACGATGCCCAGGACTTCGCCGACAACGCCGCTCCCGAGGTCACCTTCTACGAAAACTACGCCACCGACTTCGCCGACGGCCAGACGGTCGCCACCTTCAACTACGCCGTGATCGCCAACGGTCACGCCGACGTGACCCTGATGTGGTCCGCTTCCGGCACCAACACCGCCGGCGGTGACGCCGTCGCCGCCGAGGTCAACTCCGGCGCGGGCAACTTGACCCTGCTGCTCCACGAGGCCGATCCGGCCGTCGCCGCGACCTACGCCGGGTACACCAACTTCACCTACCGCGGCCCCTCGCTCGTGATCTTCGCCGTGCCGGCGGGCGGCTGCCCCCTGTGCGCTGCCGACTACAACCAGGACGGCGGCGTTGACGGCTCCGACGTCGCGGCGTTCTTCCCCGATTGGGAAAACTCCGCCACGTGCGCCGACGTCAACCTCGACGGCGGCGTCGACGGCGGTGACGTTGAGACCTTCTTCAGCCTCTGGGAAGCCGGCGACGCCAACTGCGGCGGCTGATTCTCCGGAACGCTGAGTAAGACAACCAGAACCCCGGGCCCCGTCGGCCCGGGGTTTTTTGTCGCGCCGGTGAAAGAACGCCCGCCCCGCGACGAACTCTCCCGTGCCCCAGTGCCCCCCGAGCACCCGATGACCCCGCGCCCATACGCTATCCGACATGTCCGCTCCCTCCGGCCACACCACCACCACCGCACTCCTTGATTCACTCAAGGACGCGGGCAACTCCAACGTGTGGGTGGAGTTTGATGCCCGGTACCGGCCGATCCTCGTCGGCTTCGCCCGCAAGCTGGGCCTCTCTCAGGAAGACTCCGCCGACGTGGCTCAGCAGGCCATGATGGAGTTCGTGCGGGATTATCGGTCGAACCTGTACCAGCGCGGCAAGGGAAAGCTCTCCTCCTGGCTCATCGCCATCGCCCGCAACCGAGCGGTGGACCTGCAGCGCAGCCAGGGCCGCCGGCGCGAGTGGCGGGGCGAATCCGCGATCGATCAGGCCAACGAGGGCGGATCACTGCAAGACGAGGGCAGCCTGAACGCAATCTGGGATGCAGAGCGCAAGCACGCGATTCTCGCCGCGGCATTGGCGCGCCTGCGCGAAACTTCCCGGATGAGCGAACCGACGATCAAGGCGTTTGAGCTGGTGGCGATCCGGGGCGTTCCCAGCGAGGCCGCGGCCCGAGAGTGCGGCATGACGGTGGACGAGGTGTACGTCGCCAAGAACCGGGTGACGAAGCAGTTGCGTGAGATCGTCTCGGGGATCACCCGGGCCTACGACGAGGACTAGAGGATCAGCGGGGCCGCGCGGTTCGTTGCCGCGTCCGCGCAACGCCGGAGCGAGAGTCGTTCGATGCAGCCCAAGAGCGGCGAGCCCGCCAGCACCATCGCGATCGCGTCGTGTCCGGCGGCCTCGATGCTCGAGGCGATCGCCGCGGGCAGCAGCGACGACGCCGTGATGCTGGCGCACGTGGGCGCGTGCGAGAACTGCCGGGGCCAGGTCGAGGAGATCCGGGCGAACAACCAGTTCCTGGGCGAGTACGCCGCGGACCTGCGTCCGCCCGAGGGCTTCTTCGAAGACCCCGCCGCGCCCCCGACGGACATCATCACCGGCTACCGGATGATCCGAGAGATCCACCGCGGGGCCCAGGGCATCGTCTACAAGGCCGAGCAGGAGCACACCAAGCGGATCGTGGCGGTGAAGATGCTCCTGCAGGGCGCTTTCGCGACGCCCCGCCAGCGGGCCCGCTTCGAACGCGAGGCCGAGATCGCCGCGGGCCTGCGCCACCCCAACATCGTCACGGTGTACGACAGCACGCCCGTCAAGGGCAACCGCTTCGCGCTGGTGATGGAGCACATCGACGGCGTCGCGCTCGACCAGTGGTGCGCGGCCCAGCGCGGCCCGCAGGCGCTGCGCACCAAGCTCGGCCTGTTCGCCAAGGTGTGCGACGCCGTGCACTACGCCCACCAGCGGGGCGTCATCCACCGCGACCTCAAGCCCGGCAACATCCTCGTGGATACCGCCGGCGAGCCGCACGTGCTGGACTTCGGGATCGCCAAGATCCACGGGCCCAGCGCCGCCGACGGCCCCAACGCCACCCAGCCCGGCGAGTTCGCCGGCACGCTCGCCTACGCCTCGCCCGAGCAGGTCGCGGGCCAGCCCGACCTCATCGACACGCGCACCGATGTCTACGCCCTGGGCGTCATCTTGCACGAGATGCTCACCGGCGTGCTGCCCTACCCCGTGGACACGCACTTCGCCGAGGTGATCCGCAACATCACCGGCGCCCAGCCCACGCGCCCCTCCATCCACGACCGCGCCATCGACGACGATCTGGACACCATCGTGCTCCGCGCCCTGGACAAGGACCGCGACCACCGGTACCAGTCCGCCGGCTCCATCGGCGACGACGTGCGCCACTGGCTCAAGGGCGAAGCCATCGCCGCCAAGCGCGATAGCCTCTGGTACGTGCTCCGCAAGAACGCCCAGCGACGCAAGGGACCCGCCGCCGCCGGGCTCGCGATCGCCGCGGCGTTGCTCCTGGGCGCCGGCGCGGGCGTGTACGCCCTGGCCCAGCGCGACCAGGGCGCCAAGATGCAGGCGAGCAAGGAGTTCCTCGCCAAGATGATCTCCAGCGTGAACCCCGCGGTGGCCCAGGGGCGCGACGTGACGCGGACCATGCTGGAACGCAGCGAGGCCGAACTCGCCGCGGGCGTGCTGGCCCGCCAGCCCGAGGTGGAGGCCGAGGTGCGGATGACCCTGGCCAACGCCTACCGCCAGTTGGCGATGGAGCAGATGGCCCTGGCGCACGTGAAGATCGCCTACGACCTGCGGGCCAAGATGCTCGGGGAGAAGAACATCCAGACGGCCCAGAGCCGCGCCGAGTACGGTCTGCTGCTGGGTCTGGTGCACCGCGATCGCCTCGCCGAGGCCCGCGTGCTCATCGAGGGCGCACTCGCCACGCTCGAGAGTCTGGACGGCAAGGAAGGCCTCGCCACCGCCGCGGCGTGCGATGCGCTGGGCACACTGCTCTACACGAGCCAGCAGTTGGACGCCGCCGTCCCCTTCCTTGAGCGAGCCGCGAGCGTGCGCGAAGCAAAGCTCGGTCTCAACAACGCCGACACCGCCAACTCGCTCATGCGCCTGGCGATGGCGCGCTGGTTCGGCGACGTGGTGGGCAACCTCGACGACGCCGAGAAGGAACTGCAGCGGGTGCTCGCGGGCTTCCACCCCGGCGAGAGCCTCGATCACCCGGTGATCGCAGAATGCAAGTACAACCTCGCGAACATGCGCAACATGCGGCGCGACAAGCAGGGCGCCATCGCGCTCTTTGAGGAAGTGCTCCGCGTCCGCACGCGCCTGTACGGCGAGCAGCACGTTCTCACGGCCCAGGTCAAGCAGCATCTGGGCACGCTGCTGGTGCTCAGCGGCAAGACCGCCGAGGGCCGCTCGCTGCTGGAGCAGGCCGTCGCCGCCCACCGCGCCTGGTCCCCCAACGGCTCGCTCGAACTCGGCCAGGCCCTGACGCACCTGGGCCGCAGCTACGCCCTGTCACGCGAGTTCGAGAAGGCCGAGCCGATCCTGCTCGAGGCCTACGCCGTGCTCGACGGACTGGAAGTCCGCGAGCAGGCTCAGATCACCAGTTGCGTCGTGATGATCTACGAGATGTACGAGGCCTGGGGCCGGCAGGACAAGCTGGGGGAGTGGATCGACAGGGTGCAGCAGCAGGGCGTGGACCTCAACAACAACTGAGCGCGGGGTCCTCCGCCGCGTCGAGTCAATGCTGCGGCTTGCGCGGCTCTTCCTTCGTCAGCGTGCGCCAGTTCCCGTCCGCGTCGGCCGTGTTCTTCGCCTCGTTCTTGTTCCAGAACGTCAGCGCGTTCTGGAAGACTGACTTGTAGAACAGGAAGAGCCGACCATCCGTGATCTTGAAGTTGGAGGGGTCGATCTCCACCTTGCGGCCGCCATCGGCCATGGCGCTGGAGCACCAGCCGCCGTGGGCGGGCTCGTACTTGCGCGGGTCGTTCTTGAAGGTGTCGCGGTTCTTCTCGTTGGCGAACCAGTACGTCACGCCCCGGTAGGTGTACGCGAGTTTCTTGTCGCCCTTGAGCGGCTTGCCGCCGCCCTCGGGGAAGTAAGCGACCGGGTCGTACCCCTCGATCGCCAGGTCGTCCTTGCCCAGGTTGTAGTGGGTGACGTCGCGCTTCACGGCAGGGTCCTTGCCGTCGTCCTTGGGAGGCTGCGGAACAGCGGGAGGGCTCGCGGCCGGCGGCGTCGCGTCCTGCGCGAGCGTGAGACCGGCGAACGAGAAGCAAAGAGCGAACGCGGCGAGCGAATGGGTGAGTGCAGAGTTCATGGTCGTTTCCTGTGCGTGCACAGCTCTGATGCCGCCGGGGCGGCCGCGTCACGCCGCACGGCCGCTCCGCGCATACCTATCCTCCTGCCCGCATGCGACGCCTTCACCCATCCCTGGTGTTCATCCTGATCACGCTGATGCTTGATGTGTTGGGCATCGGCCTGGTGATCCCGGTGTCGCCGCGGCTCATCGAAGAACTCCGGGGCATGGGCGACGCCGAATCGGCGCCGATGGTGGCGATCTTCAACGCCACCTACGCCGCGATGCAGTTCATCTTCGCTCCGATCCTGGGCAGCCTGTCGGACCGCATCGGCCGCCGCCCGGTGATCCTCATCGCGCTGCTGGGCTCGGGTCTTGATTACTTCGCGATGGCGTATGCCCACACGATCCCGCTGCTGCTCATCACGCGGGCGATCAACGGCATCTCCGGGGCCAACATCTCCGCCGCGAGCGCGTACATCGCGGACATCACCCCGCCCGAGAAGCGAGCGGTCGGCTTCGGCATGATGGGCGCCGCCTTCGGCGTGGGCTTCGTCGTGGGCCCGCTGGTGGGCGGCCTGCTGGGCGCTCACAACATCCGCTGGCCCTTCATGGCCGCCGGCGCTCTCACCCTCGCCAACTGGCTGTACGGCGCGTTCGTCCTGCCCGAATCACTCCCCGCCGATCGCCGCCGGCCCTTCTCTTGGAAGCGGGCCAACCCCGTCGGCGCGTTCGCGGCCCTGCGCCGCTACCCGCTGGCGTTCGGCATCGCGATGTCGCTCTTCCTGATCAACGTCGCGCAGTTCGGCCTGCACGCCACGTGGGTGCTGTACACCAAGCACCGCTACGGGTGGGACACCAAGGCCGTCGGCTATTCGCTGTTCCTCGTCGGCATCGGCGCGGTGATTGTGCAGGGCGGGCTGGCCCGCCGACTGATCCCGCGCCTGGGCGAACCCCGATCGGTGCTGATCGGCCTCATGATCGGCATCCTGTCGATGACGGGATACGGGCTGGCCAACCACGGCTGGATGATCTATGCGATCATCGCCGTGGCCTCGATCGGCGCCATCGCCGGGCCGGCATCTCAGTCGCTCATCACCCGCAGCGTCCGCCCGGACGAGCAGGGCGAGATCCAGGGCGCGATGACGAGTCTCCAGAGCGTCGCGGGCGTGGTGGGGCCGCTCATCGGCGGCAACCTCCTGGGCAAGTTCGCCGCGGAGAACGCCACGATCCAGATCCCCGGCATGCCCTTCTTTGCCGGCGCTGCCCTCACGACCCTGGCGCTCATCAACGCGGCGGTCGTGCTCAAGAAGTTCAAGGCGCCCCCGCCGACCGAGCAGGTCATGGCCCCCGCGGCGCATTGACGCCCCCCGGGCAAGAATCGCCGGGAATCACAGTGAATAACCGAACGTGAGACCTTCCCGCCGACGCGGCCGGGCCTGTGAGGACAGGCTTTGCGAACTTCCGCGCATCCGGCGTTGCCGCGGTGTGCGCACGTTGGCGGCCGGTGCCGGTCGCCGAAACCGATGCGCACGGGCTGTGCGCGCGCCGTGACGGCGGGCGCGGCGCGGCCCGCGGAATTCTCAACGAAATTTGAAGCAGCAAATCACGCCCCGGCGTGCCGCGTTCGGTGTCTTAACGCGCGTGTTCTTCGCGCACGCCCGCGTCCGAACGGGGGGAAGAGTGTGGGCCCGCGTGCGACGCGGGCCACAAGAGCACCGCCCGGAGCGAACCGACATGCCCTACCGGCTCGAAGCACATTCAGGCATCCGCCTCACCCAGGCATTCGTTCAGCTCGTCATCGACGAGTTCTGCCGCCGCGACAAGCCGCGGCTTGAACACCTCTGGATGCATTACCGCAATGAGCTTCGGCCGGTAGGGCAGTCGGCCGGGAACCTCTGGTACCGCCAGGGGCAGGAGATCGGGCTGCCCCCGCGGATCGTGGGCGGCCCACGCGAGGGCGTCGACGACGACCGCGCCCGCCAGCGGCGCGAGGCCGTGATCGAGAACGACATCGCCTGGCGCGTGCAGGCCATGGTCGACTTCATGTTCGGCAAGCCCGTGTTCATCCGCAGCACCGCGCGGAGCGCGGAGTTGCGGGCCCGGATCGAATCGGCCCTCGCCCGCGTCTGGGAGCGCAGCGGCGGCATCGCCCTGCTGCAGGACATGGCCCTGCTCGGTCAGGTCTTCGGTCACGTCGACCTGGCCCTCACGATGACCGACGAGTTCGCCGCCCGCACCGTCGCCGCCACCCGCGGGCCGGGCCCCGCGGGCGATGAATGGCTTGAGCACCTGCGCATCAACGCCATCGACCCACGCCGCGGCGTGCCGATCATGGACGAGCGCGATTACCGCACCCTCCGCGCGTACATCATCACTTACGAGCGGGCCGAGAACGACGCGGAGGAACTGAGCATCGCCGCGCGGCTCCTCCCGCGCCTCAACGGGCGGGAGCCCGGCCAGCGCCGCGCCTCAAACATCATCACCGAGATCATCTCCCCCGGCGTCTGGCAGGTGTATGAGAATGGCCGGCTGGCGTGGGAGCAGTTCAGCGCCGCCATCCCCGGGCGCGTGCCGGTGGTGCACATCCAGAACATCGCCCAGCCCTTCGAGTACGGCGGCCTGGGCGAGGTTGAGCCCCTGATCCCGCTGCAGGATGAACTCAACACGCGCCTCTCCGACCGCGCCTGCCGCGTCACCATGCAGAGCTTCAAGATGTACCTGGCCAAGGGCATCGAGGGCTTCGAGAACGCCAAGGTGGGGCCCGGCCAGATCTGGTCGACGGACAACGAACAGGCCAGCGTCGAGGCCTTCGGCGGCGACGGCGACAGCCCCAGCGAAGACCACCACATCCGCGAGATCCGCGAAGCCCTCGACAAGGTGAGCGGCATCCCGCCCCTCGCCAGCGGCGTGGTGCAGGCCAAGATCGGCAATCTCTCCAGCGCTAACGCCCTGCGCATCACGCTGATGGCGGTGCTGAGCAAGACCGCCCGCAAGCGAGTCACGTACGGCAACGGCATCGCCCGCATGTGCGAACTCGTCCTCGCCGCGCTCGACGCGACGGGCACGCTGCCCACCGACCCCTCCGACCGGGGCGTGGAACTCATCTGGCAGGACCCACTCCCCGACGACCCGCGCGAACGGATGCAGGTGGCCGAGTCCAAGGCACGCCTGGGCGTGCCCAAGGAACGCATCTTCGAGGAACTCGGCTACGACGGCGAGGGCGCGGATTGAAACGAGCAACACGCAAGGAGCAACCCATGGCGAACGAAACTCCCGAACAGAAGATCGCGGAACTGGAGGCGGCCCTAACCGCCGCGAAGAGTCAGATCGAAGAGAGCAAGGCCGCCCGCGCCGCCGAGGAGCGCCGCCGCGCCGTTGACGCCGCCGTCGCCGGAGCGGTCGACGCCGAGACCGCCCGCATCCTCGTGGAGCACGCCCTGGGCAAGGGCGAACTCGGCGACGTGAACGCCGCGGCGGCCAACATCGTCGCCGACCTCAAGCGCCGCAAGCCGTTCCTGTTCGCGCCGCCGGGCGCCTCGGGCGCCGCAGCGCCCGCCACGCGCCCGGCCGACACCGACCTGCGCGACGCCGCGGAGCGTGCGGCCCACACCGGCGACCGCCGCGAACTGCTGCGGTACATGCGTGCCAAGCGCAGCGCCAGGTAAGAACCCGACAGAACCAACCCTCCCGGCGCGGGCGGCGCGCGTCGCGCCGTCCGCGCCCGGGATGAGACGCAAAGGAACACAGCATGAGTTTTTCAGGCAAGGCGACGTTCAGCGCGGGCACCGACCTGCCGGAACTGGCCGAGGACGTTTCCGACATCATCGGGCTGGTCAGCCCGTTCGAAACCCCGCTCCTGGCGCGACTGGGTGATCCCCAGCGCGCCGCGTCGAGCACCATCCACGAGTGGCTGGAGGACACGCTCCTGCCCAACACCGACAGCGTCAACCAGACCACCTTCTCCCCCAACGCGCAGGACGCCACCGGCATCACCGTCGCCAACGGTTCGCGGTTCCAGGTGGGCGACCAGGTCCGCGCCGGCAACGGCCCAGAGATCCTGTTCGTCACCGCCGTCACGGGCAACGTCATCACGGTCGTGCGGCGCTACGGCGCCACCGCCGCGAGCAACCTGAGCAACGGCCTCAAGCTCACCATCCTGGGCAACGCGGCCCTGGAAGGAGCCGACGCCGCCGCGGCACGCTTCACCGCACGCCAACGCAAGCAGAACTACACCCAGATCTTCGCCGCGACGGTGGAGGTGACCGGCACCATGCAGGCGGTGCGGCAGCACGGCGTCGGCGATGAACTGGACTATCAGAAGCAGGAGCGCCTCCGCGAACTGCTGCGGGATCTGGAGAACTGCGCCATCAACGGCTCGGCCCCCGCCGCGGCACAGCAGGGCTCCGCCTCGGTCCGCCGCACCATGAACGGCATCGCCCGGCAGATCGCCACGCACCAGTACGTGCCGGGGCAGGGTGGCTTTCCTTCCGGCGGCGGCGCGGGCACGGACCTGAACGAGGCCCTGATCAACCAGGCCCTGCGCAACGTGTGGGACCAGGCCTCGGCCCGCATCGACACGATCGTGGTCAACGGATTCCAGAAGCGGCGCATCAACCAGTTCATCGCCAGCACCACGCGCCACTACAACCCCGACGACCGCCGCTTCAGCGACCTGGTGAGCGTCTACGAGTCGGACTTCGGCGTCTGCTCGGTCATCCTCTCGCGCTGGATGCCCCCGGACTCGGTGCTGCTGCTCGACAGCAGCCGCGTGAGCGTGATGCCCCTCGCCGGCCGCTCCTTCCACTTCCGGCCGCTGGCCTCCACCGGAGACGCCACCGCCGGGCAGGTGCTGGGCGAGTACACGCTGGAGTTCAAGAACGAGAACGCCCACGCGATGATCCGCGGGCTGTCGGTGGTGTGAGCGCTGCGCCCCGCCGCCTGCGAACAGCACGGCGGAGCGATTCGACGATCAACAGAAACGCACTTCAAGGAGACACTCATGTTCGCATCGGACCGGGACCTGCTTGTGCTGGAGCCAAACCTTTTTAGAGACTTCGTGTGGCTGGGTCAGCGCCTCGTCGCGGGCGAGGCGCAAGTATCGGACAACCTGGTGTCGTTCGTGTCGCAGGATGTGCCCTTCGAGGCCGCGGCCGTGGGGCCGGGCCACGTGGTGTACGTCGGCGGGCCCGACGGTGCGCCCGGCGCTTCGTACGAGGTGATGGAGCGCCTGTCGGACACCGAACTCACCGTGTCGCGCATTCGCTGCCGTGATGACGGGCCGGTGATCCCGCCCTCGCCGGTGGTGGGGGTGCCGGCGCACCTGGCGACATTCGCGCCTCAGCTCGCCGCCGCGCACCGGCGGGCCATGCGGCTCATGGGCATCGAGACCCTGGGAGCCGCCGTCCCCGGCCAGCCCCGCGAAACACAGATCACCAACCCGCGGGCGCTGTGCCCGCTCGAATCGCTCTGGGCTCTGGAGATGATCATGCGCGCCGCCGGAACGCTTCTGGACCAGGCCCACCCGATCAACCAGAAGGCGCAGTGGTACGGACAGGCCGCCGAGCAGGAACGCGAGCGCGTCGTGGCGTACGTCGACACCAACGGCGACGGCGTGCCCGACGCCGCGAGAAAGCTCAACGGGCCGCCGATGGTTCGGGGCTGATCGCCGTGCGTGGGTGCGGAAGCAATGGAGTGGATCACGCCGCTTGGCGAAAAGGAGGTTGGCAGCATGCTCATCATCGATCCGCTGGCGGTTTCGTTCGGCGGCGAAGCGTGGGAGGGTGTCACGGCGGTCGCGATCGACCGCGACACCGTGAAACAGGTGCTCGAGTTCAGCGACCTGGGTCCGCACGCGGTGTTCGCCGATGCGCCCGAGCAGCGCGTGGACATCACCGTGACGATGGAACTCGTCCGCAGCGTCCCCGACTCGCCGCGGCCGGGGAACATGGCCGAACTGCGCATCGGCGTCCGTCCCGGCGGCAGCGACGCGAATCGGCGCGAGGTGGTAGCGCAGGCCGTGGTCCTTTCCGTGGCCCACGCCATCTCCGGCAAGAAGGGCGCCACCCGGACGATCCGGCTGGTCGCGATCTCCACGACCGGTGTCGACGACCCCGTCGCGGTGGTGTGATGCGCCCCGTGCGCATCAGGCGTGAACACAGAAAGGAGTACCCATGTCCTCGTTCAAAGGTGCAAACCTGTTCGGATCCGGCCCGCACCGCTTCGCCATCGGCAAGCAGGGTGAGTTGGCGGTCCCGGCGTACGTCATCGGCGGGGGCGGTTCGGGCAGCACGCTGCTGGGGCCGATCGAGCCGGAGGTCACGGTCACCGGCCGGCTGGTCGCCGACAGCGAATCGGCCCTCTGGGCCCTGCGCGACGCCATCACCGCCCAACTCTCACACCCGCCCACGCCCGGCACACTCACGGATCAACGCGGCCACACATGGACCGGCATGACCTTTCTCACCTTCACCGAGGGGGACCGCACCGATCGTGGCCGAACCGCGAGTGTCATGTACAAGGCGGTGTTCCGCAAGCTGGCGTAAGTGCAATTCCGCACCGCAAAGTGAAAGTTGTGCGATGGACCTGCGATGTGGTGCAGCAGAAGGCCCCTATTGAATGGGGCAAGCCCATGTTTGGGTAACGTTCTCTTTCGCAGCCCCTCCATCTTGTGTATCTTAAACACATGCCCCGCACACTCTCCACCATCGCCGCGGCCCTGATCGCCTGTTCGGCCGGCCAGTCGATGGCTCAGTCGTACTCCGGGCAGCGCCTGCTGCGCGAAGCCGACTACCGAGAGCGTCTCCGCGGCATGTGGTTGGCCGAATGCATGGCCAACTGGACAGGATTGCAGACCGAGGGCCGCCACGTGCAGCCGCCCTTCCTCACCGATGCCTCCTGGGGCGTCGTGCAGCCGTACCTCAACGGCTTCCCCCTTGAGTTCAAGTGGGCGTACAACCCCTGGGGCGCCGACGACGACACCGACATCGAGTACGTCTACCAGCACCTGATGGTGACGCAGAGCACCATCGACCTGACGCCCACGCAGATCGCCAACGGGTGGATCACGCACATCAACCGCTACATCTGGGTGAGCAACGCCGCGGTGCGGCAGTTGATCGGCCGGGGCGTGCTCCCGCCCTCCACCGGATTGTCCTCGGCGAACCAGTACCGCCTCGCGATCGATTCGCAGCTCACCACCGAGTTTTTCGGCGCCCTGAGCCCCGGCATGCCCGGGCGCGCCCTGGATATGGCCGATCTGCCCATCCGAACGTCATCCAGCGGGTACGCCACGCACGCCTCGCAGTTTTATGTGATTCTCTATTCGCTCGCGACGCAGGTGCCCGCGTCTTTGAGCGGGCGCGACAAGGTGCTTTGGCTGCTGCACGAAGCACGCCGGTACGTCCCGGACACTTCTAAGTCCGCCGACGTGGTCGACTTCGTGCTCGCCGACTTCCTCGCCAACCCGGACGTGAACGATTGGGAGCGCACCCGCGACCTCATCAACCTGCGCTACCGCGTGAACGCCGCGGCCAACGGTTTTGTGTACCGCGACTGGACCGAATCTTCGATCAACCTCGCCACCGGCGTGATGGCGCTCCTGTACGGCCAGGGCGATTACCGCCGCACCATCCAGGTGGGTACCATGTCCGGCTGGGATAGCGACAACGGCACCGCGACGATGGGCGGCCTGATGGGCCTGATGCTCGGGTACGACGGCATCCGCGCCGTCTTCAACAACGGCCCGCGCGAGAACTTCTGGATCGGCCGCACCCGCGACAACATGCCCGACTACACCGGCCCAGGTGACACCTGGGACGATACCTGCGCCATGATCGCCGACCGGGGCATTCCGCTGGTCCGCCGCAACATCGCCGAACACGGCGGGTTGGTGGACACGGCGAACGGCCTGTGGCTCCTTCCGCCCGTGGTCAGCGGCCCCGCCCTCGCGCAGTCCCCCACGTGGCGCGAAGATGCCCGCAGCTCCAACAACGCCGTCCGCCGCGCGGGCGGCGTGGTGACGTCGCTCGCGGCCGCCGGTCCGAACAACGCGGCCCCGCCCACAAACCGGGGTGTGGGTTCCGCCGCCGCGTTCGCCAACGGCCTGGAAACAAGCTTCGACGGCCGCGAAGAGATCGACGCCAACCGCGCGTACTACTCCTCGCAGGGCACCGGCCCCGCCGACGAGGTGCTCCTCCAGGTCACGTACGACCGCCCTGTCTCGATCGACACCATCCGCCTCATTGAGGGCGATCACTTCGCCGACGCCACCAGCAACGGCGGCTGGTTCACCAGCACCACGTTCGAGACATTCGAGGGCGGGGCTTGGGTTCCCGCCCCCGGCGGTCTCACCGCCGCGCCCGACGCGGCCCGGCCGTACGAGATCTGCGATTTCCATCTCGACGCGCCGCGTCAGGTGATGGGCGTGCGCGTCCGGGGCACACCCGGCGGCACGCAGCGGTTCGTCACCTGCGCCGAACTCGACGGCCTCTCGCCCGTACCCTCGCACGCGCTGCAGACCTTTGACCGCAACGCCAGCGCATCGCTCAACCCGGACGATCTGTACGAGTGGGAGGCGACGCCCGCGGACCTGGACGGCGATGCCATCGCGGACGCGACCGACCGGGCCTATCTCACCATCGCGACCCGCTGGGGCGAGCGGGCGAGCATGATGGCCGGGCGGTGAGCCGCGCATACCCGCAGTTCGCGGGGTGTTTGCCAAGCGCTCGCGGCCTGAAATTATCAACTTAAAGAAAATTCGTCCCGCGGCGTGAGTCGCCGTGCTGATTCCGCGTTCCCAAGCGTGGCTCCCGGGTGTTTCACTCGTATCCCCGCGAGGCCCCAGCACCCACACTTGCCGGAGACTCAGCCATGCTCGCAGCCGCCAATCGTCACCATGTGCGCTTGCTCTTGTCCATCGCCGCCACAGCGGCGTGCGCCTCTTCTGCGCTCGCCGTCCCGCCCTGGTGGGACGCCACGAACAAGCGCGGCTTCATGCCCGACATCGCGGACTACTTCCAGCACCAGAAATGGGGCAGCGACAACACCGTGCCGGGTGTGGACTCCCAATGGGAGTTCCTCAACGCCGGCTTCGGCGGCTGGTGCTTCCAGGTCGCGATGGCCGACTGCATGTACAAGCTCGAGAAAGACCTGCACGACACGCTCCCCAACGGCGCGCTGGCGGTGCCGTGGGTGGCGACGATGAACGCCAAGCTCAAGGAGCTCGCCACCGACATGATCGTGGCGCCAGCCAAGGAGTTTGACGACATCCTGCCGCGGACCGTGAGTTACCAGTACGTCCAATGGGACGCGGGCAAGCCCAAGATCCTGTTCACCAACAACAGGTTCCTCAACGCCCCCGGCGCCCACGCCAGCATTTTCGACTTCACGGTCAACGAGTTCCTGCACGACAGCGCCATCATGCTGGTGATGAAGCCGGACGTGCCCCGCACCGTCAAGCCGTGGTGGTCCAACTTCCACGCCGTCGCCATCGCGGGCATGGACGATGGGGCCACCAAGAAGGTGTATTTCGCCGATCCCGACGTGAACGGCGGCAACACAGACGACCTGGCGATCTTCAAGCCCCTCGTCCGCTCCATCGCCGACAACGCATCGTACATGCAGGTGCAGCGACAACGGTTCCTCGCCAACGCGCCCCTGCCCGTGCCGACGCCCAACGCCACGGTCGGACTTCCGCCGGCCAACTGGGACCGTTACTACAACCTCGCGACGATCGACAGTTACGTTGACGGCGGCAACACGCGCATGAAGCTCCGCCAGGCCACCGCCGGAGACACCCGTTTCGACAAAATGCTGTGGGACAACCTGTTCTTCATGCGCGGCAGCATCTTCTTCCTCGACCCGCCGGTGCCGCTGCCCCTGGGCCGCGAGCAGCAGCGGGCGGTCTGCTCGATGTCCACCCACGGCCGCGCCGACTACTTCATGATCTTCCCGCAGGCGTCCGTCGATCTGTCGGTTCCGCCGACCCTCGAAGGCCCGGGGTTCACGGGCTGGGCGGTCGGGGCCTACCGGCCGTACACCGACGTGTGGGGCAACTCCTGGCCCTACGGCGTCATCATCGCTCAGCGCGTGAGCGGAAGCCCGCTCGGCCCGTCCTCCTCCCTCGCCGCGGTGCACTACACCACGCTCAGCCATCCCTCGGCGCACGCACTCTTCTGGCGTGACTTTGACAATCCGACCAAATGGCTCACCGAGACCCAGGCCCCCTATCTCATCAACGACGTCGTGCAGTTCGCCCAGCAATCACCCCCGGGCGGCTGCATCGGCGACTTCAACCAGGACGGCGGCATCGACGGCTCCGACGTGCAGGACTTCTTCGCCGCGTGGAGCCAGGGCGACCCAAGCGCCGACGTCAACCAGGACGGCGGCGTGGACGGCTCCGACGTCGTGACCTTCTTCGACGCTTGGGAACAAGGCTCCTGCTGAACCGCACCCCCGGCCTTAGCGTCGGGACACACACAGGCCCCCGCCCGCGCCGCCCCCGGCGCGGCGGGGGGCCTTTTGTTCCTTTAAAAGCACGTCTATCCGGCTCCACGCAGACCAGTTTCATCCCTGGTAGTTCGTCCGCCTTCACCGGGCGCGACGCTCCACCATTCGCTGCCCACGGCATTGCAACGTGAGCCACGTAGGGCCCCGAATAGGCGTGTGGCGGGCGAGCACCTGGTCTTTCCTGTTGCGATCGCGCGTAAAATCCTATCCGCGGTGAAGGTGCGTGCGGCGGGCTGTTCAGTATTGCGAGATCGACACGAAGCGGCGGCGATGATCGTCGCGGCGGGTACAGCATCCAAGTAAGGTACCCGCCCGCGGGGCCGCGTATGGATCGGATTGGCCGCCGCTCCTATCGTGTCAGCAGGGGATGCTCCATGGCTGAGACACGAACCGACTCGGCAACGCGGGGACCTAACTGTCCCTCCATGAAGGAAATGGAAGCCGCGGCTGAGAGTGGCGCGATTTCCGTGGACTGCGTGGCGCATTTGGCCTCGTGCCGTGCCTGCGGCGACCTGCTGCGGGTGATGAGGGCGAACAACGCATTTCTCAGGGAAATCACCGGTCCGGAACCTATCAGCGGGGTTTCTTCAAAGTCAATCATCCCCGGCTACACGCTGATCGAAGAACTCCGTCGCGGTGGGCAGGGCGTGGTGTATAAGGCGCTCCAGGAGAACACGCGCCGGGTCGTGGCGATCAAGATGCTGACGGGAGGGGCGTTCGCGTCGGCACGCCAACGTGCCCGGTTCGAGCGGGAAGTCGAACTCGCCGCCAGCCTCAAGCACCCCAACATCGTCACGATATTCGACGGCGGGCTAGTCGAAGGCGGGCAGTTCGCATTCGCGATGGAGTACGTCGACGGAGTGCGGATGGACGAGTGGAAACCGCCGGGAGCGACCCTGGCGGCCCGGCGTGAGTCATTGATCAGGCTATTCATCAAGGTGTGCGACGCCGTCCAGCACGCCCATCAGAACCTGATCGCCCATCGGGATCTCAAGCCCGCGAACATCCTAGTTACAAATGGACGGCGGTCCTGCACGTGCTGGATTTCGGGATCGCGAAGGCTGGGGGAGATGTCCCCGCTCGCCACAGCCACCGGAGAGTTTGTCTGCTCAATGCCGTACGCCTTCCGGAGCAGGTGCTCGGCAACCTGGAGGTGACATCCGAACAGATGTACTCGCTCGGTGTTTCCAGCCGCCTTGCGGGTGGAAGCCGTGGCCTGGACGACGGCGAACTATTCGAGATCGCGAAGAACATCAGGAGGCGGCGCCGAATGCCGCAAGCTGGGTCGATCCGACGATCGGAGCGGAACTGGAATCGATTATCCTCCGGGCGTTGGAAAAGGACAAGTCGCGCCGATACCAGACGGCGGTGGGGTTGGGGCGGGACCTCTCCCGGATGCTGGCCGGAGAGCCGGTCGATGCCAAGCGTGGGAGCGGGTGGTATGTGCTGCGGAAAGCGGCGTACCAGAATCGGAGTCTCATCGGCGGGTTGGCTGCTCTGGTGGTTCTCGCGGCGGTAGTGGCGATCGGGACGGTGGTGTTGACGGTGAGGGAGCGAGCCGCGAGCTCGCGGTTGAAACAGGAACAGGAGCAGGCGTTCGCGGAATCGCGGCGCACGCTCGCAGCGTCGAAGCTTCTCCGACGCGTATTCTGGACGATCAACGCCGAGGTGGACGCGAAGGGACGGCTCGCGATCGATCACGCTCTGCAGCGAGTTCAGTCGGAGCGAGAACTGGGCGGGCAGGAACAGTCGACCCCGGGTGATCCTTTCCTGATGAGTCTGTTGGCGCAGGTGTGGTTGGATCAGGGCGATGCGACCTCCGCGGATGCGACGCTGCGGGAAGCGAGAATGCTGCAATCGCAGACGGCCCTGAGCGATCGGGCCGCGGCGGCGGACCTCAGCCATGGATTGGCCGTTGTCATGCTGAAGCGCAATAGACTCGGCGACGCCGAGGCGGAGTGCCGCAAGGCAATGGCGCAACGCATCGAGGTTTTCGGTCTCGACCACCCGATGGTAGCGCGGAGCCGCGCGCTCCTCGCGGCGATCCAACTGGAGAAGGGTCGGTCGGTTGATGCGCTGGACGAGTGTCTTCGGGCGATCGAGGTGCAGCGGCGCGATATCGCGGCGAACATACAGCGGCGCGATATCACGACGGACATCGAGGCGTTGGGCGCGTCGGTCGAGACGCTGGCGGCGATCGCCGAACGGCAGGGCTGGAAATGCGAATCATTGCGAGCGGCACGCGAATCGCTCGTGCTCCGCCTGAGCGTCGAGGGTGATACCGATCCCGAGGTAGTCGCCGCCGTTGCGCGATACGCCGCGGCGCTGGAGGCGGCCGGAACCGGCGAACAGGTCCACCAGGAACGGAAAGCGGCGGAATGCTTGGGCGTCGCGCCGGACGCCCTGCCCTCCCTGCTTGGCGAAGTGGCTTCCCGGTTGGGACAGCCCTCTGTCTCGGCGCAATCGGGAGGCTACTGGCAGGCGAGGTTGGACATGGTTGGTATTCGGCGGGTGTTCCTGGATGGCAAGACCCTTCCGCTCGCGAGATCGCTGGCCATGCTCGGGAGCGATCTTACAAACACGGATCAGGCAGAGTATGCGATAGCGCCATTGCAGGAAGCGATTCAACTGTTCACGACGGAACTGAACGGGCAGCACCAATCGGTTCTGAACTGTCGTTTTCTGCTCTGTGACGCCTACCGGCAGGTCGGCGAATACAAGTTGGCCGTGATGGAACGACTTCGCGGGTTGGAGATCATGGACACGAGGCCCGCCGAACAGAAGGACGCGCTGAGCACCTTGAATGTCCGCGCGGCATTAGGGCGGTTGTACGGTGAGGGGGGTAACCATAAGGAAGCGGAACGGCTGGCTCGGTTATGCATGAACGAAGCCGAGCGGTGCTTCGGAGCGGACCACGTTCTGTACGTCTTGTCGCTTCGTGATTGCGCGTGGGCGGTGATGAAACAGGGCCGGATACGCGATGCCGAACCGCTGGCGAGGGAGGCGTTCGAGCGATACCGGCGCGATGCCGAAGGCTTGGCGGCGCATCGCCTCACCTTCCAGCAGGTCTTGGGGGTCGTGGAATGCCGGGCTGGCAGGTACGCCGAGGCCCGGGAGGTCATGGAGGTGCTGCGCGCACAAGACGGCGCGTTGAACATCGGCGACCCGTATCGATTCGAAGCGGCTTGGTCGTTTATTGAAATCGCGTGCAGACAGCACGACACCGCCCTGTTGCAAAGCGCGGGGCATGCGTTCCTGCAAGCGGCGGCCGACGCGCAGAAGCAATGGAAGCGCCGGGCCGATTTCAGGGCCGGCATTCGCGACTGAGTCATGCCGATCAATGATCGCCGGATCGGGCCACGGCCAACGCCCGCAGGTGCCGCAGCGCCCGGTGCTTCGCCACGTACACAGCGTCCTCGGTGACTCCGCACATCGCCGCGGCGGCGGTAGGGGGCACGCCGTGGAGGACCGTCAACTCGAATAGCCGGATGGTCTGTTCGCTCACGCGAGCGGATTCTCGGAGTATTTCCTGGGGGCCATTGGCGAACACCGCCAGCGTGGTGCAAACGCGCTGCGCCGCGCTCGGGGCCGGGCAAGCGTGGATTCCGGAACCCCCACCGAGGCGGTTCGCGCGCCCATTCGCGCGCTGCACATCGACGATCTTGGCCCCGGCGACGGTGAGCAAGAACGCCCGCAGACGGCCCATGCTCCGGTCAAAGCGACCATCTCGGTGGGCCTTGAAAAATGCCAGCATGGTCAACTGCGAAGCTTCCGCGGCGTCTTCCCGCGAAAGCCCGCGGCGGCGGGCGAGCCGCTCAATGATGGGCCGGTAGCGGTTTTCAAACTCGTTCCACGCCCGGTTGTTGGCTGGGTCCTTCAAGGCGGTCAGCAGGTGCGTGCGTGTGGTAGGCGCGTCGGGTGCCGTTCGATGAGATGCTCGGAAGTTCAGGGTTGCCACACGTGTCCTTTCGTCAGTCGCGGGCCGCCCGAGTTTGAGCAACCCATGGTTCTATGCGAGCACCCAGCCGAAACACGAACGCGGATGCCGCGTGCCAGGTTCCGATGCGAGCACTTCTCTGCCCATGAGTGATTCTGACACCGCGAAGATCAAATTCCCGAACATGAACGATTTATTTGCAAGTTCGCGCAAGAGCGAGCTCGACTCAGCGGTGAATCTGTGCTCGCGGAATGTCGCCGCGGCACACATGTACCCCCGTGCCACAAGCACGCTCGTTCAGGAGTCGATCCATGGAAACTCGTTCAATCGGCGCGGACCACAAGCGTCCGCTCAGACATTACTCCGTTCCCCGACGCGGAAGCAGGATTCCGTTCGCCCTGTTGCTCGCCCTCACCGCGGGCGGCGTCGCCGCGCTGGGTGTTGGAAACGCCGTCGCCCAGACAATCACCGCGAAGATCACCGCCGACAACGGCTACATGCTGGGCTGGGGCGGCCCCGGCGGCCCGACAACCATGCTTCCCGCCGCCGTAAACTGCGTGGCGGGGGACATCTTCAACTGCCCCAACGGCCCCGAGACGCTGTCGCTGACCGGAACCACCGCGGGGGACTACATCTATGTCGTGGCTTGGAGTGACGATGCCGTCACCGAGGGCGTGCTGGGGCAGTTTTTCAACGGGTCTGGCGGCGTCATGTATTCGGGCGCGGGGTGGGAGGTCTTCGCAACCGGGATCGACATCGATAACTCCTGCAACGTCACGGGATTGCCGACGCTCGCCCAAGTCAGGACCCAGGTGGCGCTCGCGAACAGCGCGAGCGGCGCCGCTGCAACCACGAGCATCCGATGGGTGAACGCCGCCGGCGGCGTCGGCGGTCCGGGCAACGGCGCGCTCGCGGTGGGTGAGAGCAACTCGGCGGGCGGGGACTTCCCGCTTGTCTCGTGCCTGGACCCCGCCTCAACGTGGATGTGGTACACCACCGACCCCACCCACACCACCGTTCCTAATCCCTTCAACGGCGCCGGTAATCAGCGTGAATACCTGATCTTCCGCCGCCCGGTGCTGGACATAAACCCGGGCTGGGTTCCCTGCTCCAACGCCACCCAGATCGTCTACGAGGGCGGGCGTGACGACGCTCTCGCGGGACCGTTCGATGCGGCCATTCCGCGTCCCGCCGTGAACGCATGGCTGCAAGGCGTGTATCCCCGAATGGAGTTCGACCAGCCAACGGTGAACGGGCGATTTATGCACTCGTTCGTCAACCTCCCCGGAACCGTCGCGAATGCCACGCTGATGCTGAAACTCAAGGCGAACTGCGATGGGCCGGAAACAGATGCCGTCTACCTGCAGATGGACGGCCTGGGCACGAATACGGCGTGGGGCCGCCACTTGGAGGATCTCATCCCCGGCGGCTGGACCTGCAACCAGGAGGCCACGCTCACACTCGACCTGACCCGCCTGCCCAACGCCGACGGCACCTTCACCAACCTCGTCAACTCGATGAACCTCCATCACTACCTCGATGTGCTCATCCAGGACGATACCACCATCGACTATGCAAAGCTCACCGTCAACACCTGCCCTTGTACGGGGCGGTATGTCACCTACACCGCCGGCGTGTTCGACAACGGCTCGAACTTTGTTCCGGACCCACGGCCCTCTCGCCGCGCCGAGTTCGATGCGATCCGCCCCGATGAACCGTTCCGCTGGCGCAACTTCGACGATTGCGGGCTCGACCTGGGCTTCGGCCACACCTTTACCGGCCTTCCCTCGGGCATCACCAAGGCTGAGTTGGTTGGGCGATTTGCTCCCTGCGGCGTGGGCAGCACCAACGACTCGATCCACTGGGGCTTGAGAAACCCGGGCGCTCCCGGCAATCCGGCGTCGGGCCTGAACTTCTGGGGTGGAATCAACTTCGGCCTGATGCCGGGCGTCGGCGCGTGGGATCAGGCCCACTGGACCGCGCGCACCTTCTCATGGGCCTTCGGCGGCGGCCCCAACAGCGTCCTGGGAGCGATGGCGAGGCCGGACGCTTCCGGCAAGGGGTTTTTCGACGTCTACGTTCAGGACGACACCGCGGTGGACGCTCTGCGTCTGCGCGTGTGGCCGTGCCCGCCGCCGGCGTATCGCGCTGGCCTTGCGGTCACGCCCTTCGGCGGCGCCATTCTTCAAGATCCCGCTAACGGCCGCGACATCATTCTCTCGGACATCCCCTCCGGCGGCGAGGCGGGCGTGGCCATCGACGTTGGCGACGTCGATGGCGTGGAGTGGGACCTCTCGGCGTTGCGTTTCGACCAGGTTGGCGCGACAGCCTCCTTCTCCACCATCGTCAACGACGCCGACGGCCAGGAACACCCGCGCAGCAGCGTGACGCTGCAACGAACTGGAAGCGGGATCGAAGCCACCTTCTCTGCCGGCGCCCCCGATGGCACCGGATACACCTATCAGCTCTTCGACGGCGACACTCTTGTGTCGCAGGGCGATGTGTCGGGAGACTCGCTCGCGTTCTATATTCAGAATCCCTGTCCAGGGTGCCCGCCCCCGCCCGGAGAAACTTGCGTCGCCCGAGCGCTGCGGCTCCAGCAGAAGTGCATTGATGATCTTCCGAATCAGCCGCCGGGCACCGCCTGTATCAACTTTTACTTGGCCTTCTGCTTCCGCCAATCGTTCGAAGTCGGTGGCGTGTCGACAGGGGAGGGCGATAAGTTGTCAATATTCAAGAATCCACACCTTCCAGTCGCCGTCGGCCGTACCTCTGCCAAGGCGCACCTCGGAGGCTTCCACGACGTGGCCAACATCGGATCACTGGGACCGGTGATCTTCGGGCAGGCTCACGCGGCTCTGGGTGAATCTTCGCTCGAAGCCTCGGGCGGGTCACTCGTCGTTTCGAACCTGACGTCCTCCGGTTCGGATGGTGTTTCCATTCAAGCGTTTTCTGAGATGGCGTTCTGTCCATATCGGCCCAACTGCCCCGGTTTCTCTAGGTACTTGAGTTCGGTCGAAGTGGGCTTCGTTGACACCGACGACTTCGACGCGATCTTCGCCGGCGCCTCGCTCCGCCAGTCCGTGATCGGCAGCCTCGATGGCGGTCAAGAAGTCACGCTCGCGGTGGCGAGCCAGACCAAGCGAGCCGACGGCTGGGAACTGGCCCTCAATGCGCCGGGCGCTACCACTCAGCGGGTCAGCCTGCTCCTAGACGGCAACCTCTTGACTTCGGCGGACGTTCCCATGGGGCCCGCGGCGAAATTCGAGCCGGGAACCCGGACTGGCGCTTGGAAGAGCCGCCACGGGCGGAACGAGCAGGGTGCCCCGGTGAGTCACAGGTGGACCTTTGAAGCCCCGCAACTCATCCACATCCCCGGTTCCGGTTCGGTGATGGCCGACGCAGTCGAAACGACTCCGCTCGATTCGCCGCATTCCGACGATTCGATCCTTCGTGTGGACATCACGGCGGTGGGTCTGGGTGATTTCACGATCAGTAGCGAGGTCGTGAATGTGCCTCCGTCCGCCCCTCCCTGCATCGGCGACTTCAACCAGGACGGCGGCATCGACGGCTCCGACGTGCAGGACTTCTTCGCCGCGTGGAGCCAGGGCGACCCAAGCGCCGACATCAACCAGGACGGCGGCGTGGACGGCTCCGACGTCGTGACCTTCTTCGACGCTTGGGAGCAAGGCTCCTGCTGAACCCCAACCCCGGCTCCTCCGCCGGGACACACACACGCCCCCGCCAGCGTCCCCCAGACGCGGCGGGGGCTTTTCGTTGACGTGCCAAATTCGTGGGTACCCTGCCGCGTTCCGCGGCAAAGGTTCCGCCGCTCGCACACCCCTCCCGAGGTTTCCATGATCAAGCCCATCGCCGCTCTTGCGCTCTGTTCAGTCGCGTTCCTCTCCATCGCCGCTGGCACCAGGCCGCAGGCGAACACCGAAGAAGCGCCCGCCGTCGCACAGCCCGCGAAGAAGCTCCGCATCGGCGTGAGCATCCCCGCGGGCGATCACGGCTGGACCGCCGGAATCGGCTGGTGGGCCCGCCGCGCCACCGCGCTGCACCCGGATTGCGATTGGATCGTCACCACCGCCCCGGGCCCCGAGAAGCAGATCGCCGACATCGAGGACATGATGGTCAAGGGCATCGACGGGTTGGTAATTCTGGCCACCGAGTCGGCCCCGCTCACGCCCGTGGCCAAGAAGGCCCACGAAAAAGGCATCTTCATCGTCAACGTTGATCGCGGATTCCTCGAGCCAGTCGCCGACATCTTCCTCGAGGGCGACAACAAGGCCTTCGGCCGAAAGAGCGCCGAGTTCATCGCCAAGAAGCTCAACGGCAAGGGCAACGTCGTCATCCTGAGCGGCATCCCCTGCACCGTCGATACCGACCGCGTGCAGTCCGGGCTCGAAGTCTTCAAGCTGCACCCGGACATCAAGGTCCTGGCCCAGCAGCCCGCCATGTGGAACCGTCAGGAGGCCCTCAAGGTAATGGAAGACATGCTCACCAAGTTCCCCAAGATCGACGCCGTGTGGGCCCAGGATGACGACATGGCCCTGGGCGTGATCCAGGCGATCAAGGAAGCCGGGCGCGAGAAGCAGATGTGGGTCTTCCCCGGCGCCGGGATGAAGGAAGTCGTGAAGATGGTCATGGACAAGGACCCGATGATCCCCGCGAACATCACGTACTCCCCGAGCATGATCGCCGCCGGCATCCACATGGCCCACTCCGCCCTGCGCGACGGCAAGCGCAAGGAAGTCATGGAGTTCATGCCGCGGCACCTCATGATCGACGTCGAACTGATCACGCCGGAGAACGCCAAGCAGTTCTACTTCCCCGACGCGGTCTATTGATCCGCCACTGCGCTGGCTACGCCCACCCTCACGCCCCCTTCAAAGCCGCGTCCGCTTCGGTCTACTCCACTTCACTCTTATCTCCTCCGCCCGTCGAACGTCGGCGCATTCAGACTCTGAACATCTCCGGCCGTCGTCCGATGTACGCCTCTACCGCCGTCGTCACCCCACCGCTCGCTTCTTCATACGCCTCGCACGCCGCTTCCAGCTTCGCGATCTGCGCCGCGGGCAGCGCGTTGAACACCCGCCGCGCCGCGCCCGCTGAATCCACGATTGTCCCGCCGAAGGCGATCTTCGCAGCCGCCGCCAGCAGCCGCGCCGGCCGCGTTTGCCCGATCTCCTCCAGCCCCCGGTGCGCCTGCTTCCATGCATGGCCCATGTTGTGGAAGTACAGCAACAGCCCGTCGCCGTTCACCAGCATCACCAGTTCGTACGCCGTGATCACCGCCGCCGCCCGATCCTTCAACCGTCCCCTGCGGTGCACCAGCGCCGATGGCTCGGGAATCCCGCGGCACACTTTGGCTACGCTCTTGAGATACTGGCCCAGTGCTTCGTTCACTCCCGCCGCGCGCAGCGCCTTCGCCTCCCGCATCGCCCGCACAGGGTCCGCGAGCGCCCCCAGAATCAACACCTGCCCCAGCATCGCGTCCCGATGTGGTCCGCGCGAGCCACGCACCGCCTCGAATGCGCTCCACGCCGCCGCCGCATCCACCGCGCGCCGCACCGAAGCAGGGTTGTCTTCCCACACCAGCCAGAGCTTCACCAGCACCGTTCGCAGCGCCGGGTTCCCGCCGCGCAGCGCCCGCCCGCTGCACAACAACCCCAGGGCCTCTCGCCCCTTCGTTTGTATCAACAGGTCCACAATCTCGGAGTACGCCTCCCACCGCGCATCGCCGATGCCTCGCACGGGCCGCTCGCCCGCGATGAACGGAATCAGCGCGTCCGCTAGCACCCCGGCGAACCCCGGCTCCGCGTGCCGGTGGAGCGCCGCGAGCGATGTCCCCTGCGCCACGCCCTCCACCATGTGCGCCTTCCCGCTCGCGGCGATCTTTCGCAGCAAGGGCAGGGATCGCGCCCGACCCCTCCACGCCAGATGCGTCGCCGCCTCGCCCGCGATCAACCTGTCGTCGCTGCACACCCACCCCGCCAGCCGCCGCGAAAACGCCGGCGAGCGCATCCGCGTCAGGTCCGTCCACGCGTTCGACTGCGCGAACGACAAGTGCCTTCCGAACTCTCGCAGCACGATCGGCTCACGCGTGAATGCGAGTAATCGCGATTCCAACAGCCGACCGTTCGCTGTTCCCGCCCCCGCCGGCGGCCGCGGTCCTTCCTTGAACAGACCCGCATATCCCGGGAACTCCCCGATGATCCGGTCGTACAGAGCCCCCCGCGTATCTTCGGTGCGCAGCCCCTTCACGAGCGCGGCGAACGCCCGGCTATCGCTCGGCAGTTCATCGCGCGACGCCACCGGCTTGTTCCTGCTCGCCATGGCCGATCATACCGGCGCTGTGCCCGCCGCCGCTCAACCCTTGTCGCGCCGGTGTTCCTTCTTGCGATCGTCGCGGCTCCTGCTCCGTTGGCTGCGCTTCTGCGCGCCGGTCTTGCCGCCGCCGAAGTCGCCGAACCCCGCGCCCTTGGCCGAACCGAAGCCCGTGCCCAGCGCCAGGCCCGGATCCTTCTTGCCCAGTTGCGCCTTCTTGGCCTTGCCCGCCGCGCGTGCCGCGGCGTCGTCGATGAAGAGCTCCAGCATCCGCTTCGCCAGGTCCACCGCGCCGATGCGGACGGTGACCATGTCGCCGAAGTTGAACGAGCGACCGCTGCGCAGGTCCACCAGCGCCCCGCTCTTCTGGTCGATGCGCCACATCGGCGTCATGTTCTCGCGGGTGATGTCCCCGGGCAGGTCGTCGGCCTTGATGAAGCCGTCGGCCAGGTACTTGTCGATCTGGACGAAGATGCCCTTGTTGTTCACCCCCGTCACCACGCCGCCGTAGCTCTCGCCGATGTGTTTCTCGAGCAACTGCAGCACCAGGAAGTTGCGCAGCTCGTTCTCCGCGGCTTCGGCGTTCACCTCGCGCTGCGTGGCGTGCCGGCCGATCTCCACCAGTTCGTCCTCGCTGGGCGTGGTCTTGAGCGAGCAGATGTCCAGCCCCAGTTGTTTGCGCCCCTCGTCGCCCCGCGGGCGTTTGGCGCCGTTCTCGGTGCGGTCCAGGTAGTCCGCGATGAACCGGTGCACGGTCAGGTCCGCGTACCGCCGGATGGGGCTGGTGAAGTGCGCGTACGCCGTGCTGGCCAGTGCGTAGTGCCCGATCAGCGCGGGGCTGTACTCGGCCTTGCTCAGCGTGCGGAGCACGGCCATGTGCACCGGGCGCGCCGTGGGCTTGCCCCGCGTGGCGTTGAGCAGGCCCTGCAACTCCTCGCGCGTCGGGTTCTTGGGGATGCGGAAGCCCGCGACCATCGCGACCTTGCGCATCTCGTCCACGTCTCCGGGGATCGGCTCGGGGTGGATGCGCCGCAGCAGCGGCACCTGCAGCCCCTCCGCGAGGCGTGCCACCACCTCGTTGGCCTCCACCATGAACATCTCGATGAGCTTGTGCGTGAAGGCGTCGTCCTCGCGCTCGGCGTCCACCACGTGGCCGTTCTCATCGAAGATGAGCACGCACTCGGGCAGTTCGAGCACGATCATGCCCTGGCGGTTGCGGCGGCCCTGGATCGCCTTGGCGCAGCGGTTCATCTCCTGCAGCGTCTCGATGAGCTGGTCGGTGTACTTGGGCGGCGTCTTGGCGTGCCGGCGGGCCTCGGTCAGGTCGCCGTCGATCAGCGCCTGCGCCTCCAGGTACGTCAGCCGCTTGGCCGACTTGATCAGCGTGTTCGCCACGCCCTCGCTCCGCACACGCCCGTCCGCGTCGTACGTCATGAACGCCGACTTGCAGAACCGGTGCACCCCCTCCTGCAGCGAGCAGATCCCGTTCGACAGCAGCTCCGGGATCATCGGGATCACCAGGCGCGGCAGGTACACGCTGTTGCACCGGTCCCGCGCCTCCTCGTCGATCGCGCTCTTGG
>JBGAMO010000236.1:0-5834 GCA_044222845.1 Phycisphaerales bacterium
GAATTGGGGCGTCGCCCGGGATGGGTGATTTGCCCCAAAACAGGTGAAGGGGCTACCCTGACCGGCATTTCGGGAACCGTCAGTGGTTCCGGTGCGCATGGTTCAGTAACCACTGCATATCACGCATGTGTTCCGAGAATCCGCTTGTTGTGGGAATTCGCGGTCATATCATGCGAAACATGGACGCGGATCCCCGAACCGCAGCGAATAGAGTCTCGCGTGTGGCAAATTTGGGATCTGCGATAAGCGGAGCGGCCGGATGGTCCGGTCGCTCCGTCTTTTTTTGGGCAGGGAATCTCCCCGCGTGATGCAACCTCATCGGCGTTCAGTCGCGCATGAGTCCAGAACTGGGGGGATGCGGCTGGTTCGTGGATTCAACGGATCTGCACCGCGTCCAGGTACAGGCTCTGACCGAGCCCCACCGTGAAGACCAGGCACCCATATAGGGCATGCTCGAAGGAGACCAGCAGAGCCGAGCGGTTCTTCGCGTACGTGCGTGCGAATATATAGCCTCCGACAAACGTGAGGCACAGGGCCGTGGCATTGAGGAAGATGATGTGGCCGCAGCAGAAGGCCAGTGTCGAGGCCCAGATCATCGATTCGCGGGACTGAAAAAGCCTGGAATACCTGTGAAAAACGAAGACCCGGTACACGATGTTCTGCGGGTAGACCGAGACGAGCGGGTAGAGCACCATCACGGCGAGCCACAGGCCCGGGCGATCTCGGGGGAAGTCCAGGTACTGATCCGGTGCGATCCACTTCACACCCGCCGCCAGGACCACCACACCCACCAGCCAAAGCGCCATCACCGCGGGCAAGCCGCGGAAGAAGCCGGGCACGTTCCACAACTGCTCCGGGTTGAAGTCGCGATCGCGCGAGAGGAGCCACCAGCACGTCGCCGCGGCGGAAAGGAGCAGCAGGGGCAGCGGCACGTGCACCGAGCGGAAGCAAAACAGCAGCGGCAGCAATCCGAAGAGCGTCAGGTACTCGATCCAGAGGTAGACGCGCTCCGCGGGCTCGATCGGCGCAGCGGAAGTTGCGGGACCACTCATCACCGGGCGATCGGGCATCCCTGGTTGCTTGGGATTGGCCGGGGCTACGTTTCGGCTCGACGCTGTCGTGAGCATGCCGGATGCCGGCGGCGTGCTTATTGGACGTACCCTTCGGTCCACGGTCGGATTACTGCAAGTTTTCGTTCGGAGCAACACATCCTCCAGTTGATGTACAACCCGGATGGCCGCACGGACCGAGGCGGGGCAATCTCCCCCGAAGCGGGCGGGCGGCTCAATCGGGATGGGTTCGCGACGTTGTTCCGGTCGCACCATCAAACGCTGTGGATGATCGCCGCGTCCGTGCTCGGCGATCGCACGCATGCCCACGATGTTCTCCAAGAGGCTGCGATGATCGCGATGGGAAAACTCGATGACTTCGACCCCGCCACGAGCTTCGCGGCGTGGATGGGTCAGATCGTTCGCTACACGGCCCTCAACGAGGGGCGCAAGCTGGTACGCACCAAGGCCCGTGGGCAGGACGAGGACGACTCGCGCACCCACGAGCGGCCGGATATGAACGCCGCGCCCGGGCCGCACGACGCCGCGTTCGATGCAAAGGTCGCGGCGGCGCTCAAGACGCTGGACGACAAGGCACGGTCGTGCCTGGTGCTGCGGACGGTGCAGGGGTTGAGTTACGCCTCGATCGCCTCCGCGATGGGGCTCCCCGAAGGAACGGTGATGAGCCACGTGCACCGCGCCAAGGCGGCGCTGCGTGCGAGTCTTGCCGGCGCGGTCGGCGGAGAGGGGACGCGATGACGACCCCCGGCCAGCCCGTGACCACGGGAGAACTCGACCGATTTCTGGACGGCTTGATGTCCGCGGAAGAAGCGGCGGCGTTCGAAACCCGACTCAACGACGCGGCGCGGCGTGAGGTTGAGCTCCAGCGCCGCATCGATGACTCGCTCGACCGGCTCTTCGCGTACGACGCCCCGGCAGCGGAAGCGCCGCCGCCTCAGCCCCTCGCTTTCCGCAAGCCCGTGCAGTCAGCGCTGCGGCGCTACGGCATGCTGGCTCTCGCCGCGTCGCTGCTGTTGGCGGTGGTGTGGGTGTACTGGCCGCGGCGCGAGTTCAGGTTCGTGCCCGCCGAAGCGATCTACGCCGACGCGGAGAAGCGCAACTGGGACCCCGCGTTCGTCTGCAAGAGCGATCAGGAGTTTGTGGCCAAGGTGCGTGAGCGGCTGGGGCAGGGGCTGTTGATTCCTTCGAACCTCGCGTCGATCCGGCTCGACGGCTGGTTCTACGCGGACAACTACGTGGGCTCACCGATCAGCGATCAGACGATGACACTCATGGCGACGGTGGAGAAGGACCACGTCATGGTCTTCATGGACCGCTCGGGAAATGACCGGCGCATCACCCTGCCCAAGGACAGCGCTCTCAAGGTGTTCCGCCGCAAGGTGGGGAGCCTGGTGCTGTACGAACTCACGCCGCGGAAGGAACCCGCGCTGCTTGATCACGCGACCGCCCAGTAATCCGGCACGGAGCGGCTGCAACCGGGCACGAGGCCCTGTGGTACACCATGGCCGAACGCAGCAGCGGATCGCGGCAGGGCCAATCACACCCACTTCCTCTCTCCCCGCCGCGGGTCGCAGCGTTCAACACACGCGGTGCGGGCACGCGAGAGCGAGCCCCACCGAAGTAACAGCCCGGCCGGCGTGCGCGGCGGCCGGGCCATTCGCTCAAGAAGGCACCCGACACCGGGCCATGGGGAATGCGTGAACGCCGCCGCGAATGCCCGCGGCGATCACCAGAAGTTCCTTGATGGATGGAGCACCGCGGCGCCGCGGTGTCAGTTCTTTGTCGCCTGCAACTGGTTGATGTACGCGTTGGCCTCGTTGTTTCTCGCGTTCATGTCGGCGATGAGATTGTACTCATCCATGTAGACCTGCTGCTCCGTGACCTGAATTCCTGAGATCGCACGGTCGTTGAGGTTGAGCTTGAGGTACGTCACCTGTTCCTTGAACGTGGCGAGCACCGGCGCCATCTTGCCCTCGGCGGACTTCATGCTCGCGTGCAGTTTCTCGTACGAGGCCTTGGACTCGGTGAGGTCCTTCTGAGCGTCGGCCTTGTACGCGGGGTTGGTGAGGGTGCCGATCTCCTTTTCCCATTCCTTGAACAGGGCGTTGGAGACGCGTTCGACATCGGCGATGCGGCTGGAGACCGTGGCCGCCGCGGCCTCGCTCGCGTCGTACTCGGAGCTGAACTTCTTGTACTTGGCTTCGAGTTCGCCCCCGCTGGCCTTGGTCACAGCGAGGAACTCATCCAGCGCGGACTTGAACTGCTCCTTTGCCGCGGTCTGCGAGTCGCGGGCATCTTGCACGCGGGCCACCATCTGGTCACGCTTGGGGATTCCCATGTATTCCTTCGCGGCGATCATGGCGTCACCGCAGCCGGCAAGGGTGAGCGGCAGAAACATCAGGGCGGCGATGGCGAAAAGGCGCATGCGTTGAGACTCCGGGTTGGCAAGGGCGGATTGTACTGGCCGACTCCGTCCGGGGCGTCGAGCGCTCACCGCACCGAGTCGGGCAGATTCAGGTCCGGCACGCTGCGGAATGCGATGCCTCCGGACGCCTTGTTGCGGGCCTCGTGCATGGCGCCGGTGTAGACCGTGAGCGGACCGTGGGAGGCGTCGAGTTCGTCGATGAGGCGTGAGAGCTCCTCGCGACGACGGTCGCCGGCGAAGAGCGGGGCCGTGACGCTCGAGGCCGGGAGCAGCTCGCTGAGCGTCACGCCCACGAAGTTGGGGGTTCGGTTCGGGCATCCGGCCCAGAGCGGCTTGAGTTCCGCGAGCAGGGTCATGGTGTCCTGCTTGCCGCCCCGGAGCTTCGCCGCGGCGTGGTACGGAGCGTTGCGCGGGTCGGTCTCTTCCTTGCTGCCCCAGGGCCCTCGCTTCTGGCCGGCGAAGCCGACGGAGAGGCTGATGCGCTGCGAGAAGTAGCCCAGGTGTCGCATGCGTGCCGCGGCCTTGTGCAGCAGACGCACGATGATGGCCCACGCGGCGTCGCGAGATCTGGAATCCGGCCCGAGCACGTGCTGATGGCCGATGCTGCGGCGGTGGGTGGGGCGGTCGTCGGTCTCGTGGCCCCGGATCCATCGGTACCAGTAGCGGCCCATGATGCCGCCGAAGGCTCGCTCCATCTGCGGTTCGGTGCGGTCGTACAGGTCCGCCATGGAGGCGATGCCGCTCTTCTTGAGGTGCTCGGCGGTGCGGGCGCCAATGCCGGGCAATTCTGTGATCTTGAGGTGCAGAAGCTTGTGCGGCAACTCGTGGGATTGAATGACCACCAGCCCGTCGGGCTTCTGCATGTCGGTGGCGAGCTTGGCCAGGCAGCGGTTGGGCGCCACGCCGATGGAGCAACGCAGCGATTCGCCGATGCGCTGAGCGATTGTGCTCTTGATGCGCAGGGCCAGTTCCACCGCCGCGGCGGGGTCCTGCTCGGCGCGGGCGAGTCGGCAGGACATTTCATCGATGCTCAGCACCTGCTCGACGGGAAGGCAGGACTCCACCGCGGCGATCACCTTGTGGTGGATCTCCACGTACGCGCGGTGCTGGGTCTTGACGAAGATGATGCCGGGGCACAGGCGCTTGGCCTCGTAGACGCGCTTGCCCGTGTACACGCCGAACTTCTTGGCTTCGTACGACGCGGCGACGATGCAGCCGCCGTCGGCCAGCACAGGAACCACCGCGATGGGCTTGCCCCGCAGGTCCGGGTTCAGGTGCTGTTCGACAGACGCGAAGTACGAGTTGAGATCCAGGAACAGATGACGCAACGGCTCGGCCGATGGCGGAGTCGTTGCGTTCGCCGAGGAGTTCGCGGCGGGATCGTCCATGGTGCCGACCCGGTGCGGGGACGGGCGGGAGTTACTTGAAGCGGTGGACGCCGTTCTTCACGATGCCGCCCTTGGGGATGGTGATGGTCTTCTGGGCCTTGTCCATCGCCGTCACGGCGTAGATCGAGTTCTCGGAGTAGTTGTGGATGTAGCCGATCATCCCGGCGGGGGCGTTCTGGCACGCCGAGGACTGGTGGAGCGCTGCCAGGCCCAGCGTGGTTTCGACGATCATTTTCTCGTCCTGCTTGCTGAAGCCGAGCGTGGAAGTGACGGTCACTGACTCGGTCGTGGTCTTGCCGTTCTGATAGACTTGCGCTGAGATGATCTGGGGCATTGGGTGACTCCGGGTGAGGTTGGGCGGATGGTATAGCGGCGCAATCACAGAGTGGTTGCCTGGACGTCCGGTGCCCGGCCCCGGGGTTTCGGTGGAACCCCCGAGGTCGATGTCCGGCAGGATCGCTCCGGGCTCACGGGACCGTGGCGGGTGTTGCCCGGGAGCGGGCAGCTACCGCTTCACGCCGTCCACCCGCATGACTACGAGCGTGTGCAGCACCGGGTACTGAACCCGGCACCGATAGACGTCGAAACGGGTCTCGAGCAGGCCGTGCTGAGCGAGCACGTGGCGGACGGCCGCGGCGTGTCTGGGGGCACCTTCGATGAGCGATGGCTGATCGAACGGCCCGAAATACACCGCTTGCTCCCGTTGCGCGAGCAGATCGATGCGGCGTTCCTCGAAGACGCGTTCGGGGTGGTGACGACGCCCGTACACCGACACACGCGCGGTCGAAGGATCCGTGCATCCCGCCGGCACCATGATCTCGCTGACGATCTCGGCGGTGGGGACGCTGATGAACATGCCGGCGCCGACGCCGACCTTGCGGGCATCGCCCTCTGTATTGGAACGCTGGGTCAGGTAGAGGTTGAGAGCCCCGACGCGGCCCGAAGGCGGGA
>JBGAMO010000237.1:0-5819 GCA_044222845.1 Phycisphaerales bacterium
TCCAAGCCCATTGGACTTCGAGTATGAAGAGGTTGTAACGGTTGACAAGTCGCGTCTCGGCGACATGGCCCTCCAGATTGGCAAAGCACTCGACAATGAGAGGCGGGCCGACGGACTTCGCCGGCACCGGCGTGAGTCCAAAGGTCTTAAACTTGTCGACGCCCTCGCGGCCGTCGCGGGAGTTATCGATGCCTGCGCCTTTTCGTGTGTACTTCGCGGAAGGGATAGCGATGACGCATTGCTTCGTCGCACGCAAGGCTGCGAACGAGTGATCGGCACCACTCTCCACACAGGCGATGAGTGGGGGCTCGAACTCGACCATCACGTGCCAGGACATAGTCATGATGTTGGCGAGTCCATTTTCCGAGGTGGTCAGCAGCACGACGGGGCCGGGTTCGATGCGTTATTAGCTTTTTGCGAGAGGCATCGCCTTCATGTTGGATCGACCGCTGTTTATAAAGTGAGTTCCGAAGACGCGGTAAGGAACAGCGACGACGCATTCGTTCTTGACGACACGCTGGTCAGCCGCGCATGGGCGGCGATTGCGCCAAGAGGTCCTTGATGTCCAACGGCCGGGTGAACATCGAGAGCTGGCCGTCGGCGGTGCGTGGCCACTGCGATTCCGGTCGGTCCCAGTAGAGTTCGACGCCGTTGCCGTCGGGATCGTTCAAGTACAGAGCTTCGCTCACGCCGTGGTCGGACGCACCGGTGAGGGAGATGCCGGCGGTGCGGAGGCGTTGAAGGGCATCGGCCAGGGCGGCACGCGTGGGGTAAAGAATCGCGACGTGGTAGAGCCCGGTGGCGCCGAGCGGCGGGGGTGAACCGCCCTTACTTTCCCAGGTGTTGAGACCGATGTGGTGGTGATAGCCGCCTGCGGAGATGAAGACCGCGTTCTGCCCATAACCCTGCATCACCTGAAAGCCGAGCACATCGCGATAAAAGCCCAGGGATCGGTGCAGATCGGCCACTTTGAGGTGGACGTGGCCGATGCGGACTCGGGGGTCGATCGGGGCTGTGCTCATCGACAATTGTTGCGGCCCGAAACTCGCTGGGCGCGATCACCCCGTGACTTCCACGATACCCTGTCATGTCGGCCGCGTGATCACGTCTCACAGAGAGGTGCGGGATGCGAATCATGTTCTTGCTGTCCACGCTGCTGAGTCTCGCCGCGTTGAGTAAGGCGCGTGGTCCCGAGCCGGCGCTGAAGAGATCGATATCCCTGCCCGGCGTGAGCGGACGCATCGACCACCTCACCTACGACCCGGTGACGAAGCGTCTGTTTGTCGCGGCCTTGGAGAATGGTTCGGTCGAGGTGATCGATACAGAGAAAGGCGAACGGGTTGGGAGCGTCAAAGGTCTCACGGAACCGCAGGGAATCGTGTTTGTGCCCGCCACTCATCAGTTCGTGGTCGCCTGCGGCGGGGATGGCACGGTGCGTTCTTTCGACGTGTCAGGACTGACGGAGACTGCCAAGGCCGAGGTGGGCGACGACACGGACAACATGCGGCTCGATGCGGAAGGCCGCGTGATCTTTGTGGGTCACAGCAGCGGTGCGATTGCGATCCTGGAAGCGGCAACGCTCAAGAAGACAGGTGAAGTCAAGTTCGAGGGGCATCCGGAATCGTTCCAACTGGAACCGCTTTCGGATAGGGTCTTTATCAACGTGCCGGGCGGGCTGGTGGGCGGGGGCGGCAAGGTCGTCATCGCGGACCGGGTTACGCTGAAAGTGACGGCGACCTGGACGCTTCAGGAGGCGGGCCGCAACTTCCCGATGGCGCTCGATTCCGAGAACAAGCGGCTGTACGTGGGCTGTCGCAGGCCATCGAAACTGCTCGTGATCGATGTGGAAACAGGAAGGACATTGGCCTCGCCGGAGTGCGTCGGTGATGCCGACGAGGTGTTCGTTGACGGGCCGACGGGAATGGTGCTGGTCGTCGGCGGGGATGGAGCGTTGGATGTCTTCCACAGTGACGAACGGAACATCCTCGCACCAACGGCGTCCATCAAGATTGCTCCCGGCGCACGGACAGGACTGCTGGTCGCAGAGACGCACACGATGTATGTCGCGGCACCGAAGCGATCGGGGCATGAAACTCAGATCCGCGAGTACTCTCTGGCTGACTGATCGTGGGTTGATCGAGCGTGGAACTGATACCGACGCGGCACCACACACCCGGCATCCCGGAGTTTGCCGGACGACTGGCCGTGCGCGCATTGCACTCTCAACGGCTCGGCGCGACCGCCGGCGTCGCGGTCTTGGCGGCGGGGCGAGAGGCGGTGACGGGAGATCCCTCCTGGAGAGTCCCGGGGTTGTTGATGACCACGTCGTCGACGTTCAGCCCTTCGATCACCTCTACCTGCGCACCAAAGTCGCGTCCCAGTGTAACGGTGCGGTACTTGGCGCGGCCGTTCTCGATCACCGCAACGCGCACACCCTTGGCGTCGAAGGCCAACGTGCTGGTGGGCAGAAGAATCGCCGGTTGATCCCGTTTTCCTTCAAGCCTGACCTGAGCGTACATTCCCGCGAGAAGAAGGCCGTCGGTATTCGGAACGTCAACTTCAATCCGGAGGCTGCGGGTTGCGGGATCGAGCGAGCCTGCCGTGCGGCCAATGACGCCCGAGAAGGCCCGGCCCGGGAAGTTCTTCACGGTGACCTGGGCCGGTTGCCCGACGACGATGCCGGTGCTGTAGGTTTGGGGCACATCGACATGAACGCGGAGCAGATCGAGTTGGGCGATGCGGAACAGCTCTTTGCCAGCGCCGGAATCCATGGTGATCATCGCGCCGGCATCAAAGCTGCGCGATGTAATGACTCCGGTGAAGGGGGCCAGGACCCTTTCAAAGCGCTGCAACTCCGCGAGCCGACTCGCGGCGGCCTTGGCGGCGGCAACGTTTGCCTTGGACTCTTCGAGTGTGGACGCCACGACGCGGACCTGGGCCCGCTTCTCGTCAATATCCTGAGGCGAGACGGCGTTGCTGCCTGCGGACTCGTAGCGGGCGAGCGTCGTGACGGCGAGTTTGTGCTCGTCTTCGGCCTTCTTCACGGCCGCGTTCGCCTGCTCGAGCGTGGCACGGGCCTGATCGAGTTGAGCGTCGAGTTCCGGCGCTGCGATATCGGCGATAAGCTGACCTTCCTGCACTTTGGCGCCGATGTCTATGCCGGGCGGGAGCGGCTTGAGGTAGCCGGTGGCGCGGGCAAAGATCGCGGTGGAGCGATTGGGACGGATGTCGCCGGGAAGCGTAAGTTGATCGTCGGCAATGCTGAGCCGCGGGGTGACGGTTTCGACCACCATCCCTGACTTCGCCGCGGCGTCGGCCGCCGACTGTGCCTGAGCGATGCGGCGTTGATATGGCGCCCAACCGATGTAAAAGCAGGCTGCGAAAAGGACCGCGATGGTGAACAGAATCAATATCGCTGTCCAACGGGACATTCGGGGCAGATCGGGAGCGAACGCATGCTCCTCGGCATCACGGATCTGGACCCGTTGTACGGGGCTACCAGAGGAGACGCGCGGATCGCTGATGGTCGTCCTGTGTCCGTTATCCATTGGCAACGACTCCTTCCTTCGGGCGCACAGCAGCGTGGAGTTCTGGGTGATCTGAGGCAATCAGCAGTTCCGGGGCGAGGTGTCGGTGCGGAGAGCGGTGCCTCAGCACGCTGTAACAGATAGGTACGAAGAAGAGCGTGGTGATTGTCGCCATCAGCAAGCCGCCGATGACCGCGCGAGCGAGGGGTGCGTTCTGCTCGCCGCCTTCACCCAACCCCAGAGACATTGGAAGCATGCCGATGATCATGGCCAGAGCTGTCATGATGACGGGGCGCAATCGCGTCATGCCCGCGGCGAGGGCGGCCTGCTTAGGAGTGCCGCCCAGTTCACGGCGGCGATCGTTGGCGAACGTGACCATGAGGATTGAGTTGGCGGTAGCGACGCCGATGGCCATGATCGCGCCCATGAGGGCAGGAACGCTCACGGTGGTGCCCGTCACGAAGAGCATCCAGAGAATACCTGCCGCGGCGCCGGGGAGGGCCATGAGGATGATGAACGGGTCGATCCAACTCTGGAAGTTGATGACCATGAGCAGGTACACGAGGAGGATGGCGAAAACCAAGCCCCCGGCGAGAGCGAGGAATGAGGTGCGCATGCTCTCGATCTGGCCGCGCAAGGTGATCGTCGAACCTCGGGGCAGTCGGGCACGGTATTTGTCGACGACCGCGCGGACTCGTTCGCCCGCGCGGCCGAGATCAGCGCCGTCGACATTCATCTGTACGTCGACCGAACGGAGGATGTTGTAGTGGCTGATATTGGCAGAGCTTACGCCGCGGGTCGTGTCGGCGAGGTTTGCAAGGAGTTGGCGTCCCGCGGCCGTGCCATCGCCGGCGGGCGGGGTATGGATTGGAAGCGTCTGGAGAGCGGAGAGCGAATCAATGCGGTACTGGGGTGCCTGAACGATGACGCTGTAGGTCACGCCGTTCTGCGGGTTCATCCAGAAGTTGGGTGCGGCCTGGAGCGTTCCCGAGAGGGAGATCAGCAGATCCTGTGCAACATCACGTTGGGTCAGCCCAATCTCGCCGGCGAATGTGCGATCAACGGCGACGCGCAGGTCCGGCACATTGCGGACCTGGTGCATGTGGACATCGGCGAGGCCGGGCTCCCCCCGGAGTTCGGACATGATCTGCGAGGCGATCGCGTAGTTTTCGGCATCGTTGCGGAGAGGGCCCGCGACCTGGACGTTGATCGGCGAAGAGAGGCCGAAGTTGAGCACCTGTGTCACGATGTCGGCAGGCTGGAAAACGAAGCTGAGTTCCGGGAAACGCTTCGGGAGCTCGGCCCTCAGAGTGCGGATGTAGCCGCGTGTCGGGGCGTGATCGGGATTCAGCGAGATAAGGAACTCGCCGTCAGCCGGAGAGCAGAGCGTGCCATCGCTGAGCGACAGGTTGATGCCGCTGTTGGGGATGCCGATGTTATCGAGCATCGCGTCAAGGTCCCGGGCCGGGATCACTTGGCGGATTGCGCTTTCGACCTTGGCGAAGTAGTTCTCAGTTTCCTCAATTCGGGTGCCGGCGGGGGCGCGAACATGAAGGCGGATCTGACCCGCATCCACCGTGGGGAAGAAATCCTGTCCAACGATCGGAGCCAGCGTGACCGCGGAGCCCGCTACAAAGAACAGGAAAGCGATGGAGGTGATGGCTCGGTGATCAAGGGTCCATGAGAGCAGGTCGCCGTAGAAACGGCGGAATCTCTCGAACTGGCGGTTGAACGCGAAGTGGACGCGCCAAAGCAGGGCGTGCCGGACGATCATGACCAGAAGCGTGGCTGCCGCGGCCATGGCGGCGAGCCACGCGAACGTGACCCTGGGGTCGGCGATCGCGCGTTCCCACACCGTTCGCAGGCTCGAAACGAGCGAACCATCGCCGAAGATGTGGTACTTGCGTTCGATGACGTACATTACTGCGGCAAGGATCGCGGCCCCGAACAGAGAGCTGATCTTGACGCCCGTGCGGGAGAAATGCCTTCGGAAGTTCTTCAGCGTTCCGTTCCCGCGTGTAGTGTCGGTGTCGGGATCTTCGGCGTCGGGTGTTCCACCGTACATCGAGACCTCCTGACGGAGCAGGAACTGCACCATCGTGGGCACGAGTGTTCGGCTGAGCAGGTAGCTGGTCATCATGGCGAAGACGACCGCCATCGCCAGGGGCAGGAAGAGGAACCGGGCCGCGCCGCTGATGAAGGCGACGGGCACGAACACGATACAGATACACAGAGTCGCGACGAATGCAGGTACCGCGATCTGTTCAGCGCCGTCAAGGATGGCGAGGACAA
>JBGAMO010000238.1:0-5816 GCA_044222845.1 Phycisphaerales bacterium
ATAAGCGTTACCGAGTCTGCCCCGCTCCGCCGTGGGGTAGACGAGAGATCTTTGGAGGAGAAGACATGACCAATCGTTTTGCATTTGTGACCGCTCTTGCCGCCGTCGCTGGCGGAGTTGTGTCCGCCGCTAACGCGGACGTTATTTCGACGCTGACCTATGACGACCTTGCTGGTTCCTGGAACGGCCAGGTGTTCACTGCCATCGCTGTGAATACCAACCTGCTCCGCTCCGCCGGCGAAGTGTCCCGTCTGGTGCCCGTCGAGGGCAGCGCTGAGTTCCCCGTCGGCTTCACCGGCGCGGGTACCTTGGCCGGCTTCCAGATGGCCCTCACCGCCATCCCCACGATGGACCCCGATGTGAAGATCGCCAACGGCCACTTCATCGCGACCGATCGCAACGGTGACACCATCAGCGGTGACATCGACGGCTCTTGGCGGAACCTGGGCAATGGCTTCGTGTCGCAGGACGGCACCATCTCCCACGTCATCTTCGTGAACTCCAGCGGTGACGGCACCTTCGATGGCGTCGCCATCAACGGTTTCCCGCCCTCCGCGTTCAACATGATCTTCCCCAACGGGCAGGGCCCGTACGAAGGTGCGACGACCAGCTTGCTCCTCAATGCCGGCTCGTTCTTCACCTCCGACTTCCGCGACGCCTCCACCGGCACGCTCATCCAGATCACCCCCACCCCCGGCTCGCTCGCGCTGCTGGGCTTGGGTGGCCTCGCCGCGGCTCGCCGCCGTCGCGCCTGAATGTGCTGATAGCCCTCCCTAGATACTCGGCCTGACGGTCACGTCGGCCACTAAAGGTGGATTCTCAAGAGCCTTCGGTTACGACCGAAGGCTCTTTTTCTTTTTTTGCGTTCGCGGCTTGCGTTGGTCCCGCACCGCCGTCCCAACCGATCACCGAGCCCGATCTTCCGGATTCAGCGCCGCCCGCCCCTGAGGGATCGAGAACCGCTCTCGCGTCCGGCAGTACTCGATGCCGCCCATGCGTCCGACCGCGTCCACCTGGGCCGCGTCGATGTGCATCCGCTCGTTGCTCACCCCGTCACGCAGCCACACATGCACCACGCGTCCGATCACGATATTGCCTCCCGCCGGCTGCCCCGGGTTCGTGCGGACCACCTGCATCGTCCTGCACTCGAACGAGATCGGTGATTCCGCGACCCGCGCCGCACGCACCACGCGGCACTCTGCACGCGTCAATCCGCTCAACTCAAACTCGGACTCGCCGTACGGCAGCGGTTCCGCCGCCGCGGCCATCCGCCGCTCAAACGCCGCCGATACCACGTTCACGACGAACTCGCCCATCCCGCCCTCTTCCACCGGCTTGGCGTTGCGAAGCGAGTCCTTCTCGCCCCCTTCCGGCGTGTTCGCCGGGCAGAAGAGGAGCGTCATCGGGTTGCTCCCGACCCCGGCGAAGAACGAGAACGGGGCCAGGTTGTCGCACCCATCGGGCGATCTGGTTGAGACCAATGCGATCGGCCTCGGCAGAATTCCTCCGATGAGCAACTTGTACCGATCTCCAATTGCCAGGGCTGCGGGGTCGAGTTCCATGCGGCAGCGTAGTACAAATCACCGGCCTTGATCGCTGCGAGGCGAGTGTTTATGTCTATGGCTATCCTCGATGACGGAGACCGCGCATGGACCTGATCGAGACGCTGGCGCAGAGCATCAAAGCCCGCACGCAGAGCGGCTCCGAGCCGTATGTGCTGCTGCTTGGTGCCGGGGCATCGCTCTCCAGCGGCACGGCACTGGCCCGCAAAGTCATCGAAGCCACCATCGGCTCGTACGACCCTGTCAAGTGGGATCGGCACCTTGAACTTTGTTCAGAAGAGGATCGATTCGCACTGTTGCGCGGCATGGTCGAAGGGATTGCCCCTTCGCCCGGTTACATTGCCATGGCGCAACTCGTGAGCGCCGGGTTCTTCGACATTATCCTCTCGACCAACTACGACCCCCTGGTTGAGGATTCCCTCGCAGCGGCGAACATGCGCCGCCGCGACTATCTCCTGCTCGTGAACGACATCATGTCGCCCGAGACGATCGCGAGGCAAATCGACTCCCGGGTTCCCCGGGTCAAGATTGTGAAACTGCACGGCGACCTGTTCTATCGGCGCATCATGTTCACTTCGGAGGAGATGAAGAAATATCCCGCAGCGCTCCGCAGCGCCCTCAACATCCCGCTCAATCGGCGCGATGTGATTGTGGTGGGTCACGGCCTGGCGGATGCGAACCTGTGCGAGTGCTTCGGAGATTCAACGAGCGCGGTGTGGCGGGTCGATCCGTTCCCGCCGGGCGATTCGGCCAAGGCGATCCTCAAGAAGAGAAAATCCCTGGAGCGCTGGATCACGGGTTCCGATGGGAGTTTCGATGCCTTCTTCACGCGCCTGCGGAATATCCTGCTCCCCGGCGGTGAGGCCGCCAGCAAGGACCGGCTTGCGAACGCCACGGTGCGATTGCGAACTCCCGGCACCGATGCCGACGGGGGACTTGGATTTGTGATCAGCCCGAGCGGTCATCTCATTTCCGAATCGACCGTGGCGAGGGCGCTGTGTCCGAACTTGGTTCGCGGCGATCCCATTGAGTTTCGCTTGTTCAACGGCGGCCCGCCGCAGCGGGCCAGGCTGGTGGCACCGCCGCGCGATATCTTCGATCTCGCGGTCTTCGCGCCGATGGACCCGCTCTTTGACGCGTCGGCGGTCGGGTTGAAGATCGCCTCCAGCCCGGCCGTCGCGGGTGAGACATTTTCCACGCTCGTCTGCGATCTTTCGTTTGACGGGTGGGGAACGCGGGCCGCGGCGATCGCCAAGTCCAAACCACCCAAACTCGGATTGGTGACAGGCAAGGTCACGCGGATCAACGTCCGCGACACTATTCAGGGCTGGGATAAACCTGTTGAGTTCACGGGAATGGTCGAGACCGATGTTCGTCTGCTTCCCGGCACCTGCGGTTCGCCGATGGTTCGTTCGGATGGTTCGGTGATCGGCGTGCTCTTCGCGGGGAACGAGACAATCGAATCGAGCCTGGCGATCCCCGCTTCGCGTTTGCTCGCGCTGCTCCGTGACGATGCGGCGGATACCTCGCCCGAAATGACCGGCGAAGTCAAACCCTTGGCCAAGAAGTCCAAGGCCAAGACGAACGGCAAGTCGAAAAAAAGCCCCAAAACCACCTGATGCGCCTTCTACCCTTCCTGCGCATGATCCTGCTGATCGACAACTACGACTCGTTCACCTGGAACCTCGTCCAGCGCCTTGGCGAGATCGATCCCACGCTCACCGTTGAACGGGATCTCAGGGTCATCCGCAATGATCGAATCACCCCAGAGCAGATCGAAACGCTCGACAGCGGCAAACTCCCATCGCACATCATCATCTCGCCCGGACCGTGCACACCCAAGGAGGCCGGTGTTTCAGGCGCGGTGATCGACCGATTCTCCGGCCGCGTGCCCGTCCTGGGCGTCTGCCTGGGCCACCAATGCATGGCCGCCAACTCCGGCATGACCGTCACGCGCCACGCGCTGCCGATGCACGGCAAGACCAGCCCAATACATCACGACGGCCGCGGCGTGTTCGCCGGGCTCTCCAACCCCTTCGTCGCCACCCGGTACCATTCGCTTGTTGTCCTCCCCGAGACCATCCCCACGCTCACGCCCGGCCAGGATGGGTGGGAAGTCTCCGCCTGGGCGCAGGAACAAGACGAGACAACCGGCGCTCAGCGCCGCGTGGTGATGGGGCTCCGCCGCGTCTTTGCTGACAAGCGCAAAGCCCCGGTCGAGGGCGTGCAGTTCCACCCCGAGAGTTTCCTGACCGTCGAAGGCCCGCGTCTGCTCGCGAACTTCCTGGCGATGCGCCACTGAGCAGCCCGCGGCCCGCCTGGCTCACGCCTTCTTCCACGGCCCCCGCACCGCCAGCGTCAGCCCGTCGCCCTGGATGTTGACGAACATCGTCGATCCGTCCGGCGAGAAGCACACCCCCGCCAGTTCCGAAGCGCTCTTGGCGTTCCGCGCGAAGGTGTAGAACTCGCCCTTGGGAGTCACGCCCAGCAGGCGATTCACGTTGTCCCCCTGCACCGCCTCGTCCTCGCACACGAACAGATCGCCCCACGGAGCGACGGTGATGTTGTCCGCGTTTTCCACCGCCGCGGCGTCGTTGGGCTCAACGAACAGTGTCACCGAGCCCGGCGAGTTGTTCTCGCCCGGCTGCCCTTCGAGCTTCGATGGCGTGTACTTCCAGATCTGCCCCCTCTTGGCGATGCCCCCGTCCGTGCACGCGAAGTAGGCGCACCCGTCGCCCCACCACATGCCCTCGCCGCGTGCGAACTGCGCGGCGCCCGCCGCGTGCCCGCGCGCCCGCAGGTCGTTCTTGGGCGTGTCGATCTCCGAAAGGTCCATCCATTCCGCCGCCATCGGTGTGCCCACCGAGATGGTCGGGTGCCCGTCTTGATTGCTCGTGATCAGCGACCGCTTGTCCTTGATCACTAGCGCCTGCAGCCGGCCCCCCTCGAGCAGCACGCCGGGATGCTTGGGAATGAACCGGTAGATCAGCCCGTCCTCGCGGTCTTCCGTGAGGTAGATGATGCCCGTCGCGGGATCGACGCACACCGCCTCGTGATAGAAGCGGCCCATCGCCTTGATCGGCCGGGGCGCAGCCAGTTCCATCGCCTCTGTAGCCGGCACTTCAAAGACGTACCCGTGATCGGCTTCCACCTCGTCGCCGGCGTTGGTGTGGTCCTCTTCGCAACTGAGCCACGAGCCCCACGGCGTGGGCCCGCCCGCGCAATTGAGTTTCGTTCCCGCAAGGCTCAGGAACTGCTTCTCCAGCCGCAGCTCCTTGGTGTTGTACACCAGCGTGGTGGTGCCGCCCGGGCTGGGAGCCTTTCCCTTGCCGTAGTCGTACACCTTGGCGCGGGCCACCTTCGTGAGCAGCTCGTTGTTCTTGCCGAACGGGCTCCACTTCGCGTGATTGGGCCCCTGCTCGTGGTTCCGCACCAGGATCGTCGTTCCACGCGGCCCCACGAACGCCGCCATGCCGTCCGGCTGCCCCGGCACCAGCAGACCGTCTGTCATCGTGTCGCCGCGACGCGAGATCACCGAATAGGTGAAACCCTCGGGCAGGTCGAAGATCCCCGCGGGGTCTTTCACGAGCGGCCCGTATCCCATCGGCGCCGCCGTCCCCGCCGCGTACCCGCTGCGCACGTGAAACAGCGTGTGGAGCCCGGCGAATCCGAGCGAAAAGGAGACGCCGCGTTGAAGGAGGTGTCTGCGTGAGAGTGACATGGTTCTAAGACTGTAGTGGGGGGGAACGCAGCGCCCTTTCAAGATCGGGCGCAGAATCATGTTCAGAACTCGCGAAGTTCTGGTATGATGGCCAAGCGTCCGTATCGCCGGTCGCATCGAACCGGATCTCCCCCAATGCGCCAACTGAATCTCCTTCCGGCAATCGCTTGGTGCGCCTGTACGTCGGTCCCGCACGCCGCTGATGCCGCTCCGCCGACTCCCAGCCGCGTCGTGATTGTCATCGAGGAGAACCACTCATTCTCCACGATTATCGGTAACGCCAACGCGCCGTACATCAATCGCCTTTCGCAGGAAGGCGTACTGCTCACCCAGATGTACGCTATCACCCACCCCAGCCAACCCAACTACATCCAGTTCTTTTGTGGAGACGATCTCGGCGTCACTAGCAACGCCTACCCGACCTCGCTCCCGTTCACCGCGCCCAACCTGGGCGCATCGCTCATCGCGGCCGGGCGAACGTTCATCGGGTACTGCGAAGACCTGCCTTACGTGGGCTCGCAGGTGGAGATCAG
>JBGAMO010000239.1:0-5685 GCA_044222845.1 Phycisphaerales bacterium
GCGGCGAACGTGCCGGTGACGCTTGCGGCGGGCGCGATCAACAAGTCGGTGTTCGTGACCCCCGCGGTGGGCACATACTTCCCCGGCGGGCAACTCGAGGTTCGCATCAGGGACACGCTGACGGACCTGGCGGGCAACGCCCTGGACGGGGACCGCAACGGCGTGTGCGGCGGGAACGCCGTCGAGACGGTCTGCGCGGAGGAGACTCGCATGAGTCCCACGGACGGCTCGGGCACCCCCCAGTACTCGTTCGCCCCGGCGGAGACGCTGTTCTGCGAGGCGTCGGGCTTCGCGGCGCTGGCGGGCATGAACCTGTACGCGGTAGACTCGGGGGACATCGTCCACAATCTGGACCTGCTGATCGACCAGACCGACGACGGGCCGAGCCTGGCGTTCGCGGATTCCGCGGGCGTGCTGAGCGCGTCCTCCCTGGGGCTGGCCCTGCATCAGCAGGAACTGATGCTGGTGGCGGACGTGAACTTCAACGGTGTGTTCGACGCCGGGATCGACATGATCGCCGGGGCCTGCTCGGCGGCGCTTGTGGTGGGCACCCCGTGCGAAGAGGCGGTGGAAGACGTTGTGGCGTACTGGATGATGGACGAGGCGGCGGGCGCACCGGCGGCGCAAGAGGTGATGTTCCGCAACCACGGGTTGTATTTCGGAGGGCCGACGCCGATCGCGGGGATCAACCAGGGCGCACTGGCGTTCGGGCCCGGCGCGCACGCCGAGGCGGCGGACGATGCGGCGCTGGACATGGGCATCGCGCCGTACTCGATCGAGTTCTGGATCGCCAAGAGCGCCGCGGGGTTCGCCAACATCCTGGACAAGCGGAGCGGCGTGATCGGCTACAACGTCGCGATCGACGCGACGAACAGGGTGGTGGTGAGCACGGGCGGCACCCCGCCGCTCAACTCCAGAACGCTCATGGGCGGGAACGTGTCGCCGGAGTCGTGGCATCACGTCGTGATCTCGTGCGAACGCACCTTCGGGGTGACGCACGCGATGACAATCTACGTGGACAGCGTCGCGGTGGCCAACGACCCGACGCCGGCGCTCGAAGACATGAACAACGCCGGCAAGCTCCTGATCTGCGGTCCGCTGTCGGGCGGGGCGCGGCCGGTGCTCTCGCTGGATGAACTGCGGTTCTACGACCGAGCGCTGTCGGCGTCCGACGTTCGATCGATCTTCCTTCGGGGAGGGCGGGGGATCTGCGACGATCTACCGCCGTGCCCGATCTGCCCGGCCGACTACAACCAGGACGGGGGCATCGACGGGTCGGATCTCGCGGCGTTCTACGCCTCGTGGGAGGCGGCCGAGGCCTGTGCCGACATCAACGGCGACGGCGGCATCGACGGGGCGGACCGCGAGTTGTTCGAGAAACAATGGGAGGCGGGGCTGTGCTGCACGCGGCTCAAGTGCGATCTGACGGGCGACGGTGTGACCAACTGCCGCGACGCGGCGTTCTTCTGGAAGCACTACCGGCGGGGCTCGCCGTTCGCGAACCTCAACGGCGACGGGGCCGTCAACTCGATCGACGTGCTCGACTTCATGCTGCTGTACGGCTCGGATTGCGGCCCGGACTGCCGCGGCGACGCGGACTTTGACGGCGATGGAGACGTGGACTGCGACGACTGGGACGAGTTCCACCTGGCGCACGCGGCGGCGACCCCGGACGCGGACTATGACAAGAACGGCGTGGTGAACGCGGCGGACCGGACCGCCTTCGAGACCGCGTTCCTGGGCGTGCACGGACCCTGCTGAACGATCACCAGCGCGGATGTGGGGAGCCGGGGCGGTGTACGCGAAGACGCGGCCGCCCCGGCTTGCATCTGTTCAATGTCCGAGGCGCAGGGGTCCGCCACGGCTTACTTCACCGTCAGCACGATCTTGCCCTGGGTGTGCCCGTTCTTGCTGAGCTGGTGGGCCTTGCCGGCGTCGGCGAGGGGGATCTGCTCGCTCACGTGTGGTTTGACCTTGCCCGCGTCGATGAGGGCCGCGATCTCGTCCAGTTGCCCGGCGTTCTGCTGCACCAGGAAGACCTTGCCGGTGATGCCGCGGGCCTTGCATTTTTCAGCGTCGGGCGGCTGCACGATGGAGATGAGGCGGCCGCCGCTCTTGACGCAGCCGATGGACCGTGCCTGGGTGTCGCCGCCGATGGGGTCGAGCACGAGATCGACGTCCTTGGCGAAGTCCTCGAACTTCTGGGTGGTGTAGTCGACGGGCGTGTCGACACCGAGCTCCTTGAGGAACGCCTGGTGCTCGGGGCGGGCGGTGGCGATGACCTTCGCGCCCTTGGACTTGGCGAACTGCACGGCGAAGTGGCCGACGCCCCCGGCACCACCGTGGATCAGCACCGTCTGGCCCTCCTTGAGGCCGCCCTGATCGAAGAGCGCTTGCCAGGCGGTGAGGGCCGCGAGCGGCACGCCCGCGGCGTGCACGTGGTCGATCTTCGCGGGCTTCTTCGCGACGAACTTCTCCTGCACCGCCACGAACTCGGCGTACCCGCCGCCCTTGCCGAGCGGGAGGTAGGAGTAGACCTCGTCGCCCTTCTTGAAGGTCTTCGCGTCTGCGCCGGCATCTTCGACGACGCCCGAGACGTCGAAGCCCAGGATCGCGGGGAGCGGCGGGCCGAACCCGCCCATGGGTGCCGCGGCGATCTTCCAATCAACCGGGTTCACGCCCGCGGCGTGGACGCGGATGAGGACTTCGTCGGCCGCGGCGGCGGGCTTGGGAACATCCTCGTACGTCAGCATCTCGGGCCCGCCGTGCTTGTGGATACGGACGGCCTTCATGGTGTCCGCGGCGGGTGTGGTGGTGGCGAGGGTGGAGGCGAGGAGCGTGGAGGTGGCGAGCAGCGAGCGCAGGAGTTTCATGGTGCCGATTATCCGGGGGCTGGGGAGGGATCTTGCAGCGGTTGTCCTCTGCATGGAAGTTTATCCAAACACAATTAGAACATTTTTCTTGATCAGATTGATAATTATCAGACCTTGTGGTCCAAGTCTACGTTTATGGTTGTATATTGTCCATGAGATGGATAAAATACTACCATGTTTGAACGGCTTGCCCTTCATGCCGTGCAAGACGCCTTGCAGCGTCAGGCCGCGGTCGCTCTGATCGGCCCGCGCCAGGTCGGCAAGACGACTCTTGCGCTCGAAGTGGCGCGGCGCGGCACATCGGTCTACCTCGATCTTGAGAGCCCCGCGGATCGGGCCAAGCTGGCCGATGCCGAACTCTACCTCTCGGCCCATCGCGATGCACTGGTCATCCTGGACGAGATTCACCGGATGCCGGAGTTGTTTCAGGCCCTTCGCGGCCTGATCGACCGAACTGGGGCCGATTCAAATCGCCGAAGTTCAAGGGACCACATCGACAACCCGCCATCTGTGGGTGAGGGGCGGGTTTCCGGACAGCCTACTCGCGGCGGATGATCGCGCGAGCATGGCGTGGCGGCGCGACTTCATCCGGACCTATCTGGAGCGGGACATACCGCAGTTCGGCGCTCGGGTTCCCGCCGAAACGCTTGGACGATTCTGGACCATGCTCGCCCACGCGCACGGGACGCTGCTGAACGCGTCGCACCTGGCCCGCAACCTGAGCATCAGTGCGCAATCGGCGGGAAGGTACGTCGATCTGCTGGCGGACCTGTTGCTGGTCCGCCGATTGCCTCCCTACCACAAGAACCTTGGCAAACGGCTGGTGAAATCGCCGAAAATCTACCTGCGCGACAGCGGGTTGCTCCACGCGTTGCTGGGGGTCACCACGTACGACGACCTGGCCGGGCACCCGATCATCGGTTCGAGTTGGGAAGGATTCGTGATCGAGAATCTGATCGCCGCGGCGCCTGCGGGGACAACGGCCTCCTTCTACCGAACCGTGAAAGGCGCGGAGATCGACCTGCTCCTGGAACTGCCGGGCGGCGAGTTCTGGGCGGTGGAAGTCAAGAGCGGGCAGACTCCCAAGATCGAACGCGGATTCCACCACGCTCGCGAGGACCTCAAACCCTCCCGTTCGTTCGTGGTGTACGGCGGCGTCGAGAGGTTCCCGTTGGGAGATGGGATCGAAGCGATCGGCCCGGGCGATCTGGCCGCGGCGTTGCGGGCCGGTGCTTGAACGCGCTTGCGCCGGCACCTGCGACTTCGCAAACACCAAGGAAAACCCGAACCTAGGCCCCTCGCGTCGACCCTCCCTATCATTCTTTTGCGCTCAGAAAGGGCGATAGCCCCGAACGTCGCGACTTGCTGTCATGCGCCCGCCGCGGGCCGCACCACGGAAACCTTTTCATGTCCACCGGCACCATCCCCGCTCGCGCGGGTCACACTCCCGCCCTCGACTCGCACGCCAATGGCTCCGTCCACGCCGCGGCGAGGAAGCCGTCCGACCTGCTGCCGGACGCGACGCTTCTGCAGTGGCTGACGGACATGTACCTGATCCGCGAGTTCGAGAACCGCACGGCCCAGGCGTATCAGCAGGCCAAGATCGGCGGCTTCTGCCACCTGTACATCGGGCAGGAAGCGGTGGCGGTGGGCACGATCGCCGCGCTCAACCCGGACGACCCGATCGTGACGGCGTACCGCGACCACGGCCACGCGCTGGCGCGGGGCATGAGCCCCGAGGCGTGCATGGCGGAGATGTTCGGCAAGGCCGGCGGCTGCGCCAAGGGCAAGGGCGGCAGCATGCACATGTTCGACAAGCCGCACTGGCTCTTCGGCGGACACGGCATCGTGAGCGCGCAGACCGCGCTGGGCACGGGACTGGCGTTCGCGGCCAAGTACGAGGTTGAAGTCATGGGCGCCACCGTTGAGGGCGGCGAGCCCAAGAAGAAGGTATCGGTCGCGTACCTGGGGGACGGCGCGCTCAACCAGGGCGTGCTGCACGAGTCGATGAACCTCGCGGGGCTGTACTCGCTGCCGGTCATCTACGTCGTGGAGAACAACGGATACTCGATGGGCACGGCGATCGAGCGCGGCACCACGATGGCGCACGACCTGCGGGTCAAGGCCGCGGCGTACGGCATGCGGGGCGAGATCATCGACGGGCTGGACATCGTGGACTTGTACGACGCGTTCAAGCCGCTGGTGGACTGGTGCCGCGAGGAGCAGGCGCCGGCGTTCGTCGACCTCAAGACGTACCGGTACCTGGGCCACTCGATGAGCGACCCTCAGAAGTACCGCACGAAGGAAGAAGTGGAGCAGTACAAGGCCAAGGACTCGATCGACCGCCTGGCCTCGCAGCTGATGGATTCGAGCACGCCCCGGGCCAAGGCCAACGGCGGACGGCCGATCCTGACCGAACAGGCGTTCATGGAGATGCAGGCGAAGGTGAAGGCGGCGGTGCAGCGCGGCCTGGAGTTCGCCGAGAACAGCCCCCAGCCCGATGTCGCCACGGAGTTGTACAGCGACGTGTTCCTCAACCCGATGAAGAACCTGTCACCCAGCGGCGACTACCTGATCGGCGAGAAGAACCCGCTGCTCTGACCCGACCATTCCGCCCGCCCAACCCGAGGCACACGACGCGCCGAACCCCCTTGCAGCAAGGGGCATTCCAACGGTGCGCACGCACGTTTCTTTCCAGTTCCATTCACACAGCCCGCCGGCCCCTTGGGGCCCGGGTATTCGATGACCCTATCCTTTGACCACAATGCCTCTCCGCTACAAGAAGCGACTCCTCCAGCACCTCCGCCACGAG
>JBGAMO010000240.1:0-5637 GCA_044222845.1 Phycisphaerales bacterium
CTACAAGGTCGTCGAAGGTCCCAACAACACGGCCCGCGTGGAGGTGCCCTTGCCGCCCCCTGCCGCCCCGCGGATCGTCTCTCCCCAGGAAGTCAGTGCCCTCATCCTCCGCGAACTCAAGCTCCAGGCCGCGGCCGCGCTCCGGCTCGAGTCCTCGCAGGTCACCCGCGCCGTCGTCACCGTCCCGGCCTATTTCGACGACGCCCAGCGCCAGGCCACCCGCGATGCCGGCCGTCTCGCCGGCCTCGACGTCGTCCGCATCGTTAACGAGCCCACGGCCGCGGCCCTGGCCTACGGTCTGGGTCTGCGTGAGGCCGCGGCGGCCGGCGCCGGCCAGCCCGCCGCGTCGCAGACCATCGTCGTCTTCGATCTCGGCGGCGGCACGTTCGATGTCTCGATCCTCCGCCTCACCCCCGCCCCCGCCACTTCCGCAGCAACGCAGGCACCCGCCGCGGCCGCCGTCGCCGACTTCTTTCAGGTGCTCGCCACCGCGGGCGACACCCACCTCGGCGGCGACGACTTCGACCACGCCCTGGTCGGACTCTTCACGCGCGAGATCGACAAGCAGTTTTTCGGCGGCCATGGATACCACCTTCCCCCCGCCACCCGGCAGGCCCTGGTTCAGTTCGCCGAGGCTGCGAAGATCCGCCTCAGCGAGCAGCCCGAGGCCCGCATCCGCATCGACCTCGGCCCCGACGATCGCGGCTACCCGCTGGCCTACGAGCGCACCATTACCCGAGCCGAGTTCGAATCGCTGATCACCCCGCTGGTCGATCGCACCATCGACTGCTGCCGCCGCGCCCTGCGCGATGCCAGCCGCCAGATGGAGGGCGACCCGATCGGCGCCGTCGTCATGGTCGGCGGGGCCACCCGCACACCGCTCGTCCGTAAGCGCGTCGAGGAGTTCTTCAAGCTCACACCCTACACCGCCCTCAACCCCGACGAGGTCGTCGCGCTCGGCGCGGCCGTGCAGGCGGGCATTCTTGCGTCCGCCGGCTCCGAAGCGAAGACAACCTCCGCTCCCAAATCACTCCTCCTCGACGTCGTCCCCCTCTCCCTCGGTCTTGAAACCGTCGGTGGCGCGATGGCCAAGCTCGTGATGCGCAACTCCACCGTCCCCACCCGCGCCCACGAGATGTTCTCCACCAGCATCGACGGCCAGACCTCCATCAAGATCAACGTGCTGCAGGGCGAGCGCGAGATGGCCGCGGATTGCCGGTCGCTCGGGGAGTTCCAACTCCGCGGCATCCCGCCCATGCCTGCCGGCATCCCCAAGCTCCGCGTCGACTTTCTCGTGGACGCCAACGGCATTCTCACCGTCGCCGCCGTCGAGCAGCGCAGCGGCAAGCGCCTCGACGTGCAGATCGTCCCCAACCACGGCCTCACCCGCGAAGAGGTCGATCGCATCGAGCGCGACAGCTTCACGCACGCCCGCGAGGACATGACCCGCCACCGCATCGCCGATCTGGTCGCCAACACCAAGCTGGATCTGCACTGGATCGAACAGACCATGAAGCGTGTTGAGGTCGGTGAGAGTGGGGGGGCCGGAGGAATAAGCGTTGCCGCGGCGAGTTCCGGTCCCTCGCTCGATCCGGCGTACCTCGCGGATCTCAAATCTCAAATCTCAAATCTGAAAGCAACCCTCGCCGCCGCCCAAACCGACTGGCGATCCGTCGATGCCGACGCTTTCTATAAGGCCAAGGAGCACCTCGACCGCTCCAGCATCCGCCTGCACGAAGTCGCCATCGCGCTCTCGCTCCGCGCCTCCGAACCACGAGCTTGAGCGCGGCGTTTCTCAGTGACCTCTGTGCCCTCATTGGTGAGTCCGGACTCTCGCGTTCCGAACGCAGACCGCCCTATTTCCCACCCACAATCGCATCGATCTGCTCCGCGCTCCGCGTGTCCGAAGCCCGGTACGGCCCGCTCTCGCCACCCGCGCCAGACCCCGCGGGCTGCGTCCCCGCCGCCCCGCTCAGCAGCCGAAGCTGCTCCGGCGAGGCGTTGCGATTCGCCACGTTCAGATTGCCCATGGTCGGCGCTTCGCCGCCCGGTCCATCTCCCACGCCATCGCGATGGGCGATGCCAGGTCCGCCTCCACCCACCGGCGCCGCCTGCCGCGACAGCAGGATCGCCGCGACGCCCACGATCACCAGCACCGCCGCCACCGCCAGCCGCGGCCCCCACACCCGCACGCGCACAAACCACGCCCGGTTCGCCGCCGCCTCCAGGTACGCCCGCGGCGGTTCGGCGCGTCGCGCCTCATCTTCCACCATCGCCCGCCCCATCGCCTCCAGACGCGATTCCAACAGGTCGGGCTCGATCCGCATCGGCTCGCCGCCGCTCCCGCTCCCGAACCGTCCTCCCTGAATCTCAGCCATGATGGACCCCCTGCGGCCGCGAGACCGCTGCTTTCAACATCTCGAGGGCCGCACGGTAGCGAGACGCCACCGTGCTCCGATTCTCATCCATCGACAACGCCATCTGGTCGAACGTCAATCCCGCGACGTGCTTGAGCACGATCAGCTCTTTCGCATCGTCCGGCAAGCGGCCGACGGCCGCGAGCAGTTCATCGTGCGAATCGGTGCGCAGGGAATGCACCGGCCGCATGCCCTCACCGCCCATCGCGGCCCGCATCGCCTCGCGCACCCTGCTCCGCATGCGCCCGCGAGCATCGTTCAACGCCGCGTTCCGCGTCAGGCGGATCAACCACGCCAGAACATCCTCCACCCGGTCGATCTCGTCGCGCCCGACCGCGAAGATCCCGACAAACACCTGCTGCACCGCATCCTCGGCCGCGGCGTCGTGGCCGAGCACGCTCCTTGCGTACGCCAGCATCCGCGGCGCCATCGACCTGTACAGACGCACCGCGGCGTCCTTGTCGCCGCGGTGCGTCGAGATAAGCAGGTCCTTGGCCGTGAGAATCTCCACGCGTAGCCAGCCCTCAGCGTCCGATCGGGATGTGGTACTCGAGCTTCTTGAGCAAGGCCGCGTGCTCGGTGCGGGCCTTGGCGTCCGACTGACGCGACTTGGTCAGCGCGGGAACCACGCACTGGGCGATGATCCCGTACGCTCCCTTGCCCATCGCCTCCTCCAGGTCGTGCAGCTTCTGCACCGCGTCCTGGTCGTCCCACACCTTCAGCACATCGTCGTAGAACCTGTTGGCATCGTCGAGCAGCTTCGCCACCTGGCCCTCATCCATCTTCGCGATCTGCTTGTACACATCGCCGTTGGCTGGGGCATCCATCAGCGGCGCCAACTGATCGACCAGCTTCTTCCCGGCATCCGGCCCGGTCGCGATCGACCTCAGCCAGCCCGTTGTCCAGAACCGCTCACCCTCGATCCCGCGCTTCACCGCCCACGCATCCGGCTCCGCCAGCTTCTGAGCCTCGGGCAGCAGCATCCGCTTGCCATCTGCCGTCAGCCGGTTGGTGTCGATGATGATCTGCGTCTGGCTGTCCGCAAGACTCGTGATCGCGATCGACACCAGCGCCGAAATCAGCGTGTGGTCCTGCGTGCAGTGCCGCGCCATGCGGTACATCGCCGCCACCCGCTCGCACGCCCCATCCATATCCCCCGCGGCCATGCACCGCCGCGCATCGCACGCCATGACCCGCGCCGTCGCACGCATGTAACCCAGGTGCGGAAGGAGGGCGTTGATCCCCTCGGAGAACTCCACGCCGAAGTCCGCCTCCGGCGCCGCCGTTGCCCGCAGCACCATCCGCATCCACCCTTGATGTTCGTCCAGCAGAGTGGTCAGCTTCGCGTCCGGCTTCCACGTCGGATCACTCCCCTTCAGCTGGTCGCCGCACGGGCCCTTGACCTCGCCGAACACCGGGTCCAGCCACGCCTTGTAATACAGCAACGCCGCGTTGCTCGGGTCCTTGAACTCGATCGCGACCGGGGCCTGAGACGGTGCGGCCTGCTGGCGCCCCTCGGCGTTCGGGCTGCCCAGTCCAATCGCCGCGCTCGCGGCCAGAATCCCCAGTAGTGCGCACATGCGGTGCATGGTTGGATGCTCCTTTCAACCAGTAGACACCGCCGCGGGCTTCGCGTGTGACGAATTTGCTTTTACGAACCCGGAACGAAGTAACGGGAGGGCGCACAGGCCCGTGCAAGCCATCAATCCGCGTCGGTCTTGCACTGAGAACCGTCGTGTTCGTAGATTGTCCGGACCGCCGCGCCACTCATTACTTCCCCCCCTCAGCCCCAACCACAAGTCCGTTCCGTCGCAGGTGCTCCACCATCTCCCCCGCAAATCCCCGCACCTCCGCCGACTGGAAGATCGTCGAGTGGTCCAGCCCCGGCACGATCTTGATGTACCCGGCCCCCGCGTGCGCTCGTGCCTGCAGCTTGTCGACATCCTCTTTGAGCAAGGTCACCGCCTCGTTGAGGAAGAAGTTGTCCGCCCCGCCCACCACCAGCCGCACGTTCTTCTGCATCACATCCCGATACTTGTCAGGCTGCGTTCGCACCAGGTTGGCGATGTCATACTTGCGATACTGCTCGGCGATCTCGTGAATGATCACGCCGTTTGCCGGGTTGAAAAGATTCGCCGGATGACCATCGTCGTTTCTTGGCCCCCACACCGCAAACCACGAGTCCCACTGCTGGCCCGAGGTGTTGTCCGGCCCGAGGATGTCCTCCGTCTGCGCCTCCTGCTTCACGGTCATCACGGCCCGATCGCCCTGCCGAAAACTCGCGGTGTTGTCGCGGCCGTCGGGCACGTTGCTCAAGAGCAACGCTCCCGGAACCTCCCGCAACCGGAGCCACGCGTCGGCGTCCCTATTGGGCGCGTTCCCTCCAAGCCAGTACGCATTCTTCTGCGAGTAGATGTCAATCGTCTCCAACCTCCGAAAATCCACCGGGTCCGGCGAGCTGCTCCACGTCGCCCCGAACGTCTCCGGGTAGTTCATCGCCAGCCACAGCGTGCTCCACCCGCCCGATGAGTGCCCGCGCAGCAGCCTCGCCTCCGGCTTGGCCACCAGCGGGTACTTCTTCTCGATCGCCGGGATCAGTTCCTCCACCAGCGCCCGTCCCCGCGGCCCGTTGTTCGCCGAATCCGCAAACAGCGTGTGCCCGTTCGGGCTCTCCGGGTCCAGCACGATCCAGAACGCGTTCGCGCTCAGCACCCCGTCATTCCCCAGCGCCACCCGGCTCGACGACGGCGACCGCTGCCGCGCAATCCCGATTGCCCCGAAGTGATCACCCCCGAACCCCGGCACCTCGTACACCGCCGCGTACTTTCGTTCGGTCGAGGGGTTGAACCCCGTCGGCTTCACCACGCCCGCCCGCAGAAACACATCTCGCTTGTAGAAGTCAGACAGCAGCGACGACCGGATCTCGACGAGTTCGGCCCCGCCACTCAACTCCCCCTGCGGCCATTCCTTCCCGAGCGTCTTCTTCGTCAGTGGGATATCCACCGTGACCGTCTTGTCCGCCAGCACGGTAAACGAAACCGGCTCCGAGAACAGGTTGCCCTTGTCCGACCGCCAGCTGCTGCTCTCGTGCACCGCGATCAACCTCGCGGCCGCACGGTACTCGCCCGGCTTCAACTCCGTGATCTTCTCAAAGTTGTGGTCCGCATCCGCGCCGACCAACACCGGTCTGTCCGCCGCCAATCCCGACACATCTACGCCG
>JBGAMO010000021.1:0-39565 GCA_044222845.1 Phycisphaerales bacterium
CACTTGCGATCGCCATGCTCTCCACGTGACTGAGCGAGATCAGCCACGAGGAGATGCCCTTGCGCTCCGATACCCGCAGCGCTTCCCCGCTCAGCTTCACCGTGGGCTCGCCCGTCGGACGGCTGACCACCTCGATGTGCTGCCACGACACGCCGTCGGCCAAGCCGGTGCCCAGCGCCTTCATCACCGCTTCTTTCGCCGCGAACCGCGCCGCCAAACGTTCCGGCCGTCTTACGCCGGTGCAAAAATCCGATTCGCCCTTCGTGAACACCCGCTCCAGAAACCGATCGCCGTGCTCATCCAGCATCGCCCGGATTCGGGCGACCTCGATGATGTCTACGCCGTGGGCGATCGCGTGCATGGTGATCATCCTCGCCGCGTTCAACCCGCGGCGGCCGATTACTTGGCCTTGACCTTCTTGGGGCCATCAGACTTCGCCGGCTTGTGCTCCGCCTTCGCGGGTTTGGCCTCGCCCGCCGGCTTCGCCTCAGACTTTGTCTCTGCCTTGGCTTCGGTCTTCGATTCCGTCTTTGTTTCCGTCTTTGTTTCCGTCTTCACTTCCGCGGGCTTGTCCGCGCTCGCGGCCTGCTTGTAGGACTCCGATCGGTAATCGGTCTGGTAGAAGCCCGACCCCTTGAACAGCACCGCGGCCCCCGTGCCGATCAGCCGCTCCAGCGCGTTCTTGCCGCACAGCGGGCACTTGCGCAGCGGCTTGTCCTTCATGCTCTGGAACTGCTCGAACTCCTTCTTGCACGCCCCGCAGCGATAGTCGTATGTCGGCATCTGGTTTCCTTTGCTTACTGCGGCGCGACCGCGACCTTCGCCGCCCGGATCACCCGCTCGCCCCCGTGGGCCGCGATGGCGTAGCCAGACTGGAATACCGAGGCGATCCGCCCTGGCTCAACGCCCGCCGCGGCCTGCTGCATCACCGCCTCGTGACGGCCGGGCGTGAACTCGTCGTTCGGGTTCGGCCGGATCACGCTCACGCCCTGTTGCCCCAGAACCTTCAGCAACTCATCGCGGATCACCTTCATCCCCGTCAGCAACTGCTCGACGGTCGCCTTGGACTGATCCTGCGCCAACGCAAGGTCGAAATGATCCACCACCGTCACCACCGAAGACGCGACTTTCGCCGCCCCTTCCATCTTCGCCACCTGCTCGTTCTGAAGCGCGCGGCGCTGGTAGTTCTGAAAATCCGCCATCAGTCGCAGCGACCGAGTGCGGGCTTCCTCAAGATCGGCCTGCAGCTTCGCCGCGTCCATGCCGAAGGAATCCGCCGGGCCGAAGCCCGATTCGGAAGATTGACCGGGATCGGACGCCGCGTCCGGACCGTTCCCCGCTGTGGAGTTTGGATTGTCGTTGTTCATCTGCTTACGTCTCCACCACATGGGTCGCACGCCTTCGCCCCGCGGGGCACATCACCGACCCAGAAAGTCCTTCACTCGCTTCCAGAAGCTCTCGCTCTCGGGGAGCACCATCTTATCTTCCGTCGCCGCCAGGTCCCGCAGCAGTTGCTCCTGCTTCGCCGAGAGCCGCCGCGGCACTTCGATCTTGACAATCAGCCCCAGATCTCCGCGACGCCCGCTGCGCAGGTTCGGCAGCCCCTGCCCCTCGATGCGGAACGTGTGCCCGTGCTGCGTGCCCCGGGGAATCGAGAAGGGCTTGGAGCCCTCCAGCGTCGGCACCTGAATCTCCGAACCCAGCGCCGCCTGCGTGAACGCGATGGGCATTTCAAGCAGCAGGTGATCGCCCTCGCGCTGGTACAACTCGTGCTGCTTCACACGCACCACCACGTGCAGATCGCCCCGCGCCCCCTGACCCGCGGGAGACACCTCCGGCGGAGGCGGCTCGCCCTCGCCCGTCACGCTCAGCGCCTGACCGTCGTGAATGCCCTTGGGGATCTTGACCGACAGGTTCCTCTTCTTGGCTGTCCGGCCCTTGCCGCGGCACGACGCGCAGAACTCCTTGACGATCTGCCCGCGTCCGCCGCACGCCGGGCACGCCACCACCATCCGGAACATGCCGCCCAGCCCGGTCTGCTGCACACGCCCCTGCCCGCCGCACGTCGCGCACTTCACCGGCTTGCTCCCCGGCTTGGCGCCCGTGCCGGTGCACGTCTCGCACACGTCCATCCGCGTGAACTCAACGTCCCGTTCGCACCCCTTGAAGACCTCGTCCAGCGTGATCGTGACTTCCGTCTCCAGATCGAACCCGCGGGCCGCCCCGCGACGGCCGCCGCCGCCGCCGCTGAACCCCCCGAAGATGTCGTTGAACATCGAGAAGATGTCGGTGGGGTCCATCCGCGAGAAGTCGTGCGCCGCGGCACCCCGCCCCCGCAGTCCGTCATGCCCGTACTGGTCGTAGATCTTGCGTTTCTCGGCGTCGGCGAGGACCTCGTACGCCTCCGCAGATTCCTTGAACTTGGTCTCCGCTTCGGCATCGCCCGGATTGCGGTCCGGGTGGTACTTCATCGCCATCCGGCGGTACGCCCGCTTGACCTCCTCGGCGTCAGCGTTCTTCTCCAGGCCGAGCACTTCGTAGTAGTCGCGTTGGGTGGGCATGGGTCTGGACGCTTCGTGCAGGGTCATCGCCGGGCGTCATCGGGAGCACGCCCCGTTTCCGGCGATCGGGTTTCAGAAAACAGGCCCACGATCGGTCGACCGTGGGCCTGTGGATCAGTCTGGGATCAGCGTCCTCAGGCCACAGCGCCCTCGACCGCGTCCGTCTCTTCCTTGAGCTCGGCGATGAGCACATCGGTCGTCAGCATCAGGCCGGCGACGCTCGCCGCGTTGATGAGGGCCGTCTTGGCCACCAGCGCCGCGTCGATGATGCCCGCCTTGACCAGGTCGGTGTACTCGCCCGTCGCGGCGTTGAAGCCGTTGGCGCCCTTGCTCTCGCGGACGTTCTCGACGATCAGGTCGCCGTCATAGCCCGCGTTCTCCGCGATCTGCTTGATCGGGGCTTCCACCGCCTGCAGGACGATGTCGAAGCCCAGCTTCTCGTCGTCGTTCTTCGACTTCTTCTGCGCCGCGCGGATCGCTTCCTGCGTGCGCAGCAGCGCCACGCCGCCGCCGGGGACATAGCCGTCCTTCGCCGCGGCCCGCGTGCTCTTGAGGGCGTCGTCCACGAGGTCCTTGGTGGACTTCATGGCCGTCTCGGTCGCCCCGCCCACGGAGATCATCGCCACGCCGCTGGTCAGCTTGGCCAGACGCTCCATGAGCTTCTCGCGGTCGTAGTCGCTCGTGCTCTTGTCGTACTGCGACTTGATCTGCTCCGCCCGGGCGTTGATCTCGGACTTCTTGCCCGCGCCCTCGATGATGGTCGTGTCGTCCTTGGTGACGACGATCTTCTTGGCCCGGCCCAGTTCGTTGAGCTCGACGCTCTCGAGCGAACGGCCCAGGTCCTCGCTGATGAACTCGCCGCCCGTGAGCACGGCGATGTCGCCGAGCATGGCCTTGCGGCGGTCGCCGAAGCCGGGGGCCTTCACGGCGCAGATCTTGAGCATGCCGCGCAGCCGGTTCACCACCAGCGTGGCGAGCGCCTCGTTCTCGACCTCCTCGGCGATGAGCAGCACCGGCTTGCCGGTGGTCACGACCTTGTTCAGCAGCGGGAGCAGATCGGGCAGGTTGCTGATCTTCTTCTCGTAGATCAGGATGTACGCAGTCCTCGAGCACGCACTCGGCGGTCTTGGGATCGGTCATGAAGTACGGGGACAGGTAGCCCTTGTCGAACTGCATGCCCTCGACATAATCCAGGGTGGTGTGGGCGGTCTTGCCGTCCTCGATCTCCACCACGCCCTCGGCCCCGACCTTGCTGATCGCCTCGGCGATAATCTCGCCCACCTCGGCGTCGTGGTTGGCGGAGACGGTGGCCACCTTGCGGTAGTCATCCTTGCCCTTGCACTTGATCGCCATCGCGTCGATGGCCTCGGCCGCGGCCTCCGCCGCCTTGTTCACGCCCCGCTGCAGCATCACCGGGTTCGCGCCCGCCGTCACGTGACGCAGACCCTCGGTAAAGATCGCCTGGGCGAGCACGGTCGCCGCGGTGGTGCCGTCGCCGGCCTTGTCGGCCGTCTTCTTAGCCACCTCGTTCACCATTTTGGCGCCCATGGCCTGGAACGGCTCGGGGAGCGACACTTCCTTGGAGACGCTGACGCCGTCCTTGGTGATGTGCGGAGCCCCGTAGGACTTCTCGATCACCACGTGACGCCCCGAGGGCCCCATCGTGCACTTGACCGCCTCGGCCAACCGATCGACCCCGCGCTTCATCTCAAGGAGCGCGGCATCGTTGAACATGATCTGTTTCGTGGACATTGAAAACTCCTAAGGCATCGGGCATCAGGCATCGGGCATCAGTGCCCGACATCCCGCGCCTGAGTGCTCTTCTCGATACCTCGAATCAGGCCGGCGAGCACACGCCCGCATTCACGAACCAGTTCGTCGGCCTGGACATAACAATCTTCCTTCATGAATCCCAGATCCCGGGCGAACAGGACTTGGGTATCAATCTCGAACAACTCTCCGCGTGCCATCCTGAGGAACCGAAGGTAATCCGTGGAGGTGGCACGCCCGTAGCCCTCCGCGATATTGCTGGCGACCGATATCCCGCTCCGCCGCAACTGGCTCGTCAGGCCGAATCGCTCGGAATCCGGAAAGTCGCGTGTCAGCCGGTACAGGAGTTTTCCCAACTCATATGCCTTCTGCCACGCCACAAGGTCCCGATGCGACTTGACTTCAGACATCTGCCCTCCGCCGCTTTGCCTGATGCCAAGTGCCTGATGCCAAGTGCCTGATGCCTGATGCCTTATCCCTCAATCACCCCCAGCAACTCACTCTCCCGCAGGATCAGGTGCTTCTCGCCCTTGATCTCCACCTCGGTCCCGGCGTACTTGCCGTACACCACGGTGTCGCCGGCGTGGACCGACATCTCGGCCCGCTTGCCGTTCTCCAGGCGCTTGCCCGGGCCGGTGGACACGACCTTGCCCTTCACTGGTTTTTCCTTGCTCGACTCGGGAAGGTAAATCCCCGAGGCGGTCTTGGTTTCGGCTTCAGAGGGCTTGACGAGGACGCGGTCTTCAAGAGGCTTGACGGCCATTGCGAGTTCTCCGATTGCTTAGTGAACTTCCTTGCGAACTTCGCGTTCCTGGCTCTCGCCGGGTCCGCGCTGTTTGTACTCAACGAACGATTCCTGGGGAGGCGTCGGCTCCTGCCGAACCCCGCCCCAGACTTTTTTCCGGACATACCCGATCACGATCGGGACGAACCCCGCCGCGAACAGGCCGGTGATGACCAGGGCGAAGTTGTCCTTCACCCAGGGCAGATTGAAGAAGTAGTACCCGATCGTGCAGCAGACCCCAACCCACGCCAGCCCGCCCACGGCGGAATAGAACAGGAAGCGGCCCGTCTTCATGTCGCTGATGCCCGCGACAAACGGCACCAGCGTCCGCATGAACGGCAGGAATCGCGACACCAATACCGCCAGCGCGCCATACTTGCGGAAGAACTGGTCCGCACGCCGAAGGTGATGCGGCTGCACCACCTTGCCGAACCGGCCGCCGAAGAGCTTCGTGATCGAAGCGCCGGCCGCTTCGATGCTCGGCACCCCACCCCCGGCCCGCAGGCTCAGCGCCCGCCCGATCAGAAAGTTCGTGTAGTTGCCCACGACCGCCGCGACCCAGAGCACCGCGATCACCGTCGGCAACTGCAGTATCCCCCGGGCGCAGATCGCGCCCACGGCGAACAACAGCGAGTCGCCGGGTAGCCACGGCATCACCACCAGACCCGTCTCGGCGAAGATGATGAGGAACACGACCGCGTAGGTCCATGCGCCCCATTCCTCCGCCGCATTGTCCAAGTGCGTATCGAGGTGGCTGAAGAGATCCAAGATGGCCTGCATGTGGCCCTTTCACGATTCCTGATTCCTGTCGCGATCTGTGCGTGAAGCGGTGGATCAGAATCCCATGCCGCCCATTCCACCCATGCCGCCCATCCCGCCCATGCCGCCCATGCCACCCATGCCGCCCATCCCGCCGCCGGGGCCGCCCTTGGGGGCCGCGTCCTTGGGCTCGGGCTTGGTGGTCACGATGCAATCCGCGGCGAGCAGCACCGTCGCGACGCTCGCGGCGTTCTGCAAGGCCAGCCGATCGACCTTTGCCGGAGTGATGACGCCCATCTGCACCAGGTCGCCGTACTCCTCCGTCAGAGCGTTATAGCCGAAGTTGCCCTTCCCGTCGCTCACCTTGCTCACCACCACGCTGCCCTTGGCCCCGGCGTTGTCGGCGATGGTGTGCGTCGGAACGGCCAGGGCCGTCACGACCGTGCGGATGCCCGCGGCGAAGTCGAACGTGAAGCGACCCACGTCCTCGCTGGTAGCGTCGGCGTTCTTGCCGAACACCGTCCTGTATTCCTTCATGTTCTCAAGCGCCTTGCGGGCCCGCAGGAACGAGACGCCGCCGCCGGGAACGATGCCCTCGGCCACCGCCGCGCGGGTCGCGTGCAGCGCGTCCTCGATGCGGGCCTTCTTCTCCTTGAGTTCGGCCTCGCTCGCGGCGCCGACCTTGACAACGGCCACGCCGCCGGCCAGCTTGGCCAGACGCTCCTGCAGCTTCTCGCGGTCGTAGTCGCTGGTGGTCTTCTCGATCTCCGCGCGGATCTGCGCGATGCGGGCCTGGATCGACTTGGTGTCGCCCGCACCCTCGATGATCGTGGTGTTCTCGCCGTCGATCTCGATCCGCTTCGCGACGCCCAGGTGCTTGATCTCGACCTTGTCGAGTTCGATGCCCAGGTCCTTCATCACGGCGGTCGCGCCGGTCAGCACGGCGATGTCCTCGAGCATGGCCTTGCGGCGGTCGCCGTAGCCCGGCGCCTTCACCGCGGCCACCTGCAGCGTGCCCCGCAGCTTGTTGATCACCAGTGTCGCAAGCGCCTCGCCCGTCACATCCTCGGCGATGATCAGCAGCGGCTTCTTGGTCTTCATCACCGCCTCGAGCAGCGGCACCAGCTTGGAGACGCTGTCGATCTTGTCCTCGTGGATCAGGATGAAGGGCTTGTCCTGCACCACCTTCATCGCCTCCGCATCCGTCACGAAGTTGGGTGAGAGGTAGCCGCGGTCGAACTGCATGCCCTCCACCACGTCCACAACGGTGTCGATGTTCTTGCCCTCTTCAACCGTGATGACCCCGTCCTTGCCCACCTTCTCGAACGCGTCGGCCATGATCTTTCCGATCGCGGCGTCGTTGTTCGCGGAAATCGTCGCGACGTTCTGGATGTCGCCCTTGCCCTTGACCGGGTTCGACAGGCTCGTGATCTCGTTCACCGCCACGCCCACCGCCGCCTTCATGCCCCGCACCAGCGCGTTGGCGTCGACGCCCGCGGCGATGTGACGCAGCCCCTCGCGGAACAGCGCCTCGGCCAGCACCGTCGCCGTCGTCGTGCCGTCGCCCGCCGCGTCGCTCGTCTTGCTCGCCGCTTCCTTCACCAGCAGCGCGCCCATGTTCTCTGCCTTGTCGCGAAGCTCGATCTCTTCAGCGACGCTCACGCCGTCCTTCGTGACGGTCGGACCGCCCCAGGACTTGTCCAGCACCGCGTTGCGGCCCTTGGGGCCCAGGGTCGCCTTGACCGCGCGGGCCAACTTCTCCACACCGGCGAGCAGGGACTGGCGAGCATCAACATCGAAGGTCAGTTCTTTGGCGGACATTGGCGTAAGACTCCAAGTGCTTGGTCTGTCGGAATCGCGGCCTCAATGCCGCGATGTTTGGATTTACAAGACGATCGCGATGATCCGGGACCATCGCTTGGGAGGGCACAGGCAACTGGAATGCCAATCCCGCCCGCCACGCGTTCCCCGGTTTCGGATTTCGATAGGGCTCCAAATGGCCTTCACGCCGCTATCGCGGCGACCGCCATGACATGGCACGCGCGGTAGGCGTCAAGCCTACTGCCAAATCGGCAGCATACGGACTCATCGATTCACACCCATTCCCGCCCGCTCCCCCCGCCTCTGCTGGCCCACCACCGCACCCGCGTCGAACACATCCACCGCCCCATCCCCGTTTACATCCCTTGGCGTCGCATACTGCCGGTACACATCCTCAACCGTGACCCGACCGTCCCCGTCAACATCGAACGCCGCCCCGGTTGCCGCGCTGGTGAACACCGACGCCTCCTCCGCCGCCGGGAACAGGAACGAGAACGCGGGCCCCACCCGTTGCGACCACGCCGCCTCGTTGTGCTGCTGGTTGAACCCGATCATGTGTTTGAGGTCCCCGCTCTCGGCATAGTTCCCGCCCGTGTGCGTGGGCCGGATGAGCGCATCGCGCAGGTTGTACGTCAGCCAGTAGTTGTCGTCCGATGTGCCCGAATCGCCGCTATCCAGCCAGATGCGGATCGGCCTCTTGGCTTGCGTGCCCACGCGCCCGTCAATGTCCCCCACCTGCCACGCCCCGGACATCGCCCCCACCCGCGTGACGCTCCCCGTGAACTCCCAGCCCATATAGAGCGACACCAGCGCCCCCATGCTGCTGCCGATCGCGCCGGTGTCCGCGGCCCCGGTCAACGTGCGGTACTGCGCATCAATCCGGGGCTTGAGTTCTTCCAGCAAGAACCGCGTGTACCGATCCGCCCGCCCGCCATCATGCGGCGGCGTGTAATCCGGGATGCGATTGGACGTGTTATCTACGCCGACGATGATGCACTCGCGCATCGCCCCCGCGCCCACCTGCGTTGCGCTCGCCTGGTCCGCCGCCCATGTGCCGAATGGCCCCTGATCAAAAACGTTCTGACCGTCGTGCATGTAGATCACCGGGTACCGCCGCGCCGAGTGCTGGTCATAGCCACGAGGCAGCAGCACGCGGAACGCCCGCACTTCCCCGCCGAGATTCGTCGAAGCGATCGACGGTGGGCTTGCCGGGTTGTAATCCCTCCGCACCGCGCCGACGCTTGCCGCAGGCCAATAGGTGTACACCTGCCCGTCCTGCACCAACATCGCATCCAGCCGCGTCGAATACACGCCCGCCGCCGGATCGCGTCCAGCGCCGTCCGCCGCCGTGAAGTAAAACTCCATCACCGACCGGGGCGCTGCCACCCCGTTCGCGATCCAGGCTCGCTCCGTCCCCGCACGCCCCGCGCCGAACGGCACCATTGTCGTCGATGAGTACGCCCCCGCTCCCCCCAACCGCCACCGCAGCAGCGGCGACGCCCACGCGGACCGGAACACCACCGCCTTCGCAGGCGGCGAGAGCGCCGCGGCGGAAGTCGAACCCGCCAGCACTGTCCCGACCGCCGTTCCATTGGTCGTCACGCGCTGCTGCGACGGCGCATCGCTCCGCAGGTAGTACCGATACGCGTACGACGTGTTCTTGGGCAGGCTCACCGCCGCCTTCCACACCGGGTACGCCCCCGGCTCCATCTTCACAGCCCGTGTCAGATCGTTTCCCCCCAACTCCGCCACATCGCCGAGCACATACACCGACTGCCCCACGGTTGTGGTCTGGCTGATCTGGAACGTGACCACCTCTCTGTCCTGCGCCCCCGCCCCGCCGCACACCGCCATCACGCCCAGGATGATCAATCTGCGACGCATCGGCGCACTCCCCTTGGGAACTGGATCCGAAACGAACGACCCATTCACGCCCACGACCAGCCCGCAATCGTAGCGACCGCCGCACGCCGCCCTCGTTTTTCAACGGTCCTACGCTCAAGAACCATGCCACGCCCAGTCACACTCTTCACCGGTCAGTGGGCCGATCTTCCCCTCGAGGTCCTCGCGCAGAAGGCCAGATCGTTCGGATACGACGGCCTCGAACTGGCGTGCTGGGGCGACCACTTCGAGGTCGACAAGGCCCTCTCCAGCGATTCATACTGCAAGAGCCGCACCGACATCCTCGCGCGGAACGGACTCAAGTGCTTCGCCGTGAGCAACCATCTCGTCGGTCAGTGCGTCTGCGATGTGATCGACGAGCGTCACAAATCCATCCTCCCCGCCCGCGTCTGGGGCGACGGCAAGCCCGACGGCGTGCGCGAGCGTGCCGCGCAGGAAATGAAGGACACCGCCGCCGCCGCCGCCCGCCTGGGAGTCAAGATCGTTAACGGCTTCACCGGCTCCTCCGTCTGGCACAAGTTGTACTTCTTCCCCCCCACCTCCGCCGCCGAGATCGAAGCCGGCTACCGCGATTTCGCCGCCCGCTGGAACCCGATCTTCGACGCCTTCGACAAGCACAAAGTTCTCTTCGGCCTCGAAGTCCACCCCACCGAAATCGCTTACGACCTGCACACCACCCGCCTCGCGCTCGAGGCCGTCGGCAACCGCCCGACCTTCGGTTTCAACTTCGATCCCTCCCACCTCATCTGGCAGGGCATCGACCCGGTGAAGTTCATCGACGCCTACGCCGGCCGCATCTACCACGTCCACGTCAAGGACGCCCAGCGCAACCTCGACGGCACCTCCTCCATTCTCGCCTCCCACCTGGCCTTCGGCGATCACCGCCGCGGCTGGGATTTCCGCTCGCCCGGTCGGGGTGAAGTCAACTTCGAAGAGATCATCCGCGCCCTCAACCGCGCCCAATACCACGGCCCCCTGAGCGTCGAATGGGAAGACAGCGGCATGGACCGCGAGCACGGCGCGCGCGAAGCCTCCGCCTTCGTGCGTCGACTGGACTTTGAGCCCTCGCGCATCGCCTTCGACGCCGCGTTCGACAAGTAACACCCGCTCAATGACGCTCAGGGATTCTGCTGCGGCTGCGAGGTCTGCCCGCATTCCCGCAGCGAGCCGGGACCGAACGTGATCGCGTTCTTGCCCTGCCGCTTGGCCGCCATCGCCAGTTGGTCGGCCTTCGCCAGCAACTCCGAGGGCGACGTTCCATCCCACGGGAACGTGGCCATGCCGCCCGAAATGCTCAGCGTGCCCGGCGCGCAGTCCGCCAGTTTCGGGAACCGGTGCTGCTTGATCTGCCGCTGGAAGCGCTGCGCCACTTCCATCACCGAGACCGTGTTGCGGCTGCTCTCCTTCCGCGGCCCCTCCGGGTCGTGGAAGATCACCGCGAACTCATCCCCGCCGATGCGGCACACCCGATCGCTCGGCCGAATTACGCTGCGCATCAGCCGCACGGCCTCGACCAGAATCTCGTCGCCGGCGTCATGTCCGTACGCGTCGTTGTACACCTTGAAATCATCGATATCGAACAGCAGCACCGTCACCGTCTGCCGGCGCTGACGCGCCTGCTCCATCGCCGCATTGAGGTGCCGCTCGAAGTACCTCCGGTTCCACGCGCCCGTGAGCGGGTCCGTGAACGCCGCCAACCTCAGTTGCGTCTGCTGATCTCGCAACCGCAGCCACGCCGCCAGCCAGTGCGCATGACCGAACAAAATCGCCGGATCGGTGGCGCCCGCCAGGGCCCCGAAGATCGCGCCGTCCCACGCCACCGCAACCGCGCCCGCGGGCACCTGCCCATCGGGCTTGTAGAACGCGATCGACGGATCGCCGCAGCGGGCGCGGATGAGATCAATGCCGCACGCGAGCACATCCTGCCCGCGGAGCAGCAGCGTCAGCATCGGCAAGTCGCCGGAGGAAGTCGTCGGCGGATCCACCCGCCGCGGCTCTCCCGGTTGTTCCTGCGCTGCCGGTTCGGCCGAATCGAGATGCTCCGCGCGGATGTACGACGCGAGCGATGACGGATCCCACCCCGGGGAAACCAACCCGTCGAACGCCGTTGCCAGATCCGCGTGAGATTCCGGACGAGTGACGCCCAGCACCTTCACCGATGGTTCCGCCAACCGCAGCCCGCGGATGAAGTTCAGCAACCGATCCTGCGCGGGCGAGTTCGATCCCGGGCGGAGCGAATCCTCCACCTCACGAGACACAACCACCACCGACTTGGTTTGTTCACTCGGTGTTTCCACCGGCACCACAGGGCTCACCAACTCGCCGATCGCGTCGATCGGATTCCGCACCCGAACGAGTTCGAGGCGGTCATCCAAACGCAACGCGGCGTCCAAGCCCGTGCGTCCCACGAGAATCACTCGCGTGTCAGCACTCACCACGCGTGGCTGCCTTTCCCCTTCTTGGGTCATGGGACGACTGTACGGTCGAATCGGGCCGCGGCGTGCCATACGCGAATTGCATCGGCCCGTACACCGCCATCGGGGCACAAGTCGCCAAACGCCGGTCAGTCAACGGGTTATCAGACTTTACGTTCGTCATCGTCACGTGGCTCAACGTCCAGCAACATCGCGAGTTCGTCGTCAGTCAGTAACCGAGGCGGAGGCTGCACCGGGCTCAACTCCGCGGTATCCGGCATCGTACCCGCCGGAGGCGGCGGTGTTGTCATGCCCGCCTGAGCCACCTCAATGACCGGTGGGTCGTTTGGTCGGGGCTCTTGCCCGGCGATTTTGGGCTCCTCCACCTTGCCCGCGGGAGAGCCGGCAATAGGCCGCGACGCCGTCTCCGGCCGCCGCCAGGCAAACACGTCCTGGGGCCGAACAGTGCGCAGCTGCGGGCTCGAACCCGTTTCGTACATCCAGATGGCCGCGGTCGGCGCGTAGCGGGTTACGCTCTCGAAGACGCTGGTCGCCGCGGCGAGTCGCCGAGGGTCCACAATCAACAGGATCACCACCGCCGAAGGCCCGATCGGTGTGGGTTTGTCGGTATTCGCGAACCGACACACACGCGCCACCGCCTCAAACTCGTCGTCGCACCTCACGACCGAGAACCCGGGGCGTGCGAGCGCGGCGAGCAGTTCGGGCTTCAACTCGGTGCCGCGCTCGTGCCAAACCACGCACCGCGCTTCACGCGCGGGGCGATGTGTGCTCCCCGCCATGTCGGGCATGCTCTGAGTGTACACGCCAGCTTCTGAATCCCCCACCGAAGTTATGGTATTTGACTTCAATTCTTGTGTTTTCAGACCTTGGGCGCGTTCTAAATCGGTCCCCGGATTATCCAGATTACCACGACTCATGTTTTCCTTTTGGTCCGGCCGGCGCGTTCACCCGCGGCATCTCCACGGGCGATTCTGTTTCACCGGCACTGGAGCACGACGCGGGCCGCGCGACGAGCTCCGTCGGTCGGCCCCAACGCTCGCAGCGCACCGCAGAGTGCGTTCCTGCGGTCGCGATCTTGCAGCAGAGCCAGAACTACTGGAGCCGCCGATCGCATGTTCGCGCCGGGGTCGACTTGGTCTGTGGCCATCACAGCAGCGCCGGCAGCCACCAGTGGCTGGGCGTTTCGCTTCTGGTGCTGATCCGAATGAAACGGGTACGGCAGGAAAACAGTCGGAACGCGGTTGCACCAGGCCTCGGCGACGCTTCCTGCTCCAGCGCGGCTCACGGCCATGTCGGCCGCTCCCCACGCAAGCCCCATTTCACGAAAGAAAGGCTGCACGCACGCGGCTATGCGCGCGGAATTGTAAACGGCGCTCAATTCTTCGGTATCTGACTTTCCGGTCTGATGGATGACCTGCCAGCCCCCATCGCGCAGAACCTGCGCATGCGCCTCCACGAACGCCATCAGAAACTGGTTGATCGACCTTGCCCCTAGGCTCGCCCCCGTCACGAACAGGGTCGGCCGCTCAGGATCCAGCCCCAGCCGCCGGCGGCACTCCGCCGGCGACCCCGGCGCGTGCGCCGCTCGCCGCACGATCGGGGGAATGACCTCCCACGAACGCCCCTCCACCGCCGCCGCCGTCAGCACCTTCACCGCGTGCCGCGCGATCCACCCATTGGCACGCCCCGGTGTCGCGTCCAGGTTCACCATCACCACCGGGCATCTCTCCACCCGCGCCGCCTGCACGACCGGGGCCGCGACAAACCCCCCCATCGCCACCACGATCACCCGATTCCCCGACGCCCTAGCCGCTGCAATTTCCGCACGCCCCGCACGCACCGACTTGCCCCAGTGGCCCAGGAACTTCATGATCGCTTTGGGACGCAGCGAGAACGGCTGGGCCGGGATCTGAACAAACTCCACAGGCTTGTTGTTCAGCCGCTCCGCACGCAGCATCTCCGCGTCTCCGGGACGCTCGCTGCACAGGAACCGAATCCTCGCATCCGGACACTCCTCCATCACGCACTCGGCGATCGCCAACCCCGGGAACAGATGCCCCCCGGTGCCGCCTCCCGCAAACAGGATCGTCGGTGCCTCGCTCATGCCGAAACCGGCACGGGGTGCGTGGAAGATTCCTGTTCCGCCGCGCAATCGGCGGTTCGTTCAATCGCCACGAGCATGCCGAGCGAGAACGCCGTGAGGATCCAGCCGGTACCGCCCGAAGAAATCAGCGGCAGCGCGATCCCCTTCGCCGGCGCCAAGCCTGTGACCACCAGCAGGTTGATCGTCGCCTGCAGACCGATCGTCGCCGCGACGCCCAAGCTCCACAGACGCAGCATCGGGTCCCGCTCGCGCCTCGCGATGGCCACGCCCGCCCACACCAGCCCCAGCAGCAACGCCATCACGAACGCCGCGCCCGCGATCCCGCCCTCCTCACAGATCACCGGCATGATGTAGTCCGTGGTCACTTCGGGCAGATACCCACGCTTCTGCAGCCCCTCTCCCAGCCCGCGGCCGAACCCTTCACCCTTGTGAATCGCGATCAGCCCCTGGATCGTGTGGTAGCCGATGGTTTCGGGGTTCGCGTACGGATCGAGGAACGCCTTCACCCGGTTCATGCGGTATTCGCTCGTCAGGATCGCCGCCGCGACGCCGCCACCCGCCACCAGCCCCGGGAGCGCAAAGTGCCAGAATCGTGCCCCGCCCGCGAGCAGCAACAGGCACGCCACCGCACCGATCAGCACCCCCGTGCCCAGGTCTTCAAGCACGACAAACCCCGCCACCACCGCCACCGCAATCATCGCCGGCAGCAAGCCCCTGAACAGCTTCGGCAGCGCCTCCGCCCGCACAGCGCAATACCAGGCGATGAGCGGCACGAACGCCCACTTCGCCACCTCGCTCGGCTGCATGGAGAGATCCTTGGCGCCCGAGAAGCCCAGACTGATCCACCGGTGCGCCCCGTTGCGCACATCGCGGACGCCCGGCACGTACACCAAAGCGCAGAAGGCGAGTATCACAACCACCGCCATCGCCATGATCGGGAACACCATCGACCCCGTGGCACGGTTCGTCATCACCACCGCGAACCGCCTCACCGGCAGCACCGACCCTACCGCCATCGCGACCACCGCCATCGCCATATACAAGGCGCTGCGGCTCTTGACGATGCTCATCACCGTCATCGCGGGAACCACGTCCTGCGCCGAATCAACCCGCGCCACCGCGAGGCCCGCCGAGTTGACCATCAACACGCCGACGCACAGCAGCGACAGGGCGCAAAGAACCATGACCTGACCAGGACGAATCATGTTGAAGAATATCGGCTGATCAGGGGGCACGGGTGCAAAAGCCGATTCTCACCCCTTCCGCCCTCCCCCGGCCTCACGCCCCGCCTCATTTCACGGCCTGCGGTAGCAGCCGCTCGATCACGTCCAACGCCGCGTGCAGGTATTGCGGGTTCCCCTCCCGCTCGATCATCGCCGGGGCGCACGCGGCCATCAGCACGCGCCGCACATTCGCCAGTTCCGGATAGTGGTCATCCACCGGCAACCGCCTCTGCCGCCGCAGTTTGGCCAGTTCCGTGAGCGGCTTGACCCCGTGCAGCATGTCCGCGTGTCCCCAGTGCTGCCGCTCCAGATACAGCGCATCCTCCAGCCAATGCCCCGGGTGCACCAGCGCCAGGTCCACCAGCACGCACGGCCCCCCGCCCTCCTGCGGAGCATTCCGCCGCATCGCGTTCCCCGCGTGCAGATCGCCATGGCACCACGTGTTGATCGGGCGCGACGCCCAGCGTCCCTCCAGAATCGGCCGGGCTCGCTTCACGTGCCGAAGGGCCTCCTTCCATCGGTTCGCCTCGGGAAGATCACCCTCCCTCGCCACTTCCTTGGCCTTCTCGATCAGTTTCTTCCAATCCGGGTTCGGCGGGCACGCCTCCAACGGCGCCAGAGTCATCGCACGTGCCTGAAAATCCGCCGCGGACCGGATCAGTTCCAGCACCCCGGCCTTGTCCAGATTGGCCGCCAACGGGTGCCCATGCAACCGCTCGGTGATGATCCACGCCAGGTCGTACCCGCCCAGTTCCGTCCCGCACGCGACCACCCGCGGCGTCGGAAGGATCGAGCACCAGTCCTGGTCCCAATCGTCGTCCCGCATGACGCCCATCTCGGTCGTCCAGCGGAACTCCCGCGGCCCCACCGGCAGCTTCACGAACACATCAAGTGATTGTCCCCCCGCCCGTCTCCACGTTGAGAACCCCGTCGCAGCGCCCCCCCGCTGCCATCGGGAACGGAACCACTCGATCGGCCCTAATCGTCCCCCCGTGTGCTCCCGTAGCACCGGAGAGAGCGCGAGCGCCAGGCCGTGCGCATCGCCCGAAGCAACCGAGTGCGTTTCCATCATCGAGGTACAGCCTAGCCCGCCTCCGGACGCCGCGGCGGAGTCCCCGAGAGTTCTCGGGCCGCCTCCCCCGCCATCCCCCGCCTCGACCGCCGCTGCGGGTCCGCCGTCACCGCCAGCAGCACGCACCAGATCGGCGTCGCCGCCGCCGCATCACCCAGCGCCTTGCGCAGCGCTCGGCAGGCCTCGTGCATCGTCGCGCCCGTCGTCTTCACATCGTCCAGCAGAATCACCGTCTTGCCCGCCAGCGACTCCCCTCGGAACCACGGCGCAGCACGCATCGAGTTCGCCACGTTCGCCCGGCGCGACGTCGGCGCCTTGGAAGTCTGCGAAGGTCGATGAGACCTCTGCAGCGCCCGCACGATCCGCAGCCCCGATCCTTCACGCACGCCCCGCGCAATCGCCAGCGTGTGATCGATCCCGCGAACGAACCGGCGCCAAAACGGCGTTGGAATCGGCACGATCACCGCCGATCTTGCATCCAAACCCGCACGCCGCAGGTGCGGCGTCATCTGCCGCCCCAACACCGCGCCGGCGTCATGCGCGAGCCGCCGCCACCGTGTGTATTTGATTTCCAGCACCACGTCCCGCAGAAACCCGGAGTACTCGCCCAGCCGGATCATCCGATGCCACGGCAACTGCTTCCCCCGGCACGCCGGACACCCCGACTCGCGAATCCCCACCCCCTCTCCCAACTCGTCCGGATCGAGCGACTCAAAGTCACCCGCCGCGATCCCGCACCGCGGGCAATAAGCCCCCGCCGGATCAGGCGTCCACGCCGCATCTAACGCCCGGTCCGCAAACGGCGCCCGCACCTGCCCCAACCACACAGTCTCGATCTCGCGGAGCACCGAAGCAATCGCCGGCCACCGGTGCGTCGGCAGCGCCGCGGGCTCAACCGGCGCGATGTCGACCGACGCTCGCGAGTTCGCCCCAGCCTGAATTACCACCAGAGCCGGCTCTTCCGATCGCAGCAAATCCGGCCTCGACATCGCTCCCGGCGCGTTCGGCACCGGCGGCCACACGAACTTGTTGCCCCCGCTCCTTCTCGGTGTGTCCCCGCCTGACATGCCCCACGATAGCGCCCGACAGAATCACACGCTCGCCCGCGCGAGGGGTTGGCCATTCCTCCCGGCTGACGCTATCCTTTTGCAGCGTTCCGCGCGTAGGAATGCGAGCCCGCCCCTGTGAAAAGGATCAACCCTTGCAGACCACAACACCTGTCTCTCCAAGCGTTTCTTCGAAGGCGCCCGTCGCCGGGGCCGGGCGCGTTCCTGCACGTCTGGCCGCCATGTGGCCAGCCCCCGCCGAGATCGGCGACAAACCCATGATCTGGGTCAACGGCAAGATGCTGCCCAAGTGCCAGGCGCTGGTGAGCGTCTACGACCACGGCCTCCTCTACGGCGACGGCGTGTTCGAAGGCATCCGCGTCTACCAGGGCAAGATCTTCAAGTGCCAGCAGCACATCGACCGCCTGTACAACTGCGCCGAGCAGATCGCTCTGCGCATCCCCATCACAAAGGAGGAGATGGAAGCCATCCAGCGCGAGTGCATCGAGGTCAACGGCATCAAGGACGGCTACATCCGCCTCGTCGTCACCCGCGGCTACGGCACCCTGGGCCTTGACCCCCGCCGCTGCCCCGTCCCCGGCATAATCTGCATCGCCGACCAGATCAGCCTCTACAAGCCCGAGTTCTATGAGACCGGCATGAAGGTCATTCTGGCCAAGCGCCCCAAGATGCCCATCGCCTGCCTTGATCCCCGCATCAAGAGCCTCAACTACCTCAACAACATCCTCGCCAAGGTCGAGGCCATCGAGCAGGGCTGCGACGAAGCCATCATGCTCAACATCGAGGGTTACGTCACCGAATGCACCGGCGATAACCTCTTCATCATCAAGAAGGGAAAGGTCTACACGCCGCCCGTCGATGACGGCATGCTCAACGGCGTCACCCGCCGCTTCGTGCTCGAAACGCTCTGCCCGCAGTTGGGCATCGAAGCCGTTGAATCTTCCCTCCGCATCGAGGAAGTCCTGAAGGCCGACGAAGTCTTCCTTACCGGCACCGCCGCGGAGGTCATCGCCGTCAACCAGATCGACGAGACCCGCATCGGCAAGGGCGACGAAGGGCCCGTGACCCGCAAGATCCGCAAGCTCTTCCGCGAGATCGTCAGCGGCCCCAACATCCCCGAGAACTGATCATTTCTCCCGCACCACGCCCGCCCGCGGCATCTCGCCGCGGGCGTTTTCATTTCGAGCCCGCCCGGTCACGCCACTCCTGCGCGTCATTGGGCTTCCCCCACGCCTCGTACAACTCCGCCAGCCGCTGCGCCGCGCTCACCAGCGCGGGCGGCGATTGACCGCTCTCGTTCAGCGTCCTGTACGCGTCGAGCAGATGAATCTCGGCATCCGCGTGCCGCCCCAGCCGAGTCAACGCCGATCCGTACTTCACCCGCGCGTTCGCCGCACGCCAGTCCTTCGACCCCACCGCCGCGTCGTACGCCTTCACCGCGCCCGCCAGCGTCTGCGCCGCCAGGTCCGCGTGCCCGCCGCCCAACTGCGCGGCACCTAACGCGTACAGCGACGTCGCAACGTATTCGTGATTGTCCCCGTGATTGGCGCGGTACATCTCCACCGCCAGCGCCGCGCTCCGGGCCGCCTTGTCGAACTGCCTCGCGCTCAGGTACGCCGACGCGATCGCCGCGTGCGTCTGCGCGATCGCGTCGTCGCCCGCCGGCATCGCCTGTTCGCGGATCTCCAACGCCTCCGACAGGGCCTGCGCCGCCTGATCGTGCCGCTCCAGAACCCCCAGCACATGCCCCAGATTCGTCAGCGTCGCCGCACGAATGAGCGAGCTGACACCCGCCGACTTCTGCAGCGAGAGCGACGCCTCCAGCGCCGCCGCCGCCCCGGCCGTGTCTCCCGCGTGTTCCAGAATGCTCGCCTGCAGATTCATCGCCACCGCGTACTCCTCCGCCGGCGCCGCGTCACCCATCGCCTTGTACGCCGCCAGAGACTTGTTCACCAGTTCTCCGGCCTGCTTCTCCTCTCCCAGCCGAACGTATGTGTCCGCCAGCTGCGCCTGCGCCAGCGCCGTGAGCGGATCACCCTCGCCGTACGCACGCTGCCACCGGTCCAGCACGCCCGTGAACAACTCCTTCGCCCTCTCCGCATCCCCCGATGCCGCGGCGACCTGCGCAAGACAGAACCGCACCCGCACCGCTTCTTCCGAATCCGGCCCGGAGGACTTCTCACGCAGCGCGAGCGCCGCCGTCAACCGCTCGTGCGCCTCCTCGCGCCGCCCCAGCGAGAGATCGATCGTTCCCAGCCGCTCCAACACCGCCGCCCGCAGCGATGGATCCCTGACTTCGTCCAGGCGGTCCGCCGCAAAATCCAGCACCTCGCGCACCGTGATCTCCCGCCCCCCAGCCACCCTCGGCTCGGCCGCACCCAGAATCCGCCTCAGGAAGAAGTCATCCGCCGCCGCCGCGTACCGCTTCGACTTCTCCGCCGCCGCCCGCGCCTGGGCTTCCCGCGTCCGGGCCGCCACCGCCGCGTCACGCTCGCGGCTCGCGTTGAGATACCCCACCGAGACTCCCACGAACGTTCCCGCCAGCGAGAGCGCCACCAGCGTCGCGGATGCGACCACCAGCCGGTGACGCGACACGAACTTGCCCACGCGATACCCCACGCTCGGCGGCCTCGCCTCCACCGGCTCGTTGCGCAGGAACCGCTCGACGTCCGCCGCCAGCGAAGCCGCCGACTCGTACCGCCGGTTGCGATCCTTCTCGATGGCCCGCATCACGATCCAATCCAGCTCGCCGCGCACCTGGCGTGCCAGTTGCGCCGGTTTGGCGCCGCGCCGCTGCGCAAACTCGATCTCGCTCAGTTGCGTGTGGCCCACGCCCGCCGGCGCCTCGCTCAGAGCGCTCAGCCGCGTGCTCGGCCGCTGCGGATCCACCTCGCGCATGATGCGCTGAATCTCGCCGTACGCCGCGCTGCGCAGTTGCTCGCCGTCGAAGGGTGTCGTGCCCGTCAGCAGTTCGTACAGCACCACCCCCAGCGAATACACGTCCGCCCGCGTGTCGATGTTGGGCCCGGCCCCCTCGGCCTGCTCGGGGCTCATGTACTCGGGCGTGCCGATGAGCTGGCGGATCTCGGTCACCGCCGGGGTTTCGGTCAGCCGCATGTGGATCGCCTTGGCGATCCCGAAGTCGATCACCTTGGGCAACGGCATCCCGTCCCGCTCGACCACCAGCACGTTGCTCGGTTTGATGTCTCTGTGGATCACGCCCTTGTGGTGCGCGTGCTGCACAGCGTGGCACACCCGGATGAACAGTTCCAGCCTCGCCCGCATCGACAGCCGCCGATCGTCGCAATACGACGTGATCGACTTGCCCCGCACCAGTTCCATCACGAAGTACGGCCGCCCGGTCCCCGTCGTCCCCGCGTCGTACACCTGCGCGATGCCCGGATGATCCATCATCGCCAGCGCCTGGCGTTCCGCCTCGAACCGCGCGATCACCGGCTTGCTCTCTACGCCCGCCTTGAGGATCTTGACCGCCACCTGCCGCCTCACGGGCTCGTTCTGCTCGGCAAGGTACACCGACCCGAACCCGCCCTCGCCCAGCAACTGAAGAATCCGATACGGCCCCACAGATTCACCCGGGAGCTCCCCGCGCCCTCCGAACGTCACCGTCCCCACTTCCAGGCTCGGCACGTTCGTCGGCGAGTAATGGATCGGCTTGGCCTCCAACGCAATCGTTCCATCCAGCACGATCGAGGCGATGCGCTCGTCCACTTGCCTGCGCAGATCCGGATCATTCGCGCACGCGTCCTGAAGAAACTGCACCCTTTGCCCCGCCGGCTTGCCCAAGGCCTGTGTCGCGATTTGATGTGCCCTTTCTCGGGTTTCTTGGCTCATCGGCAACTTCTCTCCACGGTTCCCATCCGCCCAAAAAAACGCCGCGGCATCCTTCTTCCCACGCTCCCACCGCTCGCATCCGAACGAGAGGCAAACGATAGCGTCCCCAGCCCACGTCGCGAGACGATACTCAAGAACCGAATCGGCCACAAGGCGTCAAACCATGCAGGAATCGCCGCGCCCGCGGCCCTCGTGACATGGTGAATCAATCGTGATACCATCGCCCCAATCCCGATTTACCCCATTTCACACGGAGATGCGAACGATGAAGATTCTGAGCAAGGTGTTGGCCGCCGCGGTGCTGACCGCCGGCCTGACCCTTCCCGTCTGTGCCCAGGACAAAGCGCCGGCCCAGCCCGCCAAGCAGGCAGAGCCCGCCAAGACCCCTCCGGCCAAGACTGAACCCACCAAGACCGAACCCGCGAAGACTGAACCCGCCAAGTCTGAGCCGGCCAAGACCGAACCCGCCAAGAAGGACGAAGCCAAACCCGCCACCAAGCCGGCCGACACCAAGGCCGCCCAGGAGCCAACCGTGTACGTTCACATGAAGACCTCGATGGGCGATATCGTGCTCGAACTCGATAACGCCAAAGCCCCCGTCAGCACCGCCAACTTCCTCAAGTACGCCGACAAGGGCCACTACGACGGCACCATCTTCCACCGTGTCATCGAGAACTTCATGATCCAGGGCGGTGGCTTCACCGCCGCTATGGTCCAGAAGCCCGCCGACTCCCCGATCACCAACGAGGGCAAGAACGGCCTCAAGAACGTGCGCGGAAGCATCGCCATGGCCCGCACCACCGATCCCAACTCCGCCACCTGCCAGTTCTACATCAACGTCAAGGACAACGCCGCCCTCGACTTCTCCGCCAGCAACCCCGGTTACGCCGTCTTCGGCAAAGTTGTCTCCGGCATGGACGTGGTCGATAAAATCAAGGTCGTCAAGACCTCCACCAAGGGACCGTACGGCGACGTCCCCGTGACGCCCGTCGTCATCGAAAAGGTCAAGCACATCACCGCCGACGAGGCCGCGGCGCTCAAGAACCCCAAGGCCGCCGAGAAGCCCGCCGAGAAGAAGTAACTCCAACTCGCCTTGCACAGGGGCCCGGGCGACTACGCCCGGGCCTTTTCTTTGAAACCCCTTCGTGAATCGCACGAACGTTCCGCACAAGCAGCTCGAGCATGCCCGCACTTGGAATTGACATCGGTGGCACCAGCGTGAAAGCCGCGGCGGTGGAAGCCGGCTCCCACACCGTCACGCTCGGGCACAGCCGCCCTTACCACCGCCCCGACACGGCCACCCTCGTGAGCGCCATCAAAGAGGCCACCGCCAACGCCTCAGATTCCATTGAAACGGTCGGCCTTTGTCTCCCGGGCTCCTGGGATGAATCGCGTGGCCTGGTGACCTACTCCATCAACGTCCCCGGCGTCGTCGATGTCCCGCCCGAACTGCTTGTCCGCAACGCCGGCATCCGCGCCGCGCGTGTCTCCTGCTTCACCGATGCGCACGCCGCCGCGTACGGCGCATACTCCGCCGAACGCTGCACCGGCCGCTTCCTGGCCATCAGCATCGGCACCGGAGTCGGCGCGGCCGTGCTCGACGACGGCAAACTCCTCGTCGTCACCGGCCGCTCCTCCGGCCACATGGGCCAATGGGACGTCTCCATGGACGAACCCACCGCCCCCCCCGTCGGCCCCGACGGCGGCCGGGGAGGCCTGGAAGGCTACATCTCCATCCCCTCCGCGCACGCTACGGCGAGGATGCCGACGTCACCAGCATCAGCCCAGACGATGCACCCGTCCGCGCCCTGGCCCGCGCCATCCGGATCGCCCACGCTCTCTACCGGCCGAACCACGTGCGCCTCCTCGGCGGCATCGGCACGCGGCTCACGCACCTGCTGCCCGCGCTGCGCCGCCATGTTGAGACCAACCTCACCTCGCTAGCCATGCCCGACTGGACGCTTGCGTGCGGCAGCTCCGACCATGTCGCCGCCATCGGCGCGGCACTCCTGGGAAGGGGAGCGTCCTGAACTTACCTGCCGCCACCGCACGGTACAATTCCCGCATCACCGCGATGCACACCGATCGTGCTGCATCCCTCCGGAGCCGCGTGTAATGATCCTGAAATCGATCCTTCTTTCATCGTTCTACTTCGCCGCCGCCACCGCCCTGGCCCAGAACTCAACCCCCCCCACCACGTCTCCTCAGGCGACCCCCCCGGCCGCGCCCCCCGCGACTCCCACCACGCCGCCCGCCGCCCCGAAGACCACGCCGCGGCCCGCGCTCAAGCCCACGCTCTTCGCCGGGGATCCAGCCCCCGCACTCCAGATCGAAGACTGGCTCAAAGGCGACAAGATCGCCGCCTTCGAGCCCGGCAAGATGTACATCATCACGTTCTGGACTACCTGGAGCAACGCGAGCCTCAGCGCGTTCCAGACCCTCAACGCCGTGCACCGCTCGTACTCGAGCAAGGGCGTGACGATGATCGCAGTCACCAGCCGCGACCCGCGCAACCCCGAAGACAAGATCCGCGCGTACGTCAAGCAGGAGGGCGGTCCGATCCTGGGCTCTATCGGCCTCGACACCGAGCGCAAGACCTGGAACGCGTACCTCACCGCGCTGGGCAACCGCTACATCCCCTGCTCCGTGATCGTCAACGGCGAAGGCAAGATCGCCTACTTCGGCCGCCCACTTATGCTCTCCGCCGTGCTTCCCAAGCTCATGGATGGTTCCTGGAGCATCGCCACCGACGCCAAGGCCGCCCTCGAAGCCGAGCAGCACTTTGAATCACTGCGCACCCGAATCGAAGCCAACGGCGACGATGTCCTCACCGCCATCCGCGAGTTCGAGGACGCTCATCCCTTCTACGGCGGCATCGTCGCCGAACGCAAGTACATCGCGCAACTCAAGGCCGGCCAGCAGGGCGCCCTCGTCACCGGCGCGATCTTGTTCGACCGGTACCAGAAGGAATCCAACGCCGACGGCCTCAATGAACTCGCCTGGCGGATGGTCGATCCCGCCGCCAAGGTCAAGGTCCTGGACCTCGAACTGGCCCTCCGCGCCTCGGTCGAAGCCACCCGAATCACCAACCGCCGCAACGCCGGCATGCTCGACACCGAAGCCCGTTGCTGGTTCCTCAAGGGCGACGTCGCCAAAGCAATCCAGACCCAGAAGGAAGCCATCGCCAACGCCGCTGCCAACGAACGCCCCGACATGCAGAAAGTGCTCGCACAATACGAAGCCGCGAAGTGACGGCATTGCTCGGCCGCGCTCGGGTGTTCAACCCGGCCCGTGTGCCATCGTTTCGGCACCGACCGATTCAACAGCCCTTCAATCTCCGACTCACCCCGGCCGAATCCCCCTGAACATCCCCTGCACGCGTTCGGTCTCCTGCTTCACCACCTGGTTCAGGATGTGACGCGGGATCCGCCAATCCTCCTGCCCGCGCGTCACCGCGGCGCAGTGCTCGCTCACGCACCGGTACATCAACTTGAACGCGTCCCGCGGCTGGTGAAGCCGGTCCAGCGCGTCCACCACGTCCTGCCGCGTCACATCCTCCGCGAACAGGTCCAGCAGTTTGGGCGCCGGCGCTCCCGCGTACGCGCACGCCGCCATGCGCGCCTCGCACAGGTCGTACAGCATCGCCCCAGTCCACGCCAGGTGCTCGATCAGGCTCTGCTTGTCCAGCCGGGCTTCCTGGAAGAACGCGCTGCTCTCGCGGAACACCGCGTGCCGCAGCTCCATCGGCAGCAGCATCTTGACCCCCAGCCCCTCCTGCTGCAGGAACTTGTTGTTCAGCAGCGGCCAGATCACCGCCTTCATCCGGTCCGGATCCCCAGAGATCAACGTCGGTTCGTCCACACGGTCGATGATCACCATCAGCCCCGTGAACCCGAAGCACCGCAGCACCCGTTTGAGCCGCTCCAGCATCAGGTACCGCGGCTCATCGGAATCCGAAAGAGGCAAGCTCGCCGCCTCCCGCACCGCCGGTGAGATCTGCCGCAGCGCCCTCGCGTAAGACACATCCCCCCGCGCGATCACGCGGATCTGCTTGCGCACCCGGTGCCCCGTGCGCAGAATCTTCAGCCGGTCCCACACCGCGAACTTGAGCGCGAACGCCGCGTACAGAATCGCCGCGCCCGCCAGCGTCCAGTCCGCCACCCGGCGCGGGAGAATCTCCGGCAGCGTGAAGTAGTTCACATAGATCAGCCCCGCCACCAGCAGCAACGGCATCACCGCCAGCGCGATCCCGCCCCACAGCACCCCCGCCGGCGGCGCGATCCGCAGACGCCGCCGCAGGTGCACCGTGCGGAACTGCGCATGGTCCGGCCGGTCGTACACCGCCTGCAGCAGCAGCACGTCCTTGCGCTGGTCCGCGTCCAGACGCTTCACCGGCTTGCCCTCGCCCTGCCCAAGGTCCAGGCCGTCCGCGATCGAATCCGGGTCCAGCAGCGCATCGGTCAGCCGCGGCACCACGCTGTGAATGATCGCGTCGATGTGATCCACCAGCCGCAGCTTCTGCAGCGATTCCAGCGGCGTCTTGCCCCCCAGCCGCTCGTGCAGCCGGTCCAGCACGCCGTTGAGATCGTCGTACGGCACCAGCAGCAGCTTGGCCCCGGGGTTCGCGAGGTTGTACTCGCTGACGCGCTTGGCGATCTGCAGCCGGATCGCCGTCTTGCCGCTGCCCTTCTCCCCGAACACCACGCTGCTGCCCGGGCGACGCAGGTCGCCCATGATCTTCTCAAAGTCCGAGTGGAACGTCCCCGAATCCGCCGCCGCCTTGCTCGTCGGTTCGCCCATCTTCGCGAACACCGCGTCCGAACGCGCCTCCTCGCCCCGGAAGGGGTTCTCGGTGAGAGACCAGTGGTGGAGGAAATCAGTGACGGTCATGAGGAGTTGAGCACGCGGTGTAGAGGCCCAGGCACAGGGAACGATCCGAACCCGCCGACCCGCCGCGGTCTCAGTGCTCGGTCCGCTTCCCAAGCTTTGGGGAAATCTCGGCCAGGATTTTGGCCAGCGTCGCCTTGTCCTTGGCCTCCATGTTCAGCCGCAGCAGAGGCTCGGTGTTGCTCTTGCGGACGTTGCACCACCAGCCGAACTTGTTCCAGCAGTCGATCGTGATCCCGTCCAGTTCGTCGAGCGTCGCGCCCTTCGCCGGCGCGATGAACTCCCGCTTCAGCGAGTTGAGCGCCCCGTCCTTGTCCTCGATCTGGAAGTTGATCTCGCCCGACTGCGGGTACCGCGCGATCGGCGCGATCAACTGGCTCATCGTCTTCCCGCTCTTGGCCAGGATCGACAACACCACGCACATGCTGATCACGCCCGAGTCGGCGTTGAAGTTGTTTCGGAAGTAGAAGTGGCCCGACAGTTCCCCACCGAAGATGCCGTTGTTGTCCGCCATCGCCTGCTTCAGGAACACGTGCCCCACGCGCGACCGCACCGGCTTGCCGCCCGCCTTCGTGATCTCCTCCGCCACCGCCTTCGTGGAACGCAGGTCGTACACCACGCTCGCCCCCGGCGCCAGCGCCAGGAAGTGCTTGGCCAGGAGCGCCGTCAGGTGATCGCACCCCACCGCGTGCCCCTTCTCATCGATGATCATGCACCGGTCGGCGTCCCCGTCGTAGCACACGCCCAGGTCCGCCTTCTCCGCGATCACCGCGTCCTGCACCTGCCGCAGGTTCGCCGCCACCAGCGGGTTCGGCTCGTGCGCGAACACCCCGCGCGTGTTGTCAAAGTTCAGTTCAACGATCGTGAGCCCCGGAACCGGCCCCATCGTCGAGCCCTTCCCGAAGATTTTGGGGATCATCGTCCCCGCCATCCCGTTGCTCGCGTCGATCACCACCTTGAGCTTCTTCCCGCCCGTATCCAGGAACGACCGAACGTGCCTGGAGTACGCGGGCCACAGATCACGCTGCTCCACCCGCCCGTTGCTCTTGACCAGCGTCGCCTTGTCCACCATCGCCGCGTGCTTGCGGATCTCCGCCAGCCCCGTCGCCTCGCCCACCGGCTTGGCCTTGCGCTTGCTCACCTTGAACCCGTTGTACTGCGGCGGGTTATGGCTCGCCGTCACCATCACCCCGCCCGCGCAGTCCAGGTGATTCACCGCGAAGTAGATCATCGAGGTATCGACCAACCCCAGGTCGATCACATCCCCGCCGTGGTCGTTGATCCCCTGGATCAACTGCTTCGTCAGCGATGGGCTGCTCGACCGCATGTCGCGGCCCACAACCAGGTTCCGCATCATCGGCGTGGTCTCGCCCGCCTCCTGCGCATCACTCAGAAGAAACTTGCTCGCTCCATACCCGATCTGCCACGCCATCGTGTCGTTCAGCAAATCGGGATACGTGCCGCGAATGTCGTACGCTTTGAAGATCCTGCCGAGCATGTATGGTTTCCGTAAGGAATCGCGACGCCTGATATCTACCCTCGTCGCGCGGGCACAAGCGTAGCCTCATCGACTACCAAACATGCTACAAACATCGGGATATTCCCTGCGCTCTTCCCCGCTCCCCGCCCACTCACTTCATGTTCACGAACTGCACCGGCGCTTCCAACTCCGCCTTCGACAGCATCGTCATCACGCTCCGCAGGTCATCGATCTGCTTCCCGGTCACCCGAATCTCTTCGCCCTGGATCGACGCCTGCACCTTCAGCCCCGTGTCCTTGATCATCTTCACGATCTTCTTGGAAAGGTCCTGCTCCAGCCCGCTCCGCAGCTTCGCCACCGCCCGCAGCCCGCCCGTCGCCGCGCTCTCAGGCTCGCCCCAGTTGAACACCTTCACCGAGATCCCCCGCTTAGTCGCCGCCGTCTGGAACATCTCCTGCAGCGCCTTCATCTTCCCGTCTTCGGTCGTCATCGTGAGCGTCTTGGCCTTCTTGTCGACCACCATATCCGCCCGCGCCCCCTTGAAGTCAAACCGCGTCGCCACCGCCTTCTTCGTGTTGTTGATGGCGTTATCCAACTCCGCAAAGTCCAGACGGGACACGATGTCGAGTGAGTGCATGTCGGCCATGGCGTCCCGAGCGTAGGACCAGAAATCCCCGCTTCGCACGCCGCGCCTCGCCCGTCCATCCATCCAACACTTGCCGCCGTGAACCCACAGTTGCTCTTCTCCCCCGCCCTCGCCCACGTCCCCCACGCCTTCTCCACCCGCGTCGGCGGCGCCTCCCGCGGCATCTTCTCCTCCCTCAACTTCGGCAACCCCGGCGACCTCGACCCCCACGAACGCGACACGCCCGACACGATCGCCCGAAACATCGATCTGGTCCTCCACGCCATCAACGCCCCGGGCCGCGAGGTCGTGCAGGTGCACCAGGTCCACGGCGGCGACATCCTCCTCGTTCGCCCCGGCCGGCCTGCCCACCCCTCACCAGACACCACCAAGGCCGACGCCATCGTCACCGACGACCCCACCCGCATCCTCGCCGTCCGCGTCGCCGACTGCGCCCCCATACTCCTGGCCTCCCGTGACGGCCGCGTCGTCGCCGCCGTCCACGCCGGCTGGCGCGGCGTCATCGCCGGCATCGCCCCCCGGGCCATCGCCGCCATGCGCACGCTCGGCGCCGCAGACATCTCCGCCGCCGTCGGCCCCTGCCTCTCCGCCGACAACTTCGAAGTCTCCGACGATGTCGCCCAGCAGTTCTGCGCCGCGTTCCCCGATCACGCCGCCATCCTCCGCCCCGGCGTCCGCCCCGGCAAGTTCCAGCTCGACATGAAAAAAGCCATCGAACGCCAGTTGGCGAACGATGGCTCTGTCTCTGAAATCTCGGTGCTCCCCCACTGCACGGCCGGAGCACCGGACTTGTTCTTCTCGCACCGCCGCGATGCAGGCCGCACGGGCCGGATGATCGGGATCATCGGCCCCGCCGCCTGAACGCCGCGGCGTGCGTCTTACTTCTTCTCTTCTTCCTTCACGCCCAGTTCCTTGTGACCATCGTCACGGATCTTCAGGGTCTCGTCCAGCAACTTCTTCGCGTCGGCGGTCTTGCCGTCACGGATCGCCGACTCCAGGTCGAGCAGCTTGTGACCCAGCACGATCAGCCTCGTGTAATAGGTCTTGAGCGCCGCGTCGAGCTTGTCCTTGTCCTTTTCCTCCGCCAGCGGGCCCTTGGGCGTCGCGCTTCGGGCCATCACCACGCCGCGCTGCGCATCAAGCACCAGCGCGATGTTCTCGTCCTTCTTGTCGGCAGCGTCGATCTGCTTCGACAACCTGCTCAGACTGCGTCCCATCGTCTTCATGCCCGCCTCGGCCGAAGCCGGACGCTGCTGCCCGCGCTCCCCCGGAGGGCCGCCCGGACGCCCGCCGCCCGGCTGCTGACCACCCGGCTGACCGCCCGGCTGGCCCGACTGTCCCGGCTGAGCAGGGGGACGATCCTGGGGCTGGGCGGCCGTCACGCCCGCGAACACGCCGCCCATCAACGCCGCCGCCGCCGCACCGCAAATTGCTGAACGCCAACGCATCATGAATCTCCTGAAAATCACTCTTCAAGGCCCACACAAATCGCCCCGATCACAAGACCGGGGCGATAAAGCGTCGCTACGCTCCGGCCCTGTCCGCCGCGATGATCGCGGCTTGGAGTATGTATACGCATGACGACCTCCGCCCGTATCGCTTATTTCTCAATGGAAATCGCCGCGGACCCCGCGATGCCCACGTACAGCGGCGGTTTGGGCATCCTGGCCGGCGACATCCTCCGCTCCACCGCCGATGTCTCCATGCCGGTGGTCGGCGTCACCCTGATGTACAAAGGGGGGTATTTCACCCAGACGATCGACTCTACCGGCATGCAGCAGGAATCCGAGACCCCCTGGCAGCCCTCCAAGCACGCCGAACTCCTCCCCCAGCGCGTCTCCATCCGCCTGCGCAACCGCACAGTCACCATCGCCGCTTGGAAGAAGATCGTCCGCCCCAGCCACCCCGGTGGCCGCGAGGTGCCGATCTACATGCTCGACACCAACCTCCCCGAAAACGATCCCGCCGACCGCGAAATCACCTCCCGACTCTACGCGGGTGATCTCACCTTCCGCCTTCTCCAGGAGGGCGTGCTGGGCATCGGCGGAGTCTACATGCTCCGGGCCCTGGGCCACACCGATTTGGAAACGTTCCACATGAACGAGGGCCACGCCGCTCTCCTCACCATCGAACTCCTCGCTGAGCACAGCTTCACCGCAAAGTCTCACCCCGCAGACCCCGCCGTCATCGAAGCCGTCCGCAATCGCTGCGTTTTCACCACCCACACGCCCATCGGCGCCGGCCACGACCGCTTCCCCCTGGGGCTGGTCTTTGACATCCTGGGCGAACAGTCAGCCATCCACGAGAACGCCCCGTATGTCGAGAACGGCCACCTCAACATGTCGCTCCTGGCCCTCGCGTACTCGCGGTACGCCAACGGCGTCGCGCAGCGCCACGGCGAAGTCTCCCGCCACCTGCTCCACGACTCGCGCATCGACGCCATCACCAACGGCGTCCACGCACCCACCTGGTGCAGCCCCGCCATCGCCGCACTGCTCGATCAGCACTGCAAGAACTGGCGTGCCGATTGCGATTCCATCCGCCGCGCCGCCTTTATCCCTGATGAAGCCCTCGCCGCCGCACGCACTCAAGCCAAGCAGGCCCTCATCTCCCACGTCAACGCCGTCACCAACGCGAACTTCTCTCCCGACCACTTCACCCTCTGCTTCGCCCGCCGCGCCACCGCCTACAAGCGCGCCGATCTGCTGATGAGCGACCCCAAACGCCTCGAAAAGATCGCCGAGCGCGTCGGCCCCATGCAGATCATCTACGGAGGCAAGGCCCACCCGCACGACCATACCGGCAAGCTCATCATCCAGAGCGTCATCCAAACCCTCGCCGCCCTCAAGGGCTCCATCAAGGGCGTCTACCTCCCCAACTACGACTTCTCCCTCGCCAAGCTCCTCGTCTCCGGCGTCGACCTCTGGGTCAACACGCCCATCCCCCCGCTCGAAGCTTCGGGCACCAGCGGCATGAAAGCCGCACTCAACGGCGTCCCCAGCCTCTCCACGCCCGACGGTTGGTGGCTGGAAGGCGCGGTCGAAGGCGTCACAGGCTGGACCATCGGCCGCGACCAGTACGGCCGCGCCGTCAACGAACCCGATGCCGCCACCATCGCCTCCGCGCTCTATTCCGAACTCGAGCAGGAGATCCTCCCCACCTTCTACCGCGACCGCCGGATGTGGACGCAGATCTCCCGCCAGTGCATCGCCCTCAACGGCCCACGCTTCAACACCAACCGCGTCGTCCGCGAATACGGCGTCCTCGCCTACGGCCTCAAGTAACCGAGCGCACTGCCCTACGCTCGATCATGCCCGCCGCGGCGATCCAGACCGAACACCTCACCCGCCGCTACGGCGCCCGCCGGGGCGTCGAAAACGTCTCCCTCTCAATCCCCGAAGGCTCCCTCTACGGCTTCCTCGGACCCAACGGCGCCGGCAAAACCACCACCATCCGCGTCCTGCTCGGATTTCTCCGCGCCACCTCCGGCTCTGCACACATCCTCGGTCACGATTGCTGGCGCCGCGGCCACACCGTCCGCGCTCAGGTCGGCGCCATCCCCGGTGACCTGCGCCTCTGGCCCTGGTTCACCGGCCTCTCCGCCCTCCGCCTCTTTGGACGCATCCGGGGCCTCAACCTCCTCTCCCGCGGCCGCCAACTCGCCGACGAACTCGAACTCGATCTGAGCGTCCGCGTGCGAGCCATGTCCCGCGGCACCCGCCAGAAGCTCGGCCTCATCCTCGCGCTCGCCCACGACCCCCGCATCCTCATCCTCGATGAGCCCACCACCGGCCTGGACCCGCTCATCCAGGACCGCCTCCGCGCCATCCTCAAACGCCTCACCTCCGCGGGCCACACCGTCTTCTTCTCCAGCCACACGCTCGCCGAGGTCGAAGCCATCTGCGACCGCGTCGCCATCGTCCGTCAGGGCCGAATTGTCGCCGACAGCACGCTGGCCGATCTTCAACGCCAGGCCGGACACGAAGTCACCATCGCCTTCAAACCCGGCGCTCCCCTCCCCGCGCCGCCCGACTTCCTCAAGATCGACGAATCCTCGCCCCGCTACTGGAAAGGCCGCATCTGCGGCGAAGTCGCGCCGCTGCTCTCATTCCTCGCCGCCGCCCCGGTCGACGACGTCACCATCTCCCGCCCGGACCTCGAAGCCCTCTTCCGCCGCTTCTACGAATCCCCGGAGCAAGGCGCATGAACCTGGGCCTCGTCCAACGCGCCCTGCGCGAGATCGTCCCCGTCTCGCTCGTCTTCGGCCCCCTGCTCGCCGCCATCGCCGCGCTCCTGGGTTTCGCCCTGCCGCGCATCGCCAACCGCATCGCCAATCCATCGTTCCTCCCCCCCGCCGCGCGCCAGCTCCGCGATTCCCTGCTCGGCATCGACACCACCAGCGCCAACCCCTCCGACATCGTCTTCGCCCTCGCCTGGTCGCACCCGGTCATCCTCATCCTCGTCTTCGCCCACGCCACCATCACCTGCACGCGCGTCCCCGCCGCGGAGATTGAACGCGGCACCATCGACGTGCTCTTCGCACTCCCCGTCACACGCCTGCGCCTCTTTGTGAGCGAGACCGCCGCGTGGTTGATGTGCGCCGCCTGCGTCATCGCATGCGTCTACGCCGGCAGCTTCATCGGCACCCGCTTCATTTCCCCCAACCTTCGGCCCGACTTCTCGCGGCTCTTGGTCATCCTCATCAACCTCGCCGCGATGTACGGCGCCGTCGGGTGCCTCGCCCTCGCGGCCTGCGCCTGCTCCGACCGCCGCGGCCGCGCCGTGATCCTGGTCGTCGTCCTCACGGTCGGCTCACTCCTGCTCAACTTCCTGGAGCCTCTCTGGGAGCCCGCCAGGCACGTGGCGTTCATGAGCATCCTGCACTACTACCGCCCGATCAACGTGCTGATGAGCGGCGCATGGCCATGGCGCGACCTCGCCATTCTGGGCGGACTCGCCCTCTCGCTCTGGACCTTCGCGAGCATCGTGCTGTCGCGGCGCGACATCACCACGACCTGAGGCCTACTCCTCGTCCTTCTCGATCGGCTCGAAGCGTTCCCACACTTCCCGCAACAGGTCGCACACGCACCCGTCCGGGCTGGCGCTCAGGTGCTTCACGATGCTCTCGATGGGCGCGAAGATGATCTCCCCGCCCCGGGCGGGACGACCATACAGCACCGCGCCCGTGCCGTCCTGATCGGTCAGCATCTTCCACTCAAAATCGAAGTGGTGCATGAGGAAATCCCCGACCACGCACCCCAGCCCGATCGCCAGGTCATCCGCCGGCGGCCGCTTCTTCGGCGGCTGCTTGTGCCACCATCGAACCAGATGATCGCAGATCTCCGGCGTATCCTCGTCGTCCTTGGGTTCAACGCCCAGGTCCTCGATCATCGAGATGATGTACCCCTTGTTCTGCTCAAGCGTCTCGTTCTCTTCGTCGTTGAGATCCCGGATCTGCCGGGGCGGATGGCTGGGACGGCGCTTGTTCATCCGCGATTGTACGACCGCCTTTTTCCAATGCACGCGGCCCCTCTGATTTGTCACGCCACACTCGGTGAATTACGGGCCTTAACGCCGCCCCCCAACCCGTCACCTCGCCGCTCCGGTGCTCAAACGGCGCAGGAACGCCAACCCGAACGGCGAACCGTCGCGTCCGCGTGGAACTGCGGTGCCGATGACGATGGCCTGATGCCCAGCGCCCGGCGCCTTCAGTATCACTCCTCTTCGTCGTCACCCGCGTACTCATCCTTCAACAGCGGATCGAACGATTCAGCCAGTTCGTCGAGCATCGCGACGATGAATCCCTCCGGAAAATCCAACAGCCTCTTACCGACGGAATGAATCGGAGGAAAGATGATCTCGCCCCCACCCGGCGGTCGGCCTACCAACACCAGGTTGGTCCCGCTGCGGTCGGTGAGCATCGACCATTCGAAGTTGTAGAAGTACATCATGTAGTCGCCCAACACGCAACCCAAGGCGATCGCCAGTTCATCGGCAGTCGGCCGCTCCCCCTCGGGCTGCCCGTGCCACCAACGAACCAGGTGATCGCACACCTGCGGAGTGTCGTCTTCTTCGTTCTGTTCGATCCCGGACTGCTCCACCAACTCGAAGAAGAACGCCTTGTTGCCAAGGATCGACATGCTCTGTTGCTGATTCAACGCCGAGAACTTCAGCGGCGGCAAAAATGGCGTTGGTAAGTTCATGTCGGATGATATGTTCCGTCCTGCGAAACGATCGCGTGCACTTCGATGTCCGAGGGCATTCCACACCGCCGTCTTCCGCATCAACGTCGGATTTGAAACACAACCAGACGCCGCCGCCCGCGAAAGCACCGGCTTTCGAACGAGCAACCACCAATCGATCCACGTTCGCAACCGAGTCCTCGCCGCGCCGATCGCGTGGACGAGAACTGGGCAGTCTTTGTCTTGCGGAACCCTTGGGATAAACCGGTGAACACCCGTCTCAAAGTCCCCGCTGTCAGCCACCAAGGCGAAAGTCAGGCAGCCCAAGTCCGCCCGCCGCGTGTCTAACCCATTTCGCCACAAGCACTTAAGCAGAAAACTGATCAAAAACCAAACAATACTCTTGCATATCCGTCCAAAATACGTACACTGACTCCATCGAATGGATGAGTTGGTCGCTCAATCTCAAGGCGCGTTCAATCCGCCGCAAGACTGGGTGGCCCAGATACTCGCTGAGTGCATGAATGCGCACGACTCTCTCCGCGAGATCGCAGAGCGTCACCAAACCACCCTCTGGGCCCTGGCGGATTGGCTCGCGCAGCCCCACATCCGCGAGCGTCTGGACTCCATCGGCGATGCCGAAACGCACCGTGTGCGTGTCCTTGCTTCCAAAAACCTCGACAAGGTCCTCAGCGTCGCCCTGCACATCCTTGCGAAGTTCGGCCCCGACGCCGCCGCGGCTTCCGGCAACCGTGCCGGACACGCTCAACTCGTCCGTGCAGCCGCGGCGATGCTCCTCCGCCTCTCCCGCATCCCCGATTGCTCCAAGCCCCCGCGTCCCGCCGCGACGCCTCAACCCCGGTGCCAGCCCCGCACCCCGCCCCGGCCAACCCCATCGATCGACCTCGCGGATCTCGTTCGTCGCTTCGCCGCGAACACCGCCACGCAGCCGCCCCCTCAGGCGACCACGCCGCAGCCCGCGCCTCAACCCGAGCACCAGCCCGAGCACCAGCCTCAACCCGAGCCTCAACCCGAAGCCAAGCCATTCGTCCGGCCCGCCCGCCCGCGCAGGCCATCACGCCTCGATCGCTGCACCCTCCTCGTTCACCCCGCGGCACCTCGCCGCATGATCGCCCTCGACCAACCGGTGCTTGCCCGCCGCCGCGTATCAAACCGCGCTCGTTCCCGCTCCCCTCCGAGATTCCGAGAACATGAGCAGAGCCGCCGTCCACGTTCACCCCCTCCTCCAGCCCAACACCCAGCATGAATCCTCGATACCCTCCACCCGAATGTCCAACGCCCCTACCGCCTCCACACTCCGCGATACTGTCGCCGAAGCGCCAGCGCAAGCCGAAGCCAAGATCCGTTTGGGCAGCGGCACTCCGCCATCGAACGCCAGCGTGCGTTGCTCGCCAGCAGCAGGCGCGCGTCGAAGCTCATCGACTTGGGTAATATCGGGAATACGGGCTCTGGGCCGCGTATCGCTCGCGCCGAGGTGGCGATTCACCACGCCGGTAATCGTCTTCACGTCAGCAGTGGTGCGTGCCTGCTGCTGGTCGTCTTCAGCCGTTTTCACCAGCAGGCGTTGTTGAATGGACGTTGAAGATCATCCGCGCCCAGACCATCGCCATGATGGCCCAGTTGCGCCATCGCCGTTACCTCGTCGACTCCGCCGGCGTCTTCCTCCCGATGCAGGAAGATGTCTTTCCCGACACCGACGACTTCGGCCGCATCTTCCCGCAACAACGCCATCATCTCCGATGGCGCGCTCTCGATCGCCGTCATCGATGCCCTGGTCGCGCTGGACGGCGGTATCTTCCGTCCTCTGCGACACGCTCCTCATGACCGAAGGCTCGGGCCTCTACCTCGCCGGTCCTGCGCGTGGTAAAGAGGCCGCGTCGAACAGGAAGTGACCGACGAGGAACTCGGCGACGCCGCATGCGCGAGCATCTCCGGCACCATCGACTTCAAGGAAAAGGACGACGAGGCGTGCATCACGCGGTTGCGATCGCTCTTCTCCAAGTACGGCCAGCCGAGCTCCTCCGCACGCACCGTTCCCAACACCGCCAAGTCGACCGCGCTCCATCCCGGCGAAGCCCTGTACGACCGGTTCACCGACAAGGCCGGTGCGCAGTACGACGTCGAAGCCGTCATCGAGTGTCTCGTTGATGTCCGCGCCGAGAAGAACTCCGAAGGGCTGGAGCACTTGGTCGCCGATTGGGACGAATACAAGACCGACTACGGCCAGTCGATCGTCTGTGGCTACGCCCGCATCGGCGGCCACTCCGTCGGCATCGTCGCGAACCAGAAGAAACTGACGCAGCGTCAGATGCCCGGCGGCAAGGCCGGTCCTTCCAAGTTTACAAACATGCCCGGCGTGATCTATGACGACAGCGCCGACAAGTCCGCCCGCTTCATCATGGATTGCAATCAGCGCAGGGTCCCCCTCATCTTCCTGCACGACACCACGGGCTTCATGGTCGGCCGCGACAGCGAGCAGGGCGGCATCATCCGCGCCGGCGCCAAGATGGTCAACGCCATGGCCAACTGCATCGTCCCCAAGATCGTCGTCATCATGGGCGGCTCGTACGGAGCGGGCAACTACGCCATGTGCGGCCGCGCCTTCGACCAGTTCCTCGCCTTCGCATGGCCCAACGCCAAGTGCGCCGTCATGGGCGCCAACCAGGCCACCGGCGTGCTCACCACCATCGAGGAAGCCAGCCGCAAGCGCAAGGGCGAGACCATCGACCCCGAAACCCACAAGCAGATCTACGCCGCGATACACGCCTCCTACACCGAGCAGGCCGACATCCGCCACGCCGCCGCCCGCGGCTGGGTCGACCGCATCATCGAACCCCACCGCACCCGCGAAGAACTCATCGCCGCTCTCGACGCCGCGGCACAGAACTGGGACTACACGGCGCAGTTCAAGACCGGCGTGCTCCAGACATAACCGCAACCGCTTCCATCCCGCATGCGGCTCAAACCCCACCATCCCCGCCCGGCGTTCACGCTCATCGAACTCCTCGTGGTGATCGCCGTCATCGCGCTGCTCATCAGCCTGCTTCTGCCCGCGCTCGCCAAATCCCGCGCCGCGGGCCGCCTCGTCGTCTGCGCCTCCCAGACGCGCCAACTCACCGCGGCGTTGCTCCTGTACGGCGATGACTACAAGGACAAGTGTTTCCCGTACGACACCTACAACATTTACCTCCAGGCCCTGAACCAGTACCACGGCAACATCGAATCGCTCCGCTATTGCCCGGTGGCCAAGACCCGCCAGGAGCGCACCGGCGGCGGCTCCATGGGCACCGCCAAGCTCGGCTGGTACCTGGGCGATCAGGATGGAAGCTACGGCTTCAACGGATTCCTCTACTCGCCCTATCCCGGCGACCCGATGTCCATCTTCTGTAACCGCGAACCGTACCCCAAGGCCTGGTGGCAGACGCTGACCAAGTTCGATCTTCCCGAGCGAGTGCCCGCCTTCGCCGACGCCATCTGGGTAGACGGCTGGCCGACGCCCTTCGACACCGTGCCCCGCGACCTCACCACTGGATGGTCCAACCCCGGCGCGGAAGCGCCTTACCACATGGGCCGATTCTGCATCGCCCGCCACGAACGGAGCATCAACGTCGGTTTCATGGATGGCCACGCGGGGATGATCTCGCTCCGCTATCTGTGGGATCTTCAGTGGAGCCGAACATACCGCCGAAACGGTCCGAACCCCCGCCTGTAGCCGCGGCGCGATTCCACCCGCACCCGCGCAACGACCCCTCGGCAAGCGCCACGCCGAACGCTTTTCAATCTTCCGTTCGGAGCGTCATCCGGCCCGCGACGGAGCTGGCGCCGTGTCACAGGATGCGTTTGGAGCGCGGATAACTCCCCAGCACCACCAACTCGCGGCAGTACTGCCTCGCCTCCGCGAGCACCGCCGCCATCGTCGGATCGTCCCGGTGCCCCTGCGCATCCACGAAGAACGTGTACGTCCAGTTGCGCCTGCCGCTCGGCCGCTTCTCGATGTGCGTGAGGTTGATCCCGCCGCGCTGGAACGCGTTCAGCACCTCGGCGAGCGCGCCGGGCTTGTCGGCTGTGTTGAACATCACCGTGGTCTTGTCGTCGCCGGTGCGTTCGGCACGCTGACGCGAGATCACGAAGAACCGGGTGATGTTCCCCGGATTGTCCTCGATGCCGACAAAGATGGGATTGAGCCCGTAGATCTGACCAGCGAGTTCGGAGCCGACCGCCGCGCACTCCGGGACGCGTGCCGCCGCCAGCGCCTTGCGGCTCTCCTCTGCCACCATCTCCGCGGCGCGGCTGCTGCTTGGGGTCGGGATCAGCTCCGCGTTCGGGTACTGACGCGCCAGCCATACGCGGCACTGCTCGAACACCTCGGGCTTGGAGAGAATGCGCTTCACACTCCGCGGCGGACAGTTGGCCAGCAGACAGTGACGAACCTCCACCTGAACCTCGGCGCACACGACGACCTCCGCACGCCCCTTGTGCGCGAGGTCCCGCAGCGCATCGAGCGTCTCGACGATGCCGCCGCCGGTGGAGTTCTCGATCGGCACCAGCCCGTAGTTCACGTGCCCGCGCTGTACCTCGGTGAAGACGCCGGCGATGTCGTGCAGGTCCTCGTGCTCGACGCTCCCGCCGAAGTGCCGCAGAGCGGCCAGATGCGAGTACGACCCCGGGGGCCCGAGGAATCCGATCCGCAGCGGCTGCTGGAGCGCGAAACTGCCCGACATCAGCTCGCGGTAGATCGCTTCCAGCGTCCGATCGGGGAGCGGACCCGTATTGGCCTTGAGGGCTCGCTCGAGCACCTCCGCCTCGCGGTGCGGCGTGTACACCGGCAAACCGGCCTTGCGTTTGTACTCGCCAACCTTCACCACCAGCGACGATCGCTCGTTGAGCAGTTGAACGAGCGACGCGTCGAGCTGGTTGATCCGCTGTCGGATCGCGGCCAGGTCAATCTGAGGCTTGTTGCGGGACGCGGCTGTCTTCTTCTTGCGTGCGGGCATGTGGA